>NZ_QUIM01000012.1:25230-89871 GCF_003480245.1 Blautia sp. AM42-2
CCGCGCACCTTCTGGTGCGCGGGCCGTCCGTTTCCGTTTTTACATTCTATATTTCGCTTTTTTCTCCCGTGTCCGCAGTGCATTCCCCGCCTTTGCCGGCCGGTACAGCAGCATACAGGTTCCCGCATTCATAACAAGCGCACAGCACACATCCGATACGGAGTGCTGTTTTAAAAACATGGTCGAAAACACAATCAGCACCGTCAGGCCCAGGCAGACGTTTCGGAATACCGGGCGGTTTTTGAGCTGCTCGCTGTGTTCTACGGCAACAGCTACGGCTACGGAATTATATACGTGAATACTTGGGAATACGTTGGTCGGTGTGTCTGTCAGGTAAAGGCCTCTGACCAGATCCGTGAAAATGTTCTCCCGTGGGAATACCGTCGGGCGCAGGTTCTGGCCGTTCGGGTACAGATAGGAGATCACGAGGAACGCCGTCATTCCGATTCCCAGGTTGATAATCAGCTGATAATATTCTCTGCGGTTCTTGTTGCAGAAGCCGAAATAAAGGACAGACCATGCAATATATCCAAACCACATAAAATAAGGAATCACAAAAAACTCACAGAACGGAATCATATCATCAAACGGAGTATGAATCAGATGATAACCTTTCGTAATGTGCGTTTCCAGATATTGAAAACATTTCAGATAGAAAATACCATAAACCACTACCGGAAGAAAATGCTTATATTTTTTTATTGTCTTCATAGTTTCCCTCCACTTTTCTGACGAGGTTTTTCTCTTCAACCTGCTGAAATTATAGCACACCGAAAACCGAAGTCAATAAGCTTTATTATTTTTTAAGAAACAATTCATCGGTTTCTAACCTGTTCTTTTCTTTTTTTACAATAACCTTCTGCGCCTGCATTTTTCCGCTGCGGTGATGCCGTTTCGGTTTCTGAAAGCCGTCCTTGGGATGGAAATGTTCAAAGATCGCCGCGTCGAATTTTTTCCGTGTCCGGTTATATACATGCTCATCTTTTACCGTCCATGCAAATGCCGGTGTCCGAAACAGCATACGGTCGATCAGGAAGCCCGGGCAGTCGGCGTAGCGGTGGTCGTAGGCGATAAAATCCGGTTTCCCGATAAAATTCAGCATCAGATGACGCGCCATTATCCGCAGGATCAGATGCACCTTATCATCCTTTGAAAAACGGCCGGAAAGCTGGCCGCGCAGCGTCTGCGGCATGTGGCGGCGGCACCAGCGGAGGGCCAGGCTGTTGAAGGATTCCATGCAGAACATACCGGTGTACCCCTCCATCTCCTTCTGAAATCCCGCACAGACCGCCGTGGAAAGTCCCGGCATCTTGATTTCGATTAAAAGCGGCACGCGGCCGTCTACCGTCTGCAGTACCTCACGAAGCAGCGGAATCTTTTCCGTGCTGTCGCCCAGATGGAACTGCTGGAGTTCCTCATACGTATAATCGCTGATTTTTCCCTCGTTTCCACACATCCGCTTCATCGTGTCATCGTGGAACACCACAATCCGTCCATCCTTTGTTATCTGAATATCCAGCTCGATGGCATATCCCTGCTCCGCCGCGCGGGCAAAAGCCGGAAGAGAATTCTCCGGAACTCCCTCCGCCGCGTTCCACAGACCGCGGTGCGCATAATTCCATTCCGCAAATTTCAGACATTCCTGCCGTCTCGATGTAGCCGGCAGAATGGAAAAGAAATAACCTGCTGCCAGGACGGCAAGCACTGCAAAAAATATGATCCAGAACATCATCTTTCCATCCCTTCTTTCACCCAGTCGCCCAAAAGGCGGAGACGCTCCGTTTCCAGTCCGATCCTTTCCTCCGTGCGGTGTCCGCCCGATTCTCCGTCCAGGTGGACCGGTTCCGCGCGGTCTGTCTGAAAGGAAAGGCTGCTGCACCGCTCCATATGTACCTCAGGAAATCCCGTGTGGCGTCCAAACAGCGCCATCGGCAGAAGATAGCTGACTTTCCATTTGGCAAGATTGGAAACCACCATCACGTCGAGCAGATCATCTGTCCCGTCCGCCTCCGGGCAGAAGCAAAAGCCGCCGCCCTCGTACGGAAAATTCATTGTCACTGCAAAAAGAACATTTTCAAACGAACGGTGTTCTCCGTTTTCCAGCGCTGCATCCAGTGTGAACGGTTCGAGATAAAAGAGCTGCCGCAGTGCAATCATCACATACGTAAGTTTTCCCAGATGCAGCCGGTTCAGCGTATTCTTGATTTTTGATGCCAGCGCCTCGTGGCAGATGCCTGCATCAAAACCGATGCCGGTGCTGACGAGAAATCTCCGCTTTTGGCTGCCAAGAAGCGCCGTTCCAATGTTGATCTCCTTTTCCTCCCCTTTCAGCACAGCTTCCAGCGCCTGCAGCGGATCGGAGGGAATTCCGGCACCGCGCGCAAAATCGTTGCCGCTTCCCGTTGGAATATAACCGAACTTTACATCCGACAGGCTGGTGATTCCATCGACCGCCTCATTCGCCGTACCGTCTCCGCCGATCGCCAGAAGGACATCATCGGGATTCCATACCCCTTTCGCGGTCAGCCGTGCTGCCGTCTCCCGTGCGCTTCCGTGATACTTTGTCGGATATACACGAAATTCCGTCCTGCGCCGCTCAAGCTCGCCCTCAATCACCGGCCACAGCTTCTCGCCGCGCCCCGACCGCGATTTTTTATTTACTATAATATGATACATTAAAGTCATACCTTCCTTTTTCTTCTGTAAAAAACCACTTCAAATCACCTGAATCATATTCTTACGCAGCGAAACAGCAAGTGTTTCACTGCTGAGTGAACAGTAACCAAATCAGCCATATTGTAGCAGTTTTCCCCGCAAACCACAACTATCTTCACAAAATCTTAACTTGTTGCCGCCGTAAAAATTCCCGCACCCCTGTCTTTTCTTTCTTGACAGACCTTTTTGTTCTGCTAAAATAAAAAGTACCGCGGTTTCGTCCGCAGAACGTCACTCATTTCTGAGGAGGTTTTTATGAATTTTTACGATATGACACGCGCAGGGAGGATGATACGATGAAGCTCTCCCCCGCATTTCTCGCTTATAAACTAAGCAGCGCTTTTTCGGTTCTTGCACCGGAAAACCTGCCGCTCTCCGGCACACTGGAACTGCCTGTTCTTTATCAGACAAGCTCCGCAGCCACTGCGCACCGGGTCTTTCTCTGCACAGAAGAACAGATCGGCTCTCTTTCCTCCCTCCCTGAAGAAAGCAGCTCCCTTTTTCTTCTCTGTACCGAAGAACTGCCGGAGGAACTTCCGGCTCCGGTTTCGATCGCCGTTAAAAGCAGCGTATCCGCTGTTTTTTCGTTCCTGCAGGAGCTTTTCTGGACGTACGATTCCTGGCAGAAGGAGCTGATGCAGGCACGGCTCGACGGAAAATCGATCCAGCATCTTTTAAATCTCTCCCTGCCTGTTTTTGCCCACCCGCTGATGGTGGTCGGCATGGATTTTTCCATCATCGCCGCAGCGTCCGAAGAACCTTCCTTTTTTCCCGAAAAGGTGTTTGGCTCCCTCGATGCAACGCGCCCGCTTCTGCTCTCCTTGACAGAAAGCAGCGAATACGCGTCCGTCCGCGATCTCGATGGATGGTTCCGCTTTCCGGATCACGTAACGGGACTTGGTTCCCTCTGCGTCAACATCACGCAGCATGGTCAGAGCGCCTACCGCCTGCTGCTCCTCGACACGAAAAAGGATCTTTCTGATTCCGAAGGCTTTCTTCTTGAATTTCTTGCAGAAATGATCCATCACGCCTTCCTGCACAATGTGATGCAGAAAACCTCGCCGGCGCAGTCGCTTCACACCGTGCTGCTCCGTGCCCTCGACGACCGGATGGCCGACTATATTGCGGTCAGCCAGGCTCTCGATGCGCTCGGCTGGCATTCCCGCCACACCTACTGCTGCCTCTATCTGCAGCTCTCCGATATGGATCAGAAAAACCTGACGGCAAACTCGGTCTGCGCCTATCTGGAAAACATTCTGACCGGCTGCTCCGCGTTTCCGCACGGCGGCGGTATCGTTGCGTTCTTTAACCTCACGCTGTCCGATTTTTCCATGACCGATCTGATGGAACGCATGGTGCACTTTGTGGAGGACAGTTCCTTAAATGCCGGCTTTTCGCGCTGCATGAACGGCCACATGAATCTGCGCCGCCAGTATATCCAGGCAAAAATCGCCCTGCAGTTCGGTACGCGAAAATATCCCGACAAACGGATGCATCCGTTCAACGATATCTCGTTTGACTACATCCTCGATCAGGCAACAAAAAAGCTCCCAGGCTACATGCTGTGCCATGAGAGACTTCTCTTTCTGCAGGAGCACGACGACAGCTCCGGCAGTGACTATATGCGGACGCTCCGCTGCTATCTGGACAACCACTGCAATGTCGTCCAGACGGCGCGTGAGCTTTTTATCCACCGCAGTACCCTGCTCTACCGCCTGGAAAAGATCAAGGAAATTTTAGAATCTGATCTTTCCAGCCCGGATGAAATTCTGTATCTGATGCTTTCGTTCCGTTTTATCGACCTCGAGAATGAAGAAGAAAACCGTTCTGGATCTTCGCAGCCAGAAAAGCACAGATAAAACCAACCGCAATTCCCGCTAGGACATCGGTCGGGAAATGCACAAACAGATACAGTCTGGAAAATGCAATCAGGCAGGCCAGAATCAGTGCGGCAGCTCCTTCTTTTTTGTGCATCACAAAAATAGAGACTGCCGCCGCAAACGAGGCTGCCGAATGGCCCGATGGGAAGGAATAGTCCTTCGGAGCGGCAACCAGCAGCTTTACCTGCTCGTCAATCCAGCACGGACGCGGGCGCGCTGCCAGCGGCTTTAACACCAGATTACATAAAATCAAATCTAAAATCAGCGCGATCGCCATTCTTACACCGCATTTCCGGTATTTCGGAAGGATTAAGAAAACGGCGGTCAGCGCAATCCAGATCCATCCCGCATTTCCAAGTGAAGTGATTCCCACCATCACCCGATCGAGCACTGCATTGTGAAGATGCTGCAGTGCATATAAAATTGAAAAATCCATTCTTACCCCTCTCTGTAAAAAATGGGCATTTTTCTGCTGTACATCTGCTGATCGGCGGCCGCCTCGTACAGAAATTCCGCCAGGGCCTCTCTCGAGTATCCAGGCCGGAACTGGCTGCCGTCCAGCGAAATACTGCAGTTCTGCCCTACCTTTTTCACTTTCCCGTCTCTTCCCGGACACGTCCGCACCAGTGTCCAGTTCAGATCGCTCCGTGCCAGAACCTGTCCCATCTTCTGCATATCTTTATAGACACCTGGCCAGAAAATCTGCATGAATTTCGTACTCATTCTCTGGTATTTGTCCTCGCAGTCTCCAAACGCATGAATGCAGACATGGCCTACCGTCACAAACCGCGTTTTTCCAAGCTGCTTCATGGCCGAGAGAATCATTGCGTTTCCGTCAGCCAGCGGTGTCTCCTCTTCTTTTACATGTTTCACACGCATCGGAGTCATCACGCTGATGACTGCATCCGCTTCCAGCAGTGCCTCCAGCACGCGTTCCCGGTTCTGAAGGCTTCCCTCAATCACGGTCATATTTTTTCTCGGCCAGATCGCTTTTGCATCCGGCACGTAGGCGGTCACCTGTGCGCCGTGAAGAAGCGCCGTGTTGGTCACATACTGCCCAAGCAGTCCCCCCAGACTGAATATTGTAATTCTCATGAAATCCTCACTCTCATCTGTGTGTCTTTTGTATCCTCCGCAGATTTTTTGACACACTTTCCTAATGTTATCTCCTATTCTAACACACCGCCCGTATACGATACAATGAAATAAAACTAAAAAAAGTATAACCTTTTTCGTCCTTTCTTCATATCGTAAGTAGAACCGTATTTTCAGGAGCTTTGATCTTATGCCCTATACTATCGTAATTGATGCCGGACACGGGGGAAGTGATCCGGGCGCTGTCTATGAGGGACGCAGGGAAAAGGATGACAATCTTTCCCTCGCCATCGCGGTCGGCGAGCTTCTTTCCCAGCAGGGTGTCTCTGTCATTTATACCCGCACAACCGATGTTTATCAGACGCCGTTTGAAAAGGCGCAGATGGCCAATCAGGCGGATGCCGACTTTTTTATTTCTTTTCACCGGAATTCTTCGGAGGAACCGAACCAGTATACCGGCGTGGAAACGCTTGTCTATGACAACTCCGGCATCAAACAGACAATGGCAGAAAACATTAACGGCGCGCTCTCGGAGCTGGGATTCCGGAATCTCGGTGTCAAGGCACGGCCAGGGCTTGTTGTTCTGCGGCGGACGAAAATGCCGGCTCTTCTGATTGAAACCGGCTTTCTGAACAATGAGCAGGACAATACGCTCTACGATGAAAAGCAGGAAGAAATCGCCCGCGCCATCGCGGATGCAGTGCTTGGAACGCTGGATCTCGAGACGGTCACGGAGGCTGACCGGCGCGCTGCGGAAACGGAAGCCGCCCGTCCGTCCGTTTCAACAGCGGATACCGTCACTGCTTCCGCTTCGCCCCGTCCCACGCCGCCGGAACAGGAAAATCCTTCCGACACACCGGAAACCTTCTACCGTGTCCAGACCGGCCTTTTCCGCATCCGCCAGAATGCCGACCGTATGCTTTACGACCTTCTCGACCAGGGCTATCCCGCTTTTCTTCTCGCCGAGGACGGCTTTTTCAAGGTCCAGGTCGGCGCTTACCGCCAGCTCGGAAATGCCATTCTGATGGAACGCCGCCTGCGCCGCGACGGCTATTCCACCCTGATTACCACCTGAGCGTCTGCCGCATCAGTCGAAAAAAGAGCGTGCCGGAATTTTGTTTTCCGACACGCTCTCGTTCTCCTTATAACTTTTTCAGTTTTGCAAACGAAGCAAACATTTTCTTCGTACCAGCCTGGTCGAAGTTGACGGTAACTTCATAATCTCTTCCGCCGTCCACGATATCCGTGACAATGCCGACACCGAACTTGATATGGCGCACCGTATCCCCGATTTCGTAATCGAGTTTCGTCGCCTTCTGCGCGCTGAAGGTTTTCGCCTGCTGCGGCTTCTCGCGGAATGCCTGCTTCATCGCCGCATAGACGCTGCCTCTCGTCGGAATGTCCATCTTCGGCTTCCGGTCTTCGATCTCCCCGCGCTCCCGCTCCAGGGAAATCAGCTCCCGCGGAATCTCTTTGACAAAACGGGACATCTTGTTGTACTGCACTTCGCCGCGGATCATTCTCTGGCGCGCACACGTCAATGTCAGATGCTGCATCGCACGCGTGATGCCCACGTAGCAGAGACGGCGCTCCTCCTCCAGCTCCGACGGATCATCCCCGGTGATCGTCATGTAGCTTGGGAAAATGCCATCCTCCATGCCGGCAAGGAATACGTTCGGGAACTCCAGTCCTTTTGCGGAATGCAGTGTCATCAACAGCACGTAATCGCTCTCCTCATCCACCGAGTCGATATCAGACACCAGCGCAACCTCCTGCAGAAAACCACCGAGAGATGGCTGTTCGGCGCTCTCCTCATAATCCGCAATCTTTGAAATCAGCTCGTCGATGTTCTCGATGCGGGCTGCCGCTTCTTCGGTTCCCTCCGCCTGCAGATCTGCTACATAGCCGGTCTCCTCGATGATTTCATTCAGCAGCTCTTTGACCGACAGATAATCTGCTTTCGCGCGGAGTACCTGTAAAAAGGACGTGAAGGATTTAATCTTATTTAAAGACCGCATCAGCCCCGGCACATACTCGGCCTCGAGAAGCGCATCGTAGAAACGGATGCCCTGCTCTGCCTCCCAGTCCTGCACTTTGTTGATCGTCGCCGCTCCGATACCGCGCCGCGGAACGTTGATGATACGCAGTACCGCAAGGTCATCCTCCGGGTTCTCGATCACACGCAGATACGCCAGCAGATCCTTGATCTCGCGTCTCGCATAGAAGTTGACACCGCCCACGATTTTATATGGAACATTTGCAAGCAGCAGTTTCTCCTCAAAAAGACGGGACTGTGCGTTGGTACGGTAGAGAATTGCATAATCACGATACTTCTTTCCCTCCGTGCGGACGCCGCGCGTGATTTCTCCTGCCACGTACTCCGCCTCCTCAAAACCGCTCTGGAACTGCCGCAGATCGATCAGGTCACCCTCCGGGTTCTCTGTCCACAGGCGTTTTGCTTTTCGTCCCTGGTTATTCGCAATCACTTCATTTGCCGCATTCAGAATATTCTGCGTAGAACGGTAATTCTGCTCCAGTTTAATGACCTTCGCATCCGGGAATACATGCTCAAAACTCAGAATATTTTCAATATTCGCCCCGCGGAATTTGTAGATCGACTGATCATCATCGCCGACAACGCAGAGATTGCGGTATTTTGCCGCCAGAAGGCTCACAAAGCGGAACTGAACCGTGTTGGTATCCTGATACTCATCGACCATGATATAGCGGAACTGCTCCTGATAATAGTCGAGCACTTCCGGGAACTGCTGGAATAATTTTACGGTCTGTACCAGCAGATCATCGAAGTCCATCGCATTGTTTTTCTTTAACTCTGCCTGATACTCCGCATAAACTGCCGCATACTTCTGCAGCTTCCAGTCGATTCCCGCGTCAATCCGGTACTGGTCCGGCTCGATCATCTCATCCTTTGCGGACGAAATTGCCGCCATGATCGCACGGTCGCGGTACAGTTTCGGATCCATCTGGAGCCGTTTCATGATGTCCTTGATCAGCGATTTCTGGTCATCGGTATCGTAAATTGCAAAATTGTTGGCGTATCCCAGACGTTCAGCATGGCGGCGCAGAATCCGCACGCAGCTGGAATGGAAGGTGCTGACCCAGATCCGCTCCGATCCGTATCCCACGATTTTATCGACACGCTCACGCATTTCTCCGGCGGCCTTGTTCGTAAAAGTGATCGCCATAATATTCCACGGATTGACGCCTTTGTCCCTGATCAGGGAGGCGATGCGGTGCGTCAGTACCCTCGTCTTTCCCGAACCGGCACCTGCAAGGATCAGAAGCGGCCCTTCGGTGTGCTCCACAGCTTCCATCTGCATCGGGTTTAATCCTGTTTCTGTCTGATTCATGTTCTTTCTCCTTCATCTGCTTCGAATCTTTTCACATGCATCTCAGTATATAACAAATCCGCCCCGGTTACAAGTAAGAACGAACATACGTTGCATTTTTATCATGGAAACTTTTTTCGCAAAGTCCTTGCTATCTGGTATTAAAAACTATATAATGGGAACAGTGAGGTGATAACAAATGACGATAGACTCAGATAAAATTCTTCATGATTTACTGAATTCACTGGATTCTCTCGAAGGCATCCGCCCGGAGGAAATCCCGAACATTGCTTTATATATGGACCAGGTCACGACCTTTATGGACGCACAGCTCGCTTCTTCGCGCCGCTTCGAGTCCGATAAGGTTCTGACAAAAACAATGATCAACAACTATGCAAAAAACAAGCTGCTCCCGCCGCCGGTCAAAAAGAAATATTCGCCGGAGCACATGATGCTTCTGGTTTTTATTTACTACTTTAAAAACATCCTCTCGATCACGGATATCCAGACACTGCTCGCCCCGATCACCGATCGGTATTTCGGCACGGAGAGCGGCTTTTCCATCAAAGATATCTACGACGAAATTTTCCAGATGGAAAAAGAAGAAATTGCATCCGTAAAAGAAGATCTTCTGAAAAAAGCGGATGTATCCAAGTCCATGTTCGGCAGCTCACCGGAGGAGGACCGGGAATTTCTCCAGCTCTTTTCGTTTATCTGTCTGCTGAGTTTCGATGTCTATCTGAAAAAACAGATGATCGAGCACATGGTGGATGAACTGGCATCCCTCGCGGCGCCTTCTGATCCGAAAAAGAAAAATTAAGAACAAATGTGTAATCAAAAAAAGACGGCTGCGTTGGAATCGCACCGTCTTTTTTGATTTTACACATTTTCTTTCTTTTCCATCCGTTCAAACACCATCTCATATCCGTCGTTTCCATAGCTTAAGGAACGGTTCACGCGGCTGATCGTCGCCGTGGATGCTCCCGTCTTTTCGGAGATTTCCAGATACGTTCTCTTCTCCCGCAACATTTTCGCCACTTCAAACCGCTGCGACAGCGAAAGCAGTTCATTGATGGTGCATACATCCTCAAAAAAAGTATAGCATTCTTCCTTATTCTTCAGACACAAAATTGCCTCAAAAAGCTGGTCTACTGCTTCTGAATGAAGTTTCTTGTTCATTTCAAGCCCTCCTGTACGAAAATTAAGTCCCCATCTCATTCTTATAACTCGGAATACTACCATTTTAGCACAGTAAAGTGTGAAATACAAGTCCTTTTATCCCTGCATCAGCAAAGCCTGTACCATCGACTCCCGCTGTCTGCGGTAATCGCTCGGCGAACAGGCCTTTACCGTCTTGAAGGTACGGTTGAAGGCACTTAAAGAAGAGAATCCGGAATTCATCGCCACATCCGTGATACTCATCTTTTTGTCGTACAGAAGCTCCTCTGCGCGTTTGACGCGTTTAGAATTGAGGTACTCATAGAATGTCATGTTCATGTACTGCTTGAAAATTCTGGTAAAGTGGAACTTGGAAAATCCGCTGACCGCAGCTACTTCCTCGAGAGAAAGATTCTCCATGTAATGGACATTGATATAACGGCAGGCGCTTAAAACAGCCTCTATATATTCCTGCTGCTTCATTGCCCCGAACGTATTCTGCGCGTTGGCATCCGAAAAGCCCTTGCGGCCAAACTCTGAAAAAAGCTCTTTGAGGCCGGTGCAGATTCTGTGCGTCATCACTGCGCCCTCATTATCGTATTCCCGCACCAGTTCCAGAATCTGGCTGCGTAGAAACAGATAGAAGGGATCTTCCTCATCCTCTTTTTTGAAGTAGATGGCCGGAAGCCGCAGGAAAATCGTTTCCATTTCTTCCTGATTCTCCACACAGCCCGGTTCCACCAGCATGACAATCCGTTCTCCCTGGGATACGAATCTCATTCCGTGTACAACGCCGGAATTGATCATAATGATGTCGCCCTCTTTCAGATTATAGCTGTCTTTTCCGACAACAACCTCATATTCGCCTCTGGTCGGCATGATAATTTCAATTGCGGTATGCCAGTGCTCCGGATAGCCTTCTGTCACGGTGTTGTGAAAGATTTCAAACGCCGGCGGGTTTGCTGCATTCCGGTCAAATGTTTTCCCATGTTCCACTTTCTTCATCTTATTTCTTACCTCTTTTTATTACAGCAGCTCTGTAAACAGATCTTTTACGGTCGGATAAATCTTTGCAAATTTCTGATACTGGCGCTCATATTTCTCAACCAGTTCCGGTTCCGGCTCGATGGTCTCTGTCACACGAACAATTTTTTCTGCCGCCTCTTCTACGGATGAAAAGACACCGCAGGCAACGGCTGCCAGCATGGCTCCGCCAAGTGCCGGGCCTTCCTCGGACTCAATACGGTCCACTTTGATGTTCAGCACGTTTGCGATCATGCGTCTCCACAGCGGGCTCTTTGCACCGCCTCCGCAGATTTTCGTTCTCTCGATCTGGATGCCGAGGGATTTTGCTACCTCAAAGGAATCGCGGATCGCAAAGGCAACGCCCTCGAGAACAGCCTGGGTCATATCCTCTCTTGTGGTGTCCATGGTCAGGCCGATGAAGGTTCCTCTTGCATCCGGGTTGTTGTGCGGGGAACGCTCGCCCATCAGATACGGCAGGAAGAAGACATTATTCTCGCCAAGTTTTGTGATGTTCTCCTGCTCTTTTGTATATTCTTTTGTGCGGATGATTTCATCCATCCACCATTTGTTGCAGGAAGCTGCACTCAGCATGCATCCCATCAGGTGATAGTGGCCGTCTGCATGTGCGAATGCGTGCAGGGCATTGTGGCTGTCTACGCCGAATTTGTTGCTGGAAATGAATACGGTTCCGCTTGTACCAAGGGAAACGTTGCACATGCCGTCACCTACGGTTCCGGTTCCGACTGCGGCTGCTGCGTTGTCTCCGGCTCCTGCTACAACTTTACAGGTCTCCGGCAGTCCAAGTTCTGCTGCTGCTTCCGGTTTTAAGGTTCCGACAGCGTCAAAGCTCTCATGGAGCTCCGGCAGCATCTCCAGGGAAATACCGCAGATTTCTGCCATCTCTTTGGACCAGCATTTGTTCTTGACATCCATCAGAAGCATGCCCGATGCATCGGAGTAGTCGCTTACGAATGCGCCGGAGAGACGGTATGCCAGGTAATCTTTTGGAAGCATGATTTTGCAGATTTTTGCGAAGTTATCCGGCTCATTTTCTTTCACCCAGAGAATCTTCGGTGCGGTAAAGCCTGCAAATGCAATGTTTGCGGTGTACTCGGAGAGTTTTTCTTTTCCGATTACGGTGTTCAGATAATCGGTCTGTTTTGCGGTACGGCCGTCGTTCCAGAGGATCGCCGGGCGGATGACGTTATCGTTCTCATCCAGGATGACAAGGCCATGCATCTGGCCGCCGAAGCTGATGCCGGCTACCTGGGATTTGTCTACGTCTTTTACCAGCTCGCGGATTCCCTCTTTGCTCTGCTCCCACCAGTCTTCCGGTTTCTGCTCAGACCAGCCTGGATGCGGGAAATACAGCGGATACTCTCTCGATACAATATTTACAATTTTGCCTTCCTCGTCCATCAGAAGCAGTTTGACAGCGGAAGTACCAAGGTCAACACCAATAAAATACATGTCGAATCTCCTTTTTCTACTCTTTTTCAAAAAGGGCGGCAGCAGACCTAGATCTCTGCTCCGCCCTTTTGCTTATGCGTTACTGCATATCTTTCTTATTTTTCAGTGAATCTTCCGGAACGGATTAGCCCCACGGATTCTCTGTCGGGTAACGAACACCCTTCGGCTGGTTGTAGCCGATCTCATCTACTTCAACACCGAGCATTTTGAATACTTCGAATAACGGTTTTCCGAAGTGTCCGAATGCTACTGCGCCGTGATGCGGATAGTTTTTCTCTACCAGTACGTGACGGTAGAATCTGCCCATCTCCGGAATAGCGAAGATACCGATGCTTCCGAAGGAACGTGTTGCTACAGGAAGAACCTCGCCCTCTGCGATGTATCCGCGCAGTTTTGCGTCAGATGTGCTCTGCAGACGATAGAAGGTGATGTCTCCAGGAACGATATCTCCCTCGAGGGTACCCTGTGTTACTTCTTCCGGAAGGGTTCTTGCCATGATCATCTGATATTTCATAGAGCAGAATGCCAGTTTGGTGGAAGCGGTATTTCCGCAGTGGAATCCCATGAAGGTATCTTTTAAGGTGTAATCAAATTTGCCTTTGATTTCGCTCTCATACATATCCTTCGGAACGGTGTTGTTGATGTCGAGGAGTGTTACGGTGTCTTTGGATACAACGGTTCCGATGAACTCGGACAGTGTTCCGTAGATATCTACCTCACAGGATACCGGGATGCCCATCTTGGTCAGACGGCTGTTGACATAGCAAGGAACGAATCCGAACTGTGTCTGGAATGCCGGCCAGCATTTTCCGGTCAGGGTTACGTATTTTCTGGAGCCTTTGTGTGCTTCGATCCAGTCTAACAAGGTGATCTCGTACTGAGCCAGTTTCGGCAGGATTTCCGGTTTCAGGTTTCCTTCGCCGAGCTCTTTTGCCATATCTTCTACGACTGCCGGGATTCTCTCGTCGCCTGCGTGTTTGTTGAATGCTTCAAACAGGTCAAGCTCGGAGTTCTCTTCGATTTCTACGCCGAGGTTGTACAGCTGTTTGATCGGTGCGTTACATGCCAGGAAGTTGGTCGGACGCGGTCCGAAGCTGATGATTTTCAGGTTCTTAACAGCTACAACTGCAGTTGCAACCGGTACGAAATCTTTGATCATGGCTGCTACGTCTTCTGCATCGCCAACCGGGTACTCCGGAATGTATGCGTGCAGGTTGCGCAGTTTCAGGTTGTAGCTTGCGTTCAGAACGCCGCAGTATGCATCGCCGCGTCCGCCTACAAGGTCGTCGCCGGTCTCTTCTGCTGCTGCTACTACCATGCAAGGTCCGTCGAAGTATTTTACAAGCAGGGTTTCCTCGGTCTCCGGTCCGAAGTTTCCAAGGTATACAACAAGTGCATCACACTCTGCTTTTTTCAGGTCTTCGAGTGCGTTCATCATGTCGATTTCATTCTCGACGATGATTGGACATTCGTAGATTTCTCCGTCGTATGCTTTTACGACTGCTTTTCTTCTGTTCTCGGAAAGGCTGTTCGGGAAGCAGTCACGGCTTACTGCAACGATACCTAATTTGATTTCCGGTGTATTGTTGATCATTTTTGAAGATCCTCCTTTTTTTGGTTTTCTTGGTTTTTGGTTTCTTTTTATGTTCAGAACTGCTCTTTTGGGGCAGTGTTTCTGATTTCTGGTTTTGTCTCTGGTTTTATTTTACCGAGAGGTTTTCTCCTTTGATGCCTGCTACGCTTCCAGCGATGTTTGCATCCGGGTGGCTTAAGAGCCATTTGTTTCTGGCGAAGAGCAGGTCGTCTTCCGGGGTGTGTTTTTCTTCCAGGGTGATGTCGGTATTGGTTCCTTTTGGAAGGACTACGACGCATTTGAAGCCGCTGGCTGCCACGTTGCATGGTGCGTAGTGGAGGGTGGTTGCGTAGACTTCAATGGTGGTTCCGGCCGGGATTAAGAAGGCCTCCATTTTGGATGAGTCGTAGGTGTGGTCTTCGGTGATGTCCTGTTCTTTTCCGAGGATCAGGATCAGGTCGGTTACGGCGATGTTGATTTCGCTGTCGCGGTGGTATTCTACGGCGTTCAGTAAATGGTTGTGGCCGTTGCAGTAGCCGATCTGGATCGGCATGCCGCCGTAGAGGCTGTCGGATACGGACTGGGCGCTTTTGCAGGCTTCGAGGCTTTCAATGGAAGGCTCGTAGACTACGTCGTCGGGACATGGGGTCTCGGACATGGCGGTGATGATGTCGCTGACGTCGAGGTCTTTGATGACTTTGCCGTACTGGCGGAATGCTTCGTCTGTTACTTTCAGAATCTGCATTGTGTTGGTGCTCCTTTCGTACAATTAGTTTAATGATTGAACTAATTGTAATATAGCACTTGTATGTACTTCTTGTCAACATGTATTTGGATGAAAAAACGGGTAGGTTGACAAATAAGGGGGAGGTTGGTATACTTTAATACGTTAAAATAATAAGACGCTAGGGGAGCCTTTGGCTGAGAACGTGGGACAGGGATAAGCTCACGGACCCTCACTACCTGAACGGGATAATTCCTGCGTAGGGAAGCTGGAACGTGGTTTCGGAGGTGATTCGGGACTGTGTTTTTATGTGAGCCCCTCCAAGCGGAATGCGAAGGAGGTTTTTTTATGAGTTTTTTTGTTACTGCTGACGGCGGACTGACGACTGCCGGTTATGTTGGATGCGTGGTGCTGATGGTGGCGCTGGTGGTGATTGCTTCGGTTCTTTCTGCTCAGAAGAGTAAGGGGACGGGAATGGATGCAAGGAAGCTGGCGTTTTGTGCGATGGGGATGGCGCTGGCGTTTGTGACTTCGTATGTGAAGGTGTTTGAGCTGCCGTACGGGGGATCGGTTACGTTGTTTTCGATGCTGTTTATTGTGCTGATTGCGAACTGGTATGGGGCGAAGACGGGTATTCTCGTTGGTTTTGCTTATGGACTGCTGCAGTTTATCCAGGGGCCGTATGTGCTGTCGCTGTTCCAGGTGTGCTGTGATTATGTGTTTGCGTTTGCGGCGCTGGGTGTGGCCGGATTCTTTGGAAAGAAGAAAAACGGGCTGCTGATCGGGTATATTGTAGCTGTGCTGGCGAGGGGATTTTTCCATACGTTAGGCGGGTATCTGTACTGGATGGATTATATGCCGGAGAATTTCCCGCAGTCTTTAAAGGCGCTGTATCCGATTATTTACAACTACAGCTATCTGCTGGCTGAAGGTGTGCTGACGGTGATTCTGATCTCGCTGCCGCCGGTGAAGAAAGCACTGCAGACGGTTGCAAGAACAGCACATGGTGCAAATTAAATAGAATTACGTGAAAAAATCCGGGAACGCATGATTTTGCGTTTCCGGATTTTTTACGTGGATATCAAAATTTACTGAGCACTCTCCTCTGCGGCTGTGTCGGCGGCGGAGCTCATGGGGGTGATGACGATGTTTTCTACGCCGATTCCGGTTTTGCGGGTTACGATGTCTTCGATCTGGGCACGCTGTTCCTCGGTTACTTCTTTCATCGGAACGACGATGTCGGCGGTTTCGCCGGTCAGGTTTACGACGACGTCGGTGAAGCCTTTGGCTTCGAGGAGGAGTTCGGTTGCCGACTCTTTTTCTACGAGTTCCGTCATTTCCACCATGCTCTGGACGGCGCTCTGGCGCTCGGTTTCGGAGAGGTTGGTGTTGTTGATGATTTCATTTAAAGTGTCTTTGTTCTGGGAACGGATCTGTTCGCGGTCGATTCTGGCCTGGGCCATGTATGTAGATGCCCCGGCAAGGACTGCCTCTCCCGGCGTTTCGGTGACGGTCCGCGACGAGTCCCCTGCTGTGCCGGCATCCACCTCGTCGGTGATGTCGGTGTCCAGGCTGGAGATGTCTTTTAAAACGGTGCTGGCATCCGCCGTGGTTCCGTCTGCCTTCTCCTTCGTGGACAGGGTACTGTCAGCATAGTTGATGTATCCGGCGACGGCAATCATGATCGCAAGGGCGGTGATGATGACCTGATTTTTCCGGAATTTTTTCTTTTTCCCGGCCGTCTTTTTCGGCGATGGTGTCTCTGCCATTTTCTCAGGTGCATTCATTTCCTGTTCTAATTTTTCCACGCATTTGACTCCTTTACTTCATTTTGACTACTTTAATCTTATTTGCGCCCACCTGAAATAATGCCATCACGGCCTCCTGAATCTCCTGTATCGTCACCGGGTTTCCCCCGCCTTCTGCGATAACGAGCACGCCGCGCACCGCCGGGTACTCCTCGGAAACCACATACGGTGTCTCGGCTCCGTTCTGTGTCTTTTCATAGACAGTTGCCTCATCCTGCGACGAGGATGTAACGCTTCCGGTCTCCTCTCCCTTCTTGTTTTCCTCCGTTGTGCTCCGCGTTGGGACATCTTTTTCCACAATCTTTTTTCCTGTGGATTCCAGCGTCACCACGACGTGCACTGCGCCCACACCGTCCATCTGGGAAAGTGCGTCACAAAGGCGCTGTTCCATCTCCTCCTGCACCGAAAGTCCCGCATCCCCCGCCGGACGCGCAGCCGTCTCCTGCGGCTGTTCTGTCTCCTCACTGGTCTTTTTTGTTCCCGTCGGCAGCAGCAGGACAACGCCGATTGCCGCCAGCAGGAAGTACAGCATCCACTGCTCCTTTTTCTGTTTCCGGAAAAACGCCGCTGCCTTTTCCCTCATAGGCCTATTCCGAAATCTCTACCATAATATGCGCCGGATCGGTTCCGTAGACCTCACTTAAAACACTTTTGATCTCTGTCAGCTTTTCATCGAGCATTTCCCGCTGTTTTTTCTGTTCTTCGCGGTAAATGCTCGTCTGCCGCATCGGCGCTTCAATGCGGATCTCTTTTGCCTCACCGGTGTTTCCCGGCTCCAGCGTTACCGAAACGGCTGCCCCCGGAATGCCGCTCTCTGACAGATACATCCGGATCTGGCGCTCCGTCTCTTTTTCCCAGGCGCCCACGTAATACTGTTTTTCAAAGCTTTCTGCACGAATCTGTACATTTTCCATTGCTGCTGCCTCCTCTTCCAGCGTCAGACGGTCGAGCGTCTGCGCCATTTTCTGCTCCAAACCTCCCGCTTTTAGCACGGGCTGAAAAAAAATCAGTACCATCACAATTCCAAGAAAAAACTGAACCGGCTTCTTGTCCTCCTTCTCCGGGATCAGGTTCAGCACAGTTGTCATAAAAATCAGAAAAATTGAAATATTCTTAAGCCACTGCAGAATCTCTTCTACCATGCCGCCTCCCGCCGCTGCCTGCCCAACTACATGCTAGAGCATGTCTGAAAAATCATTTCCGCAATCTGCAAGCCCCAGTTTGCGAAAAGCCTTTTTCAGACACGCTCTAGGAAAAAGTTCCCGCCAGGATTGCAATCGTCAGCAGAAACAGGATTTCTACGGTCAGAAGGAGACGCAGAAGCATCGCATATCCTTTTCCTGCCGCCGCAAGACATCCCGCGATCCGCTTGTCCGAGACGGGCTGCGCCGCCGCGGCGAGAAGGCGGAAGGAAAGACCCGAAACGAGAAGCTGAACGGCGGGGACCATGCCTGCTGCGAGCAGTACCAGCATTGCCGTCACGCCAAAGCAGTTGCGGATCAGCACCGCGGAGCCTGCCACCAACTCGGTTACAGCATTCACCGCATTTCCGATGCCGGGAATCATTCCGGCAGTCCGCCAGAGTGCCATCTGCCGCAGGGAATCGAGCGCCGGTGCGATCAGATTCCGGATCATCTGCATTCCCACAAGTACGCCGAGCGACGATTTTAAAAGGCCGTTCACGCAGGTTTCCAGCAGCTCTGTCATATGGGACAAAATCTCCTCGCCGGAAAGATCGTTTACAAGGGCGATGAGCAGATAGATATGGATCATCGGGAGGACGAGGGCGAGCAGAAGCTTTTCGACAGCCAGAATCACTAGAAGGAGCATCTGATAAAACATCACGGCTGATGATGCACCACCGGCGGCCGCGGCCGCCAGATAGTAGGATGGCGTCAGGATCCGCATAAAAGCGACCAGCGATGTGATGACAGCTTTCAGGTTTTCCCCGCTCGACTGGAAATTTTTCAGAATCAGTGCAAGCGCAAGCAGATAGACCATATAAAAACTGGCGTCCCTGACCTGTTTTCCTTCAAAGAGAGAGGAAAAACTGCCGAGCACCGCGCCTGCCAGAACGAGGAGAAACAGCTCCTTCATCAGCCCCTTCTGCGCAAGGAATGCTGTTTTGGCACAGGAGAGAACGGCATTTCCGGCACGGAAAATGCGGAAGGGATCGCCATCCTGCAAAAGAGAACGCACCGTACCGGCAAAAGAAAACTGCTGGCTGGACAGCAGGCTGTCCACTTCCTGCTGGATTGCATCGAAGTCGAGTTCTGCAAGAAGTTCGTCCTGCGCTGCTGCTGCCTGATCCGTTTCGGTATCCCCCGCTTCTTTCTCCTGCTGTCCTTTCTTTTCTCTGACCGCCGCACGCTCCGTCTCCTGATCTGTTCCTACGGTGTCCAAACGTGATTCTTCTTCCAGGCTCTCCGGCACGTTTTGTACCGCTGCTTCGATTTTCTGCGTTCTTCCCGTTCCGAAAATGAGACACAGAAAAAGCAGCGCCATGCCCCATCCGGCTTTTTTACAGAAAATCATGAACCGTTTCCAGCAGAGCGAGCAGCACTGGCATACTGACGGCAAGGACCGCCAGGCGGGCGAACAGTTCAATCTGCCCTGCAATGGAAGAATAGCCCGCATCCTTACAGATCCCGGCGGAAAACTGCCCCACATACGTGATCCCAAGCATTTTCAGCAGCGTATTCAGATACGATGAGTCCACCGGGAGATACGATTTCATTTGTGCGAGCATGCCGAGCAGATACTGCATTTTTCCGACGGTCCCGGCAAGAATGCAGAGACCGGCACCGACCGTCACAAGAAGGGCAAATTCCGGCTTTGCTCCCTTTACTGTGATTCCAAGCAGCACGCCCGCCGTGCCAAGCGCAGCGATCCGAAGTATATCCATATGATCCCCTCCGTTTTTTCTCCCTGCTCTTAAATTGTAAACAGTTGTTTGATGTCCTCAAACAGCGCGGAAATATAGGGAAGAATCCAGAACAGCACCAGCACAAGACCGGCAAGGCTTGCAAGAAATGCCTGTTCTTCCCGGCCGCTGTGTTTTAATACCTGGCACAGGACCGATACCAGAATCCCGACTGCCCCGATTTTAAATAGAATCCCGACCTCCACGCCTGCTCCTCCGTTTTCAGACACGCCCTAAACCAGAATCAAAAATAAAAAAAGGCCTCCCATGATTCCAAGACTCTGACAGAGCCTCTTCCTTTCCGGCAATCCTTTCTGCAGTTCCGCGATCCGCTGCACAAGGCGTGCCTCATACCGGTCCAGATTCGCCTTCTGCATGGCGCGATCCCCGGTTCCAAGGCTGCATCCGGCCTCCTGCAGCTCTTCTTTTTCTTCTTTTGTAAGGCGTGTGTCCGCCAGGTGGACTGCCGTATTCTCTTCCAGAATCGCCGGCAGTGTCTTTCCGTCCGGGCGGCGCATATCCTCGGAAATATCCTGTAAAAAATCCCGGTACGGATCCCGCATCCGCCTTCCCGTCTCCCAGAACGCATCCGGCAGCGGGGAAGCCGCCGTCACAATCTCTCCACGCAGATACTGGATAATTTTCTGCAGTGTTTCCAGATCTTTCACATGGGCCGACAGCGCCGCACTCTTTGCAAAGCCGATCCCGACGCAGGCAAGAGAAGCCGCCAGTAAAACTGCAAGCCGCATCACAGAAACGCCTCCCTTCGGTACAGTGTCGTTCCTCTTCCGTCAAAAATAGCCTGTACGCTTCCGGCGTGGGGTTTCGCATCCAGCACGATGTACCGCTCGAAAACGTGGGATTCCACGAGGCGGTTCAGGAGAGGCTTCTGCTTCATATCCTCCATGGAATTGCCATGCACGGTCGCGAGCAGCTTGCACCCGCAGTTAACGACGGACTCGATCGCACGGATGTCCTCGCCCGTTCCGATCTCATCGACTGCCACCACATCGGGCGACATGGCGCGGATCAGCATCATCATGCCCTCCGCCTTCGGACAGCAGTCGAGCACATCGGTGCGGATGCCGACATCATTCTGCGCAACGCCGAGATAGCAGCCTGCGATCTCGCTCCGTTCATCGACCACACCGACGGTCAGCCCCGGATACGGCGACTCCCCGTCCGAAATCTGGCGGATGATATCGCGCAGCATCGTCGTTTTGCCGCAGCCGGGTGCGGAGACAATCAGGGTGTGCAGGAAACGGCCGTCTTCCCAAAGGTACGGCATCACTCGGTCCGCGCAGCCCTTTTTCTCATGAGCAACCCGCACGTTGATGCAGGATATATGGCTGATGCCTTTCACCTTTTCCCCTTCGATTACCGTCTTTCCGGCAATGCCGATCCGGTGGCCGCCCTCCACGGTCAGAAAACCCTGCCGCAGTTCATCCTCGTAGGCGTAGAGGGAAAAACTTCCTATGTAATCCATCGTATCGCGGATATCCGTCGGTGAGACGGGATAACCTTTCTCCCACTCCCCGGTCATTGCTCCGTCCGGGGTCAGAAAGTACTCCTGATCCTTTGCGACCACCAGAAGCGGCGCGCCGGTCCGCAGACGGATTTCCTGCAGGTCATCGGCCAGCAGATCTGTGTTTTTCAGAATTTTCCGTATATTCGCAGAAAACAGGCGCAAAAGTTCCCTTTGCTCCTGTTTTTTCTCTGGCGTAACAATATCCTTTTGTCTTCCTGTCCTTTTCATCTTCACCACCTCTTATCGTTATATATATGAGATGGCGGGACAGGTTATGCACGGTTTTTATGGTTCTATTCTTTTCATGCAGATTTTCACGGGCTCCGCTGCCCAGACGGCGCCTTCATATCCTTTCTCCGGACTGAAATGCGTGCAGAAGCCCTCTTTCTTTTCCGTTCCAAGAGAACCCGAAAGACCGGTTCCCCTCCACTTGCCGTAGCTCTCCTCCTCGGTCCAGATCCGGAAAAACAGCGTTTCAGCATTCTCCACTGCGGCAAGGCGTTTCTGGTCTTCGACGGAAAAATACCGTTCTGCCATGCGCTCCCAGGCAGCGCGGCGGTGCTGCTGCAGATCCATGCCGATCGGAATGGAAGCAAAAGCGCAGGCAGCGTATTCCCCCGAATGAGAAATATTAAAACAGATCTGCGGATGCCCCGGCAGGTACGGTTTTCCGTGCGCATTCCGTTCGATCGTTATCTTTTCTCCATCCAGCCCATACTGTTCCTGCATTCCCATCCGGAACAGCTCCCATCCGCACTGCGAGAGTTCCCGTTCCAGCTCTTTTTTTTCGTCCTCCGGCTGTGTAATTTTTTTCAGATAAACTACCGTCTCCTGCATCCTGCTTCTCCCTCTTCATAGAAAAAGAGACCGCGAAGCCTTTCAACTTTCGGCTCCCCGGTCTCTTCTCGAAAATTCTTTCTTATGCGTTTTTACCGCAGCAGTATTTGTATTTCTTTCCGCTTCCGCACGGGCATGGATCGTTTCTTCCGATTTTTTTGCCTTTGATTACAGTGCCGGATTTTTTCTGCTCCATGTAAAGCGTTTTCTTCTGCTCTTCTGTGAAGATCTCATCCCACATCGGCAGGTTGTACAGCCAGTCTGCTTTTGCGTCTACCATGTTTTTGTACAGAAGCTCTTTATCGTAAGCCAGTGTAACAACGGTATCCTCTTCCATCTCCTCGATCGGGTTCGGGATCACAAGGCTGTCGTTGATGCCGTCCAGGAAACCAACCATGGTCATAACGTCCACTTTGTATTTCTCTGCCAGCTCTTTTACGGTTCCTTTTACCACTTCATCCGGGTTGGAAAGAAGCTGCTCGTAAATGTTTTTCTCAATCAGGAAATAATTGGTCCAGAACTGCTGGAGCTGTTTTTTGTCTGCTTCCTGATTATAGGCGATATCACGCCAATTCTGTAATAAACTCATGTTATTATCCATCCTTTATCTGTTTCTCTGAGCGCGTTTTTTCGCGCCGTCCCCTAGCGGGATTCCGGTTTTTGTAACACGCTTTAGTATATCGGAAAGTCCGCAGAAAATCAACCTTTTTCTTCTTCCTGCTCCAGAATCGGGATTCTGGTATCGCCAAGCGGAATTCCTCTGTGTTCCACCGATGTAGAGAACACGATCTGCGTCTTCGTTCTTCCAAAATGCTGAAGCTGGCCGATAAACTGATCCAGCTCAGATGTCGTGTGGAACACAACCTCCATCAGCATCGAATAGTCGCCGGTCACGCAGTTGCACTCGATCACATTCGGGCAGTCGGTGATGTACGGATAGAATTCCTTTTTCCGCACCGGCTCAACCTCCAGATTGATGAATGCCTTGATCCGATAGTCGAAAACCTCCGGGTTCACACTCGCGCGGTAGCCGGTGATCACCCCGTCCTTTTCCAGGCGGTCGATTCTCGCCGAAACCGTCGGCGAAGTGAGACTTACCTTGTCTGCAATACTTTTGAGCGGAAGCCTTGCATCTTCCTGCAGCAGTTCCACAATTTTCCGGTCTGCTGTATCCAATTCACGTTTCATTCCCTCTCCTTACGTTCCTCCTGCTCTCCTTTTTCTTTCGGAGGCAGTTTCTTTACCACCGTATTTTCCACGCGGTGTTCTTTGACCCGCATGACCTTGATCCAGAGATCGTCGGTCTCGAGTTCAAACTGGCTGCCGTCATCCGGAACCGCACCGAGTTCGCCGAAAATGTAGCCGCCGAACGTTTCATATTCATCGACCGGCAGTTTGATCTTCAGTTCCTCCGCCACATCATCCAACGAGGCACTTCCCATGATTTTCCAGGTGTCTGTGGAAATCAGCTCAATTTCTGATGGCTGCCCGATCTCCGCCTCATCATTCAAGTCCCCGACAAGCTGCTCGATCAGGTTACGCACGGTGATAATTCCATCCATGCCGCCGTACTCATCCAGAACCACGGCAAAATAGTTGCCGGTCTTTTTCATGTTCTGGAACAGCGTGGCAGCCTTGATGTTTTCAGGAACAAAATAAGGCTGTTTGATTGCTTCTTTCATGACATGATCGCGGTCCTTGGTGCGAAGCCGGAAATAATCCTTGGCATCCAGAACGCCGATGATATCGTCCACAGTTTCGCCGCAGACCGGGTAATACGAGTGGCGGCTCTCATGGATGAGCTGCTCCCACTCCTCAATCGAATCCTCCACCCACAGAAGATCCACATCGGTCCTGTGGACGCAGATTTCGTCGATCGTCAGATCATCGAACTCAAATACGTTCTGAATCATATCTTTTTCTTCGTTGTCGATGGTACCTTTTTCGCTGCCGGCATCTACCATCATCCGGATTTCTTCCTCTGTTACCTGATCATCGTCCTCGTTCGGGTCAATGCCGAAAAGGCGCAGGATACCGTTTGTCGATACCGTTAAAAGTCCGACCAGCGGGGCAAAAATTTTCGAGGCGGTGGTCACAAGACCGGATACGCCAAGTGCGATTTTCTCAGAGTTGTGCATCGCAAGACGCTTTGGCACGAGTTCACCGAAAATCAGGGTAATATAGGATAAAAGCAGCGTAATCAGCACGACGGCAATGGCATCCAGCGTCTTTTCCGGGATCTGCACGCCCGCATCCACCAGGACCGAGACGAATCTGCCCGAAAAGTTTTCTGCCGCAAAAGCACTTCCTAAAAATCCGGAGAGAGTGATGACAACCTGTATGGTTGCGAGGAAACGCGACGGCTGCTCCGTCAGACGGAACAGCTTTGCCGCTTTCTTGTTTCCCTCCTGTGCCATTTTTTCCAGTTTAGCGTCGTTACAGGAGACCACAGCGATCTCCGCGCAGGCAAATACCGCATTGACCGCTATCAATACGACCTGCAAAAGAATACTGCCGACTATGTCACTGTCCAAACGTTTCAAACCTCCTCAATATTATTTATGCGTTTTTCAAAAATGCCACATAGGCCTTCTTGGCCTCGTAAACATCTGCTTTGCTGGTTACTTCCCATGGAGCATGCATGCTGAGAACCGGTACACCGGAATCAATCACTTCCATACCGTACAGAGACATGATGTAGGCGATGGTTCCGCCGCCTCCGACATCAACTTTACCAAGCTCTGCTGTCTGCCAATTTACTTTTGCATCATCAAAGATAGCGCGAAGAGCTCCGACGTACTCTGCATTGGCATCGTTTGAGCCGCTCTTTCCGCCTGCTCCTGTAAATTTGTTAATTACGATACCTTTTCCGAAAAATGCAGCGTTTTTCTTCTCAAATGCTGCTGCATACAACGGATCAAACGCTGCACTTACATCGGAAGAAAGCATTCTGGAAGAAGCCAGACATCTCCGAAGTGCAAGCTCCGTTCCCTCACCTGCAAGTGCAAGCAGCTCTGCCATGGTGTTTTCGAAGAAATGAGACTGCATGCCGGTTGCTCCGACGCTTCCGATCTCCTCTTTGTCTACGAGCAGGCAGCAGGAGGTCTTCTCCGGTGCTTCTACTTCGAGCATTGCAACAAGAGAGGTGTATGCGCATACACGGTCATCCTGGCCGTATGCAAGGATCATGCTGGCATCCATACCAAGCTCGCGTGCTTTTCCGGCCGGTACGATCTCAAGCTCTGCTGAGAGGAAATCCTCTTCTTCGATGCCGTATTTGTCGTTTAAGAGTTTTAAGGTCATGGCTTTGACTGCCTCTTTCTCAGTTCCTTCGAGCGGCTGGCTTCCGATCAGAAGATCGAGGTTCTCGCCCTCTACTACCGTACTTGCCGGTTTGGTCTGCTGCTCTCTGGAAAGGTGAATCAGGAGATCTGTCACACAGAATACCGGATCGTTATCATCCTCGCCGATGACTACATCCACTACTTCGCCATCCTTCTTGGCTACAACACCGTGGATTGCAAGCGGAAGCGTTACCCACTGCCATTTTTTGATGCCACCGTAATAATGGGTATCAAGATATGTAAATCCGTTGTCCTCATACAGTGGATTCTGTTTTACGTCAAGACGCGGAGAATCGATGTGCGCACCGAGAATATTCATACCCTCTGTCAGAGGCTTTGTTCCGATCTGGAACAGGGCAATGGCCTTCTTCATGCATACAGCATAAACCTTGTCACCCGGTTTTAACGCACGATTTTCTTTTACATAGGTGTCGAGGCTTACGTATCCGGCCTCTTCTGCCTGACGTACACTTTCCTTTACACACTCGCGCTCCGTTTTTCCGTGATCCAGGAATGCGCGGTAGCCGGCGTTTAATTTTTCCAGCTTTTTCATATCTTTTTTCTTGTACTCATTCCATGCTGTTTTTCGTTCCATAGCTTTTCTCTCTTTCTGTTTTCTTTCTATGATCCGTTCGTATTTTTTTGCTCCGGTCATAATTGCGATCTCTTTCATTATAATCTGTTTTGATGGGAAAAACAAGGACTTTCGGCTGTTAGAAAAAAGCCCCACAGCGAACCGTTTTTTCGGTTGCAGCGGGGCTTTTAAGGGGAGGATAAGTATTTCCTTATTTTTCTTTTGTATCATCGAACAGGGGAATTTCGATGACACTGTTATTCTCCCCTGAATGTTCACTTTTATACATTTCTTGTAATTATTTTTTGATCAACAGCAGAAAAATCCTCTTCCGCCGCAGCAACAGCAATTGCAGATGGCATTGATTGCCATACATTCACAGCACCATTTTCCGAGATCACCTGCGCTTCTCTCATAGCCGTAACCGCTTCCCATGTCGGAATACCACTGGCCGCTGCCCTGGAGCTGGTTTAAAAGCTGCTGGTACTGCAGATTCTGCGGTTCTAATTTGACTGCCATCTCGGCATCCTGCACGGCATTGATGTTGTTGCCGAGGCGCGAATTTGCGATCGCATGCAGGAAATACCATTTTCCGCTGCGGTCGGAAATGTCGTTCAGCACGTTCATCGCCTCGCGGAAGTGGCCGCTGTTGATGTAGTTGGCTGCCGCCTGCAGCCGCATTTCCTGCTCGGAATTTCCATAATCATTCCGTGCGGAGCCGCCGTTTCCGTACGCGCCGCCGAATGGGTCGAAGCCGCCGAACGGGCCATAGCCGCCGTAAGCATCTCCGCCATACGACGAACCTCCGCTCTGGTACGAGGTGCCGTGCTCGCGTTCATCCATGATCTGTTTGTACGCCTGCTGCACCTGTTTGAATTTTTCTTCTGCTTCTGCTTTATTCGGATTATTGATATTGGCATCCGGGTGATACGTCCGGCTGAGTTTTCGGTATGCTTTTTTGATTTCATCGTCCGAAGCCCCGCGGGACACGCCCAGCACCTCATATGGATCTGTCATCAGTCTTTATTTCTCCTCTTTTTGGCGCTCTTTTGCGCTTTTTCGCATTTCGTATTTTTCCCAGATACCAGCATACAATATATTTCGCAGAATGTCTACATTTTCCAGGATCGGAAGTTTTTCAAATGCACGCGACGCTTCCGCCGTCATCATCAGCAGGATTTTTTCTGCGGTTTCCTCGAAGTCCGGCTGATCGGCGATGGACAGAAACGGGTTGTAGTTTCCGCTCTTTTTATCTTTTTCCACGTCATCAAGCGCATCCATCAGGTAAATGAATTTTCCGATGTAAAAGCCGACCTGGCGCAGATCATCGCTCCAGATGTCCTCCTCCGGTATATAGATCTCCGCCATCACCTCTCCGGTATAGCCCGCCGCAAGATCGAGGTCTGGATTGTTTTCCTTCTCGCATGCATGCAGCTTTTCGAGGTAATCCTGCACTGCTTTCGTCTGGCGCGGATACGATGCCTCGATGCGTGTCACAGATTTTTTCAAAGCCTTTGCCGCTGTAAACGCCGCGTAGTTTTTCTCGTCCTCCCAGTCATCCAGCAGATTGTAATAGGCGAGCAGCACGTTCATGTCTGCGCAGTATTTTGTGTATTTGTTCCGCAGGCATTTATGTTTTTTGCCGGGATGAAGAAAGCAGTAATGCTCCTCTTCTTTTGTCTCACACTCATAAAGCCCGGTCAGCAGGATGGAAAGAAATGTCATATCAAACGTCAGCATCGCCTGACCCTTTTTTCCATACGCCTCTTTGATATCCTGACACAGACCGCAGTAGTATGCCTGATATTTGTTGTAATCTTTGACTTTCAGGTCATCCTTTCGGATGGTCACATAACCAAACATGAATCGCACTGCTCCTTTTTATCAGGTGTTTTTGATGAATTTTGTTCCGCATTTCGGGCAGCGGATCTCGATGTGGCCTTTTCCTTTCGGCACACGCACCTGCTGATGGCAGGACGGGCAGCGGAAGTAGCAGTGCTCTTTATCCTTGAATGCACGGGTTCCGCCTCGGAAGAATCCGACGACGCGGTTTTTCAGTTCCAGGAATTTCTGGTTTTCCGCATACCGTTTGGAATGGTTCTTGGACATGATGCGCACATCCGCCCAGACGATCAGGACGAATGCCAGGGTGTAGATAAGGGAGCTCCGTACAACCGCTCCGAAAATCATCATGGCAACTGCCGCCCACATCATAAAATTGCCCAGCTGATCGATGCCGTAGCGGCCGTACATCAGGCGGGAAAGTTTTTCTTTCAGTTTATCCATTTTGTTCTCGTTTCTCCTTTTTCAAAGTATATGCCAATACTCTATCCCTTTTGAGGGAAAAAAGCAATCGAAAGCGCCATTAATTTTTTCTAAAAAATTCTTAAAACTTGCGGTGGATGTTTCTTTTCAACTGTGCTACACTTGGTTATGTTTCTTTATATTTTATTTTCAGTAAACGATCGGAGATTTTT
Organism: Blautia sp. AM42-2; assembly: GCF_003480245.1. NCBI lineage: Bacteria > Bacillati > Bacillota > Clostridia > Lachnospirales > Lachnospiraceae > Blautia > Blautia sp. AM42-2. The sequence continues at coordinate 53,713 of NZ_QUIM01000012.1, forward strand.
ATGAAACGACTCAAACAGATCGGCGCCCTTCTCGCCATCGCGGTCCTGATCGGATTCGGGCTTGGCGCCATGATTTTTGCGTTTATCGACACGCCGTTTGCACACAAGGCGCTGACAGTCTGCCTCTACTGTGCAATTACCGTACCAGTGCTCATCTATGCCATGATGCTGGTTGCCAAGGTTCTGTCGCACCGCGATGAGAACGACAAATCAGACAAAGGAGAAAAACAGTCATGATTGATACCATTATTTTTGATGTAGGCCGCGTACTCGTCAACTGGGACTACGAGTCCTATCTGAAACGCTTTGCTTTCGGTCCGGAAAAGACGAAAGCAATCGCCGCCGCAACCTTCGAAAGCCCTTACTGGCGCCAGTTCGACCGCGGAATTCTCGCGCCGGAGGAGATTGTAAAAGGATTCTGCTCCCTCGCCCCGGAATACACCGAAGAAATCAAAGAGGTTTTCGCCCACTGCGAGGAAACCATCACCCCGCTGCCGTATGCAGAAAGCTGGGTACGCTCCTTAAAAGAAAAAGGCTACCGCCTCTACATCCTCTCCAACTACTCCGGAGACCTCTTCGAGCGCACCAAAGAGAAAATGCCCTTCCTCCCCTACATGGACGGAACCCTCTTCTCCTACACCTGCCACCTGGTCAAACCGGAACCCGAGATCTATCAGTACCTGATCCGAAAATTCTCCCTCATACCGGATCACTGCGTATTTCTTGACGATACGAAAGAAAACATCGAAGCCGCCAAACGGGCAGGAATTCATGGAATTCATTTTACCGGCTATAAAGATGGCGTGGAGCAATTGAAAAAACTTGGCATTTAGTCAAAGCGGATATTTGCAATCTGCTTCGCTACTTGCTTGATTCGGTTAAAAAAGCCCTAGAGTTGCGATCTCCGGGGCTTTTGGTGTATCTATCACATATTTTATTTTTCTTACGCCTTCGCCGCCTCTTCCATCAGCCGCAGCATCAGCCCAACACTGCCGACATTGTATCCGGCATATGCGCGTCCGCCGATATTTCCCGGCAGAACAAGGATCAGAAGAGGAAGCTTTTCTGCATCAATTCCCATTTTTTCGGCGATGACCGGTGCATCGTCCGCCGGGTCAAGGTAGAGGGACATGTTGCGGATCGCCGCGCGGGCTTTCCGGAATGTTGCATTTTCCAAATCAGCCTTTGTGCGAAGCACGGCAGCCATAGCAGCGTCTTTTGCATTCCACCTTTCTGCGATCTCGATCAGTTCGTTCAGAACATGTTCTGTCGGCTCCTCGCCGGTTCCGAGAAATGCCAGCAGAATCGGACCGTCTTTTGTGAGATCATTCAACGTACAATCCGTTCCGTCCAGATCCTCCAGCCGAATTTTGGGCAGTTCGATGTGCTCTAACAGCTCATCCAGCTCTTTTTTCACGGTTTCCAGATAAATCTCTTTTGCTTCTCCCGCCTTCAGTTCAAACACGCGGTATGCGGCATGTTGGTCACCGTTCGGCATACGCATACTTGTAATCAGACGATAGCAGCCCGGCTCCAGGGTCAGATCCAGTGTTTTGCCATCGAATGCGATGTCTTCGTAATTCAGCGTCTCAAACACCGTTCCGTTCCACTTTCCGATGGTCCACGTCTGATAGTATTTCCATGCGCTTCCATCCTCCGCACGCAGTGTCAGAACCGCACTTTCCGTTTCCTCCTTCAAAACAGCTGCTTCTGTTTCCACACTGTGGAATTCCCCATCACGGTAATACTCCGGCTCCAGGGTCACCGGATTCAGTCTTGCCGCTACATTGAGACTCCGGCAGATTGCCACAAACAGAATCTTCTGCGCCAGCGGACTTCCCTGTTTCATCGTAAGGACGCCGACCGGCGTTGCCATGATTGTATCATACTCTTCTTCTGGATGGAAGGTAATATTCTTCTTAAGATAATCCAGGATCCGTTCCGGCTGCTCCGCAAAGCTGCGTTTTGTCTCTTCCTCAAAAAATCCGCGGATCATGCTCCGATATGGCGTCAGCTCCTCGAGGAAAATACGCGGGCAAAGAAGATCCTTCCTGAAAATCTCCTCTGGAAGATCCCCCTGCTCACAGTCGAGATGATCCTCTAAAACGGATGCCTTCAAGTCCTTCGCATCCTTTAATTCCAGCGAAAACAGCAGCTTCTTCCGGTTCGGATTTTCATCTTTGGAAAGGAATGTATAAACCTCCTCAAAATTCTCTCCTGCCCGGTGGAAAATCTCTTCCGCTTCCGGATACGCAGCAGCTTTTTTCTCATCAAAGCATGCTGCAAACCGTGCCTTCCGAAGCCGTTCCGCCTCTGCCATCCGTGCCGCATTGCGCTCCTTCTGCTCCTTTGTGGCAACGACATTCCGTACCGGCACCTCCTTCGGTGCCCGGATTTCCAGCGTCTGCCACGTATCATCCGCTGACGGAACCGCCTCTTCCTGCAGCACCAGTTCCAGCGAATCTTCCTCCTCTATCCTCATCATGGCTTCCGCCCGGCGTATTCCGTCAAATGCCCGTACCCGGATATCGCCAAGGCCAAGTGTCATCTGAACTTCTCCGTCCGCATCCGCAATCATCACTGCAGCCGGGAAAAACTCTGCCATATTCAGGATTTCAACCGCAATATGCGCTCCTGCAGCCGGTTTTCCATTCTCATCCTTCACAAGAATCTTCACCAGCTTCGTTCTGCCATAAAAATCTGTATGGTTAAAGTAGTACAGCGCTCCTTCTTTTCCAAGATACTCCTCGTTACTTTCCTTCACATAATCCGAAAAGTTCCGCGTATGAATCAGAATTGCCCGATTCGCCGGACCCGAGAACCAGCCGGTATCCAGCACTTCTTCCGGCTCACAGGCACCGAGAAAATGCCACTCGCCGTCCACAAACACCTCAACCCATGCATGATTGTCATCACAGTGCGCCCATCTTGGTGTATAGACCTGCCGCGCCGCAATACCGACACTCCGATACGCCGTAACTGCAAACGTTGACTCCTCGCCGCAGCGTCCCTTTCCGCTCCGATACATCGTCATCGGAGATGCCGTTCTGCTGTCCGTCGCCTCATACGTTGCATGCTCCGCACACCAGTAATTAATCTCCAGAATTGCCTCCCAAAGACTCATTCCGGCTACACGCCCCATAATCTGCTCGTAAAAAAACGGTCTGCAGTCCGTAATATCCTCGGAATTGATCCGGTCATACAGCACATAATTTACAAACACATCCTCCGGCAGTTCCTTACACCATGCCACCTTCTCCCGCAGCATCAGCGCATGCTTCACGTACGAAAGAAAAAGGTTAAATCCATATTCTCCCGCATCCCTTACCGGCATCGTACCATACAGAAACTTCATCAGCACAACCTCTTCTTCACTGCACTGTTTCAATTTTTCTTCGATAACAGGCATCACCGGAGCCAGAAGCTCTCTCCGTCCCTCAAATTTTTCCGTTGCATATTTTTTCAAATTTTCTGAGATCATGATTCTATCTATCCCTTTCTCTTTTTTCCTATCCGTCTCCACAACGTACATCCGCCCACCGGCGGCAGACGCCATGTGAAAAAGGATTCCTTGCGATTTTTCAGGAACACCGGAGCGAGGAGCCTTTTCACATACCGGCTGTGGGTCACTACGCTACATATTTTTCTTTATAAATGAAAGTAATTCTCCGCTGGGATCGCATTTATACTCCCAGAACATAATGCCCCCCATGCCCTTTTCTTTCAGGTACGCAATTTTCACCCCAAGTGACTCGCAGTCCTCATAGCTGATAAATGTTTCCCCGTCAAACAGATACGGAACCTTTGCCTGCTCATCCCAATACCGGATAAATCCCCTCTTTCCGATCCAGCTCTCTTTGAGCTCGCCATAGTCACCGCCATATCCTCCGACCGTCTCTGCTTCCATTCCAAGCCCGTTGCGGCATCCGGCGCCTTTTACTCCATCCCATTTTCTGGAATAAAACGGTACGCCAAGAATCAGCTTCTCCATTGGAACGCCTGCATTTACAAAACCGTTCACTGCCTTCTGCACACATGCATCAAACAAATTTCCCTCACTGTGATACAGCGCCGCATGATGTCCCGTCACCTTCTGGAAACCGCCCTGCAGATCATACGTCATCAGCTGCACATAATCCAGATACCGGGAGGCCTCCTTCATATCTGTCTGCAGTGCAAAGTAAACATCTCCGCCGACTGCTGTCGTTACAAGCATGCCTTCTCTGTACGCGTCCAGTGTCTTCCGAAGCTCCGCCAGAAGCAGCGTATAATTCTCTTTATCCGATCTGTCCGACGCAATTCCTGCCAGCGATGTGCCCGGATACTCCCAGTCAATGTCAATGCCGTCCAGACCATACTCCTTCACAATTGCAAGTGCACTCGCAGCAAACCGCTCTCTTCCCTCTTTTGTTCTTGCAGCCTGGGAAAAGCCGTCTGCTCCCCAGCCGCCTACGGACAATACAATCTTCAGCTCCGGGTTGCTTTTCCGAATGGATACTATTCCATCCCGTGCATCCTTTGCATCCCATACAACTTCTCCGTCCCGGATCAGACCAAATGCAATATTGATCACGGTAAGTGCCCGCACATCCTCTTCTCGCATATGATTTAAATCCGCCGTATTTACATAGCCAATTATTCTCTTCATCTCATAAGCTCCTCTGTCCGAATCGTTTTACTCATTAAATGTTACGACTTCCCCGTGTCCCAGATTGTAGGTGATCTCATCCTCAAGCTCCACCTTCACAACCGTTGCAAACGGATGAATGCTCATCTCTCCGGCCCAGATCCAGAGCGTTCCCGGAATGCCGCTCCATGGAAGTGAACCTGTGTAGGAGAACCGGAGCTCCTCTCCCGTATGCAGAACCGTCACCCTTTTTACCGGTGTTTTAATGCCTTTCACACACAGTGTCTCCTGCGGCTTATCATAGACGAAAAGATACATCGTCTTCTTATCCGCCGAAATCGTGCTTCCGCCGAGGAAATGATTGTAATCCAGTCCTTTTTCTGTTCCAAATACCGCTTCCTTATGGTCATGAATCCATCCGCCCAGATCCAGAAGAACTTTCTCCTGGCGTTCATCCAGCGTTCCGTCCTCCTTCGGTCCGATATCCAGCAGCATTCTTCCTCCAAGGGTGATACAGTCGCAGAACATGCGCACAATCTGACCGCTGCTCTTGTAATCATTGTCCGATGGACGATATCCCCAGGAATCGTTGATTGTCGTACAGAATTCCCACTCGCCTTTCGGTCCGTACAGCGGAATTCCCTGCTCCGGTGTCTCATAATCTCCATAGCCCTGCATTCTCGAATTCAATACAACGTTCGGATTCAGGGTATGCAGATATTCCCTGAATTCCGGCATCTTCCACTGTGCCGCGCTCCGTTCCCAGTCACCATCAAACCATAAAAGATCCACCGTTCCGTAATTTGACATCAGTTCTTTTAACTGATGATTGTTGAATTCCAGAAACTCCTGCCATTTCTCCGGCTCCTCCTCTTTTCCGGCCGGGGAACCATAGATATCGTTCAGACAGTCTTCTTTTTTCATTCCTTCCGGGTAAACCGTGCGGTACCGCGGATCCGACCAGTCGATCAGCGAATAATAAAGGCCGACCTTCAGACCTGCCTCACGCATGGCAGCTGTATACTCTTTTACAAGGTCGCGCGCTGCCGGTGTTTTCTTCACAACACTTAAATCACTGTATCCGGTATCAAACAGTGCCACGCCGTCATGGTGCTTCGCTGTCATAACCACGTACTGCGCACCTGCTTTTTGAAACAGCTCCGCCCATTTTTTCGCATCAAACTTCGATGCTGTAAAGCCTTCACACTGTTTCATGTAATCTTCATAAGAAATATTTCCGTTGTGGAACGACCATGACTCTGACACATCACCCACCGCATAAATCCCATAATGGATAAAAATGCCCAGCTTCGCGTTCCGAAACCAGTCCTGCATCATCTCTTCCAGCTCCTCCTTTTTTTGTACTCCCGGATTAAAAGACTCCGGGCATAGCTTTTTTATCCGATCTAATTACCCCTTTATTGTTTCTTCCCATTATATCAGTTCTTGCCCAAAAAGAAAGGCATATTACCGTTTTACACTGTAATATGCCTTTTTTCACGCCACAGGAAATATCGTTACCTTTTCCTGTTTATTTCGCGATTTCCTCGATACCCTGAGTTGCTACCCAGTCCTCAAGTCCCAGAGAGTACATACCATCTACATAAGCCTGCCAGTCAGCATCGTTGTCAATGTCAAGCTCGCCGCATACGAACTGCGCCTGCTGCTGCTCAAAGAAATCTTTGATTGCTGTGTTCGTATCAGAGAAGGTATCAATTTTATCCAAGTCAATCCAGTAGGACGGAATAATTTCTTTGGTCAGATTTGCCTCATAAGCTTCCTCTGTTGCTTTTTTCTCATCATACATCGGATGCTCTTCTACAAACTCGAAGTCTACCGGCAGATATTTCGGCAGAGACTGCGGCCACAGATTGCCCCAGGAATATTTTTCCTGATCTTCCTCAGACAGTGTGGTGGTGTCAATCGCATGGTATCCGTCATCCTCTTTGTTTACAATCACACCAACCGGTCCTCTGTTGCAGCCGATGCCGTTCTCCAGTGCGAATGCATTGTCAAACCAGCGGCAGATGATTTCCGGATGCTCTGCCTTGTTTGTGATGACAGCCTGGGTTCTGTATACGCTGAAGCCTTCCGTATCGCGCAGCCAGATTCCGTCTTTGTCTGTGTTCAGAACAGGCATGGAGTCGAAATCGCCTCTTTCCTCTGCAGCCGGGATTCCGGTAAACTCGTTGCTTCCGTATGCGATGGAAACGCCGTACAGGTCCTGATTTCCTTTACCTTCCCATGTGGAGCTGTCCTGTGTGTAAAGCTCTACGTCTACGAGTCCTTCTGCATACAGTTTGTGGAACCAGGAAAGGAACTCACGGTATGTATCGCTGACACCGCCGTAAACAACCTTTTCATTCTGGATTGCAATACCAAGTTTGTTCATCGGAAGTCCGAAGTAACCGGCCATAGCCTCGATATGTTTGTTGTTCGGGTCGGTAGAGAACGGGATTTCATCGGAAGCGTCACCGTTGCCGTTTGCATCCTGCTCTTTGAAGGCTTTCAAGACTGCCTCAAACTCGTCTGTAGTGGTCGGCATGCTCATGCCAACATTCTCCAGCCATTTCGTATTGATGTATGGGCTGTATCCAACGGTTGTATCGGTACATACGTACGGAATTGTGTAGATGTGTCCGTCCGGTGCTGTCATTTTTTCTCTTACACCCGGCAGATCCAGGATCGCAGAAATGTTCGGGCAATATTTCTCAAAATAATCTTCCAGCGGAATGAATACGCCCTGGTTTACACCATAGGTGAGGATTGCATTATCGCTTAAGGTCCATCCGCCGATCACATCCGCGTAATCTCCGGAGTTCAGATCCAGATTCAGTCTCTCCGTTGCTGTTTCGTATGGATAAATTTTCAGGTCAACGTCTACATTGGTCTGTTTTTTGAACTCATCGAGCATGATAAACTCGCCGGATTCGCTGGAATCATCGCAGAAGATGGAGAAGGTGTAATCTCCCTCGTCTACCAGCGGAAGACCTTCCTGATACATAATGCCGTTTACTTTTCCGTCCTCATCCACGGTGTCGTTTGCTGCGGATGCTGCGGATGCTGCAGAAGCACTCTTTGCCGAGCTGCTTCCATTATCACTTCCACATCCGGTAAACATAGATGCCACCATTACTGCAGTTAAAACTGCTGCGACTGCTTTTCTTTTCATGATTTTTCCCTCCTGTGTTGTTCCGGCGGCATTTTCCCGCCGGAAGCGCTTTTGCCTGTCCGTTGTCCGGACTCTTTATTTACATACCGCCGTTTCCCGTGCGGCAGATAAATCGTTAAAAAAACTTCTTCTTGTAAATCAACCCTTCATGGATCCGATCATAACACCCTTTACAAAGTGCTTCTGCACCAGTGGGTACATAACCAGAACCGGGATACTGCTGATGATGATCAGCGAGTATTTCATAACGTCGATCAGCTGCTGTTTTTCCTGCAGTGCTGCTCTTGCTGCCGCAGTTGTTGCTGTCTGGGACAGCGCGGTCTGGTTCGTGATCAGGATGTTACGCAGAACCAGCTGCAACGGATACTTTGCTTTGTCCGAAATATAAACGAGTGCTGAGAAGTATGAGTTCCAGTGACCGACACCATAGTACAGAACCAGAATTGCGATGATCGCTTTGGAAAGCGGAAGTGCAATCTGGAAAAAGAATCTCGCCTGGGTGCAGCCGTCAATTTCAGCTGCCTCATACAGCTCTTCCGAAATGTTCGACTTGAAGAAGGTTCTTGCCACGATCATGTTGTATACGCTTAAGCATCCCGGAAGAATCAGTGCCCAGATCGTGTTCAGCATCTGCAGTCTCTGAATAACCAGATAGGTAGGGATCAGACCGCCGCCGAAGAACATGGTGATCAGGTAAAAAATGGTGATCGGTTTCTTTCCGGAGAAATTGCTTCTGGAAAGTGCATATGATGTCGGAAGCGTTACGATCAGGTTGACCATGACACCGCAGAAGGTGATGATCAGGGAGTTTAAAAAGCCTCTCATAACCTGGTCGTTTTTAAATACTTCTGCGTAGCCCTTCAGGGTAAATCCGATCGGGTGAAGCAGTACTTTACCACTCGATACGGCGCTTGGCGCACTGATGGATGAAATGATAACCCAGTACAGCGGATATGCCACAACAAACAGAACCAGCGTCAGGATAATGAAGCAGGCTGCGTCAAAAACGACGTCCTCTTTGCAGCGTTTTATTTTCTTTTTTGTCACTGCGGTATTTTCTTTACTCATGTTTTTGTTTCCTCCTACCACAGGCTGTTGCCCGAAAGTTTATCAGATATCGTATTGACAATGATCAGCATAACCATGTTTACGATGGTGTTGAACAGACCGATTGCTGAAGAATACGACATATCGTTGTTGATCAGACCGACCTTATAGACGTAGGTGGAAATGATCTCGGATACACTGGCATTCAGGTTGTTCTGCAGAAGGAAGGCTTTTTCGAAGCCGACGGAAAGAATGCTTCCGCAGTTCATAATCAGAAGAATGGTCGCGGTCGGCATGATCAGCGGAAGGTCGATGTGACGGATCAGCTGTAATTTCGTTGCGCCGTCTACCTTTGCCGCCTCATGCAGCTCCGGGCTGATGCCGGCGAGTGCTGCGAAGTAAATAACAGAGCTCCATCCTGTACTCTGCCATACGCCGGTCCACACATAAATGTGTCTCCAGTAGGCTTTTTTCGCCATGAAGTTGACCGCCGGAATTCCGATTGCTTCCAGTACGTGGTTGATAACACCGACGGACGGAGACAGGAACAGAATGATCATACCACACATAACTACGGTGGAAATGAAGTTCGGCGCGTAGGTGACGGTCTGGATCACTTTCCGGTATCTCTTATGGCGGAAGGAGTTCAGCATCAGTGCCAGGATGATCGGAATCGGGAATGATACAACCAGTCCGTACAGACTCAGGATCAATGTGTTCTTGATGGTGGAAGCAAAGTATGGAGAGTTGAAGAATCTCTCAAAGTAGTACATGCCTACCCACGGGCTCTTTGTGATTCCGGCTGTCGCATTAAAGCGGCGGAACGCGATCTGTACACCATACATCGGAATGTAGCTGAAGATGAATGTCAGGATTACGCCCGGAACACAGAAAAGCCAAAGCGAGATGTCTCTCTTAAAGGCGCGGATGGTGCGGCCTTTTTTCTTTGCTTTTGTTGGTTTCTCTTTCATTTCTCTCTTGTCCTCCCTTTTAAAGGTTTCGTGTTTTCCTTGATTGGAGCATCCCTTGTCGTGAACATTTTGAACATTTTGCTTTCGCATCATCCTCGCATGCTGCTTCTTTTTTGTACAACTGCCACAATCAAATCTGTTATTTAAGATTTATCCAACACTGTTTTGTTGAATTTATTTTACCTTTTGTTACCTTATTTGTCAACCATTAATTGAACATATATACCAGTTTGTTACTTTTACGCAATTTAAGCAGGCGTTTTTTAGGCACTTTTCCTATATTTCGACGCGTTTTTCGGTTTTTCTGTCCCTTGCGGCCGTGATCCATGTTATCTTTTTTCGTATTTTCGTCCATTTCAAAGAAACAAAAAGGGAGAAAATACGTCGTTTTGTTTCGCAACATATTTTCTCCCTTTGTTCAGTTTTATTACTTTTTATATTATCTTCCGTCAAGCCTTACATTTCAGTTACATTTCCGCTCCACCATTTCTCTGCTCCATCCTCGAGCATCAGCTCATAGTCATGGCAGATCACTTCCGGTTTTCCCGGAATCTGGACAAAGTTCATCTCCTCTTTGGAAAGCTGGAACGAAACTTCTTTTTTCTCACCCGGTGCAAGAGAAATTCTGGTAAAAGCTTTCAGCTCTTTGATTCTCGCTACCACACCGCCGGAACGTTTCCGCACATACAGACACGGAACGGAGGTTCCTGCCATGGCACCGGTGTTCTCTACGGTAAACGAAACGGCAGCACCGTTTTCTTCTTTGTTCACGGAAACATCGCTGCACGCAAACGTCGTGTAGGATTTTCCCTCACCGAACGTATGCAGCGGCTGGCTCGTCATATCGCAGTATGCCGGAACGACGGAGGTACGGTAATTGTAGCACACCGGAATCTGACCGGCGTGGCGCGGCATGGATACCGGGAGACGGCCGGACGGATTCGTGGTTCCGTAGAGCATCTCTGCAACGGCCTTGCCGCCCATCGGACCCGGATAAAACGCATACAGAAGGGCATTCGAAGCATTTTCGATATCCTCGATGCAGTATGCTCTTCCTGCGATCACAACGGTTACCATCGGCTTGCCAAGGCGGGCAAGCTCTGCAACCAGTTCTTCCTGTGCTGCCGGGATGTGAACCTTTGCGGTGTCCATTCCCTCGCCGCAGTCCATCGAACGGCTGCCGGTTCCCTTGGATGCTGCACCGTTTGCATCGAACACAGCTCCGCCGAAACGGGAAGAAGAACCGCCGACAACAGCTACGATCACATCGCTCTTTGCTGCAAGTGCCAGTGCTTTTGCTTTCTCGTCCTCGTCAGCCTCTGAAAATTCACTTCCCATTGCATAGGAAACTTCCACGCCCTCCGGTGCTTCCTGTTTCATGCCCTGAAGGACGGTGACGCACTCGCTTTCCGGAACCGGCGGGGTGTAGTCGCCGAGCATGCAATAACGGTCTGCTGCGTGATAGCCGATCACAGCTACTTTTTTGTACTTCTTAGCAAGCGGCAGCACACTCTCCTCGTTTTTCAGAAGAACAGCGGACTCCCGTGCCAGGGAAAGAGATACTTCCGGGATCCCGGCTTCTTCCGGGGTGAGCATGTTTTCTTCCATATAAGGATGTTCAAACAGACCCTTTTCAAATTTCAGCTTCAGAACTTTGAGAACAGACTCGTCGATCTCGCTCTCATCGAGAAGTCCCTGCTCTACGGCCTCGCCGAGACGGCTGAACGCTTCATCCCAGAGGCTCACATCCACACCGGCTTTTCTCGCTGCAACGCCTGCATGCAGAGTATCACCCTCGGTATTCTTAAGGAAATCTACAGCCAAACCATCTGCCATCACAATGCCGTCAAAGCCCATTTCACCGCGCAGAACATCGCGGAGCAGCCATGCGTTTCTGTGGCAGTACACGCCGTCGATCTCGTTGTATGCCGCCATGATGCCTTCCACGCCTGCTTCACAGCACGCTTTTGCCGATGGAAAATGGATTTCCCGCAGCTCCCGCTCGCCGATTCTTGCAGCACTCGCGTTCACACCTCCGGTTGTCTCGCCCTGTGCGCAGAAGTGTTTTGCCACACTGCCGACACCGGTGGACTGCATACCGGTGACTGCCGCTTTTGCCATGGATGCGGCAAGGCACGGGTCTTCAGAGTAGCACTCCTCACTTCTTCCCCATCTCGGGTCGCGCGCCATATCGAGCGCCGACATCAGCGCCAGATCCACATGACCGCTCTTTAACTGTTTTCCGCATGCCTTGTAGCCTTCGGAAAGAAGTTCCGGGTCGAATGTTGCGCCTGCTGCCAGGTTGACCGGAAGCAGACCGCCGCCGAGCGCCTGATGGCCGTGCGGGCACTCGGTGCTCATCATCATCGGGATGCCGAGGCGGGAATGATCGATCACATATTTCTGTACTATATTATAGGCTTTTGCGGAAAGTTCCAGCACAATGCCGGTCTTCTCATCTTTATCTGCCCACGGATCGGCACGGTACAGGCCGTACAGGACGCCAAGCCCTCCCATGCGCTCTACTTCCTCTTTAAATTCCTCTGTCAGTGTAAACTCCTCACCCTGTCTCTCGTAAATCCGGAATCCGTACAGACGCTGATTTAACTGTCCTACTTTTTCCTGCAGCGTCATTTTTCCGAGCAGGTCTTTTGCGCGCTCTTCCGGGGAAAGGGCCGCATTCTGATATGCTTCCATTGTTTTTGTTTCCTCCTTGTCCTTCTCCTTATTTCAAGTGGCTTTATTGTACCGCATTCTTTTCATTTTGTCCACAGTAAGTTATCTTTCGTTCATTTTTGTTCATTTTAATGTTGAATTTTATTACTTCTGGTGTTATGATACCTTTTGTCGACACGTTTTCCGCGTGTTTTCTAAAAAAGCTTAACAGTAAATATTTGAAAGGGAGATTTTTACTATGAGTACAAACATCACAATTCCGGTTCCGGCAGTCCCGTTCGCACCGCCGGTTTACACCTGCCACCGCGCAAAAAAGCCGTTCGAGTTAGACGGAAACATCAACAAACCATTCTGGGAAGATGCCCCGTATACCGACGAATTTCTCGATATCGAAGGAAGCCACATGCCGCTTCCGCGCTTTGTCACCCGTGCAAAAATGCTCTGGGATGACGAGAACCTTTACGTAGCAGCCGTGCTTGACGGCGATGAAATCTGGGGACACCAGACCGAGCGCGACTCCGTCATTTTCCTCGACAACGATTTTGAAATCTTCGTTGACCCGGATTCTGATACGTACCATTACTATGAGTTCGAAATGAACGTTCTGAACACGGTATGGGATCTGTTTCTTTCCGAGCCATACCGTGACGGCGGAAGCGGCCTCAATGGCTACGACATGCACGGTCTGCGCACCGCTGTTCATGTAGATGGCTCCATCAACGATCCATCCGCAGAAAACAAGTGCTGGAGCGTTGAGGTTGTCATTCCGTTCGCTGCTCTCTATGAGTATCAGAAAGAACGCCGCGCACCGAAAAACGGAGAATTCTACCGTATGAACTTCTCCCGTGTTCAGTGGAAAGTGGACATCAAGGACAACACTTATGTAAAACGTACCAATGAAGCCGGAAACGTTCTCCCGGAGGACAACTGGGTATGGGCTCCGACCGGTGTCATCAACATTCATTACCCGGAACTCTGGTCTTTCGTTTTCTTCTCTGACGACCGCGACGACGCACCGTGTGACATCACGATTCCGGAGGACGAATACCGCAAATGGGAACTCCGCAAGCTGTATTACGCAGAAAACATTCTGTTTGAGACAACCGGTTCCTACAGCGACAGTCTTACCGTCTTACAGGAGACCCTTGCCGCTTACGCTCCAAATGACTTCAACAAAACCGTCAAAGCTCTTGACTACACCATTGAGACCACAAGCCACTCTTACCTGATCACCTGCCCGAGTGCCGACGGAGCACATTTACTCCTTCTGTCTTCCAATGGAAAGGTTGAAAAAGTTACACGTTAAGTGTATAATATGTGTTAGCACTCAAAATTTGTAACAGGATCGGTTTAAACTATGAAAAAAGTAACGTTACAGGAAATCGCGAACTCCCTGGGCATCTCCCGGACTACGGTCTGGAAGGTGTTCAGCGGACACGAAGGCGTCTCCGATTCCCTGCGCACCAAGGTCATCGCCAAAGCCCAGGAACTCGGCTATGCCATCCCGGAGGATTTTCAGTATCCGCAGAGCGCAGAGGAGACCACGCCGGTCAACATTGCAGTTGCCGTCTGCAGACCGGAAACCTCACTTTTCTGGATGACCATCATCCACCAAATTGCAAAAGTATTTTCGACACACAATGTCAATCTCGTTTACACGTATCTTCCGACTTCGGCGGATAAAACGTATTTTCTCCCGCCGACTCTTACAAACGGAAATGTTCACGGCATCATCGTTCTGAATGTGTACAACGAGCGTCTTCTGCGCCTGCTCGCAGAGACACAGATTCCGAAAGTGTTCCTGGACACTTCCTCTCTTGTTGCCCCGGATGAGCTGAACGGCGACCTGCTTCTCATGGAGAGCCGCACCAGTGTCCGCCGCATCACCTGCCATCTGCTCGAGCAGGGACGCACCCTTCCGGGCTTCATCGGTGATATCAGCTACGCACAGTCCAACCGCGAACGATATGAAGGTTTCTGCCAGGCTCTGGCGGATGCCGGTAAAAAGGTGGATTCTTCTCTCTGCCTGACGACACCGCTCGGCATCGATACGTACCGTGAAGAAATCGATACCTTCCTTTCTTCCCTGTCCCGCATGCCGGACGCTTTCGTCTGCGCCAGCGACTACGTTGCCTGCATTCTGATGCAGCTTCTCGAAAAACGGGGCTTACGCGTACCGGAGGACGTTGCAGTATCCGGCTTCGACAACAATACAGAGGATCTTCTGGCAGAACATCTGACGACCGTTCAGGTCTTCAACGAAGAACTCGGCGCACGTCTGGCACTCCAGATTCTGTACCGGATCAAATATCCGAACACGCCGCATGAAATTACGTATCTCGGCACCAACGTGCTGTACCGCGATTCCACCGGTGACTGATTTTATTTTTCATCTGTTTTCAAAAAAGACACCGTCTTCCCTTCCGGGACACGGTGTCTTTTTCTGTTGCTCGGCATATCAACAATTGGTCCAGTGGACCAATTGTGATTTCTATATTTTATTTCTGTTTTCTTACTTCGCGGTGCGGATGCGGATCGTACGGATCTCATACGGCTTGATCGTAAGCTCAATCTCGTTCTCCTTCACACCAAGCGCGCCCTCGATCGGGTTCTCGAGAAGGTCGGTCTCCTCAGCGGATGCAATTGCCTCTGCGCAGTGCAGGGTCACTTTCGTTCTTGCATTCTCCACCTCGTACAGACGAACGATTACGCCGTCGCCGTCCTCTGCCTTCTTCACAGTCTCAAGCACTACGTCGCGTTTGTCTACAGACAGGAATTCCATGCGGTCTTTCTCTGCTGCACCTGCAACTGCTTTTGCCGGTACGTTCAGGTTCAGAGCTTCCTGCTCGGTGCCTGCCTCACGCCATGTTCCTGCGTGCGGATACAGAGAGTAAGTAAAGAAATGCTCTTCCTGGTCTGCGGTCAGGTTCGGCTCAGTTCCGGATTTGATCAGAGTCTGCGTCATCACACGGTTCTTCATGGAATAGCCGTACTTGCAGTCGTTCATCAGGCTGACGCCGTAGCTTCCCTCTGAGATATCAGCCCATTTGTGGCCGCATACTTCGAATCTTGCCTGATCCCAGCTTGTGTTGGTGTGCAGTTTTCTTGTCACATTACCGAACTGGATATCGAAAGTTGCCTCGTCGCTGTGAACGTCTACCGGGAAGTGAACTTTCAGTACATGCTCGGCGAACTTCCAGTCAACGTAGGTTTCGAAGTCGATTCTGCGGTCTTTTGCATAGAAATGGATCTGCTGGCGGATGACGGTGTCCATCACTTCGCGCTCAATTTCCAGTGTTGCGCGGACCGGACCGTTTTCTGTCCACTCCATGCGGCGTACACCCTCCACCTTCCAGGATTTCTCGGTATGGAAGATATCCAGGTTCCATGCGCTGTACTGCAGAGGTTTGTCCTCATAGATACGCAGCTCGTTGCCGGTTGTTCCGCTCTGAAGCACTTCGCGGTCATTCTCTTTATCAAACAAGGAAGTGAATTCACCGTTTGCATCGATCTGGATCGTGTAGAACGGAGTCTCAAGGGTATAGCCCTCTCCAGCTTCTGTTACAGCAAATGGCGTTTCCGCAGCGGCTCCGCTCGTCGGGCGCAGAACCTGATATCCTTTGGACGGCAGGTTTTCTGCATAGACAATGGCTCCGTCTTTCGTCTGCTGTACCGGATATACGGTGGTTCCGTCGGTCATGGCTTCTGCCGCGGTCTCACCGAGTACAACAACGTCGTTTCTTCTGTGGCCGAGAGTGTTCCATACGGTCACGCTCTCGTCTTTTGTTCCGCAGAGTGCTTCCATGCGCTCGCCGATCAGTTTTGCTGATGTCTCCGCAATCTCTGCATATTCTTTCTTCGTCTGCTCATATACCTCATGGATCGAGGAGCCCGGCAGAATATCGTGGAACTGGTTGGTCAGGATCATCTCCCACATGCGGTTCAGTTCTTCGGTCGGGTATGCTTTTCCGGCGTTTTCGGCCAGAACGGACAGAAGCTCTAATTCCATCATCGCGTACTCGCTCTTACGGTTGCCGCGTTTGTTGCGTGCCATCGAGGTGTATGTTCCGCGGTGGAACTCAAAATACAGTTCGCCGATCCAGGTTGGGAGGCGTTTGCTGTCTTTTACCTTCTCATGCAGCTCGTCGAAATACGTTCTCGCAAATGCCTGGCGTACTTTCGGCACACCTTTGATGCCTTTTTCCATACGTTTGGATGTCTCCAGCATTCTTCTGGTCGGGCCGCCGCCGCCGTCTCCGTAGCCGTAGCTGATCAGGATATCGTTGTTGATGTCCTTGTTCTGGTAGCGGTCCCATCCGCCCATGATGGCATCCGGGTGCAGCATTCCGTTGTATGTGGTAAAGAAGCTCGTCTCCGGCTGTCCGACGCCGAGCGTTGTGATCATATGAGTGAATACTTCACTTCCGTCGATGCCTTCCCAGTTCATCGTATCGTACGGCACTTTGTTGAACTCGTTCCATGCCAGTTTGGTCGTCATGAAGTAGTCAATTCCGCATTTTTTCAGAATCTGCGGCATCGCTGCGCTGTATCCGAAGACATCCGGCAGCCACAGGATCTTGTTGTCCACGCCAAACTCTTCTTTGAAAAAGCGTTTTCCGAACAGGAACTGGCGCACGAGGGACTCTCCTGAAGTCAGGTTGCAGTCTGCCTCAACCCACATGCCGCCTTCCGGCTCCCAGCGTCCTTCTTTGACTCTCTGGCGGATTTTCTCGTACACTTCCGGGTGTCTTTCTTTGACAAAGCTGTAGAGCTTCGGCTGGCTCGACATGAAGTGATAGTTCGGATACTCCTCCATCAGTTTTAATACCGTTGCAAAGCTTCGGCAGGATTTCTGACGAACCTGGTCGATCGTCCACAGCCATGCCACATCAATGTGGGTGTGGCCGATGCACGTTGCCACAACTTCGTCCCAGCCGCCCATTTTTTCATAGATCTCTTCCTGGATGCATTTTTCTGCCTCTTCGATGGAAGCGTAGAACTCTTTACTGTATGGCTTGCGCAGGTCCAGCAGATTGATCGTGTTGGTCAGTGCGGTTTCGAGATCCAGACGCGTTTTATTATCCTCGTCCATACGGTTCAGGCCCTGCATCGGAACGATGAGGTCGTAATAGATCTCCTCGATTTTCGCATCATGCTCCTCAAGGTCTGCCAGCAGACGGAACTCGCTGTGCAGCGTTCCGGTGTAGGACTGCAGGTCAAACTGGATTTTTTCACCGGCCTTTGCATTTTCTCTTACAAGTACTTCGCGGTGGTTGATATCCATACCCTGGATCACTTCGCCGTTTGCAAACAGCAGGAACTGCGGGTTTCTTCCGTCATCCCATTCGTCCAGTCCTGCATGGACTCTCATCCAGAGATTTTTTCCATCGAAACTCTCCGGAATGGTGATGGTGGTGCGGAACCAGTAATGTTTGTCCGGTCCGTACCAGCGGTCATTGACCGTATCAAACGATGTCCACGGCTCTTTTGATGCATCGGCCTCTGCCGGTGTGATATAGCATCCATTTTTCACCTGCATATCGGTGATTTTAATTTTCTGTGAAATCGAAAGTCTTGCCAGTTCCTGGCAGATTACGTTCACACGCTCTTTTACAAATTTCATAGTGCCTCCTTATGCTGTCCATGGGGTCATTTTTTAAAAGAAAGTCCGCCGGACCTGCAGGCTTCTTTCACCCGTAAGCCCGGCGGACTTGTCGCTTTTTAAGTTATCTTATAAATCAAAGGCTATTCTCTTTCACATAGTTCAGCAGCTCATCTACGGTTGTGAATGCCATACCGGTTACAGTATCTGCGCATCCGTAGTAGATAGTGATTCTTCCGGTTGCTGCATCGCTTAAGGTTGCGCACGGGAATACTACGTTCGGAACATCACCCATGCACTCGTACTGGGTGATCGGAGCCATAATATAGTCTTTCGTTCTGTATTTTACTTTCCACGGCTCGTCGATATCAAGCAGTGCGCATCCCATACGATATACGTATCCGTTGCAGGTTGTGATAACGCCGTGGTAGATCAGCAGCCATCCCTCATCTGTTTCGATCGGAACCGGGCCGGCACCGATCTTGGTGCACTGCCATGCAGACTCATCGCCGCGGACCGGGCTCATCATGTGACGGTGTCTTCCCCAGAATTCCATATCTTTACTCTGGCTGACAAAGATATCGCCGAACGGTGTATGGCCGTTGTCGCTTGGACGGCTCATCATCATGTAGTAGCCGTTGATCTTTCTCGGGAACAGCACGCCGTTACGGTTGAATGGAAGGAATGCGTTCTCAAGCTGAACGAATTTCTTGAAGTCATAGGTGTAAGCAACACCGATGGTCGGGCCGTGATAGCCGTTGCACCAGGTTACATAGTATTTGTCGTCGATTTTGCAGACACGCGGGTCATAACGGTACTCTCTTGTCAGAATCTCCTCGTCAGCGCCCTCAAATTTGATCGGTTCATCCTCGATCTCCCAGTGGATACCGTCTTTACTTCTTCCAACGAAGATGTCCATGCTGATGGAACGGCTGTCGCAGCGGAATACACCTACGTATCCGTCCTCGAACGGTACGACTGCGCTGTTGAAGATACTGTTGGAACGTTTCTGCTCGTAACGGCCGATGATCGGGTTCTGATCATAGCGCCATACCGGCATGTGCTCTCCTGCTGGTTTTTCCTGCCAAGGCATATCCGGCAGATTGTTTCCGATGATTTTACTCATGATTGTTTCCCTCTGTGAAAATTATTTTTTTCTTTCTCTCTTGTCACGCCATACGGACATTTTTGATCTTTCGATCCGATACTTCTATCTTCGTCCATTTCTGCGCAAAAGTCAAGTGTTTTTGTTCACTTTTATGTAAATTTTCGTTTTCTTTGTTACTTTTTATCGTTCATTTATTCTCTTTTTCTGTTCATTTTGTTTACAAACAGATTTTTTTATTTTTCGTACGGTTTTCTTCCCCGCAGAATATCGGCATACCAGAATACAATTTCCGCAATGTGGTGCAGATCGCCTTCTTTGCTGATGCTTCTCCAGGACGCTTTATACTTCATAAACCAGGTTTCCAGCCGTCCCGCAAGTGCCGCGCAGGCTGCCTCATCTTTTTCTTTTCCAAGCTCGATATCACACAGTCTCGCACCCGTCTCGTTCCAGAGATCGATGGCGTCCATCGTAAGTTCCAGCACCGGAACCATTGGACGGCAGGATTCTTCCAGAGCACCGGCTGTCTTTTTCAGTTCTTTTTTCAGAGCCGCAATTGTTTCCTTTGCAGCTGCACGCTTCGCCTCATCCTGGATTCTCGCGTCAAACAGCGCATTCCGGTTGTTCGGATGACCGAGCACTTTTTCCTCGTAAACGACGTTGGCATCCCACCAGTCAAAGATGGAGCATTCTGCCGTTTTTGCCATATAGGAAACGAATTTTCCGCTCCGGTCGCCGTAGGCCAGACGGGAAATCTGTTCATTCAGCTCCTCAAAGCTGTCGGTATCGTCTCCCCAGGAGAAGACGGCTCCATAGATCATGCCAGGAAGGGAAAAGTCCGGCTGATTGATGTGGCCGCAGTCACCCCAGTCTGTGTTCAGAACACCTTCCGCATGGTATTTTCTCGCATAGCCGCACATCCGTGCGATATTTTTGTAGCTGTTCTCCACCAGGTTCATCCACTGGTTCCAGCCGCCGACCCCAGGACAGAGATACTGTCTTGCACCAGCTTCCGCCATCACTTTTGCCTCATGCTCTCTCTGCTCGGCTGCATAGCCCCAGGTCAGGCAGACGGTTTCCTCTGGCAGCTCTTTGATCAGCTCCGGCTGTGCGCAGATGATATCGCCCCAGAACATCGGCTTTTTGCCTTTTGCCACGAGAAACTCGCAGAGCTCTTTTACATAGTCGATATACAGGCGGTGAACGCCTTTCTCGTCTGCCAGCGGTTTCGATTTTCCTTTTCCAAGGTCGAACGTTTCGTCCGCGCAGATGTTGAATTTATCCGTGGCAAAAAGCGCCATGTACTCCTCGATCATGGCCTTGATCAGCTCGATCGCTCTGCCGCCGGAGACATCCACCGTGTGATGCTGCATCCGGTCCCAGAAGGAAAACGGCTCTTTCCAGCTGTCTGGGAATTCACAGAGGTCGCCATAGCTCTTTGTGGAGAGCAGCATGTACAGATGGCCGAACGTTGCGATCGACGGCACCAATTCGATATGAAGCTTTGCGCAGTACGCATCCAGCTCGCGGATTTCCTCTGCCGTAAGCGGCGTCTCATCGCGCCACATCTCGGAAAGTCCGGAGAACAGATACGTGT
Source organism: Blautia sp. AM42-2 (assembly GCF_003480245.1). Taxonomy (NCBI): domain Bacteria; kingdom Bacillati; phylum Bacillota; class Clostridia; order Lachnospirales; family Lachnospiraceae; genus Blautia; species Blautia sp. AM42-2. The sequence goes on from NZ_QUIM01000012.1 coordinate 74,510, forward strand.
GCTCCACATAGAGCTGCAGCTGGTTCAGCTTGTAGTACGCCATGCGGTCTGCCACCTGTTTTAAATAGGAAAGTGTCAGCACACGGCCTCTCGTCTCATCGAGATAATAGCCGCGCACCGGCAGATCCGGCTCATCCTCGATCCGCACAGCCGGAAGCAGTGCACCGTATTCGTGTATCATCTGGCACAGCGTCTGCACGCCGTAGAGCACGCCGGCTCCGTCACCGCCCTGAATCGTAATATTCTCTTCTGTCACCTGCAGTATGTACTGCTGGCTTTTCAGCGTCTCATCCAGTCCCAGTACAATGGCACCGGTCTCTTTTCTTCCCGGAACACCGTATCCCATCTCATACTGCATTCCGGTTTCCTTTTGGATTCCCTGCTGCAGCACTTTCGCATACGTATCCCCATTTCCCAGCAGTCTGCCCTCAAGTACGATTCTGCCGTCATAGCAAAGTGCATGTTCCCCCGTCAGGAGTTTTACCTCTTTCGGCTTTGGTAAAAATTCCATTTTCCTTCTCCTCTTGTTCTTTTGTTTTATTTGTAACCTTAGAGTTTTCGTTGAACGTTAAGTAACATTTTGAAAACTACTTTTCTTTTCTCTCCCATCCTACCATATTTTTTCCACATATTCCACAATAATTTGTAATTTTCTTCAACTTTTTTCAAAGTTTCTTCCTGTTCTGCTCTTTTATATGTAAAGTAACTTTTATTTTTCTTTGTTTCCCATTTCCATTCCGGAACAAAATCTGTTTTTCGGATGCATCGTTCATTCTATTTTTTACTTTTCTTTTACACAAACGCTGGTAAATTTTGTCTGTATCAAGTATAATGAGATATATGTTGTCTTATATTTTTGTTTTGTAAGCAATTTCTTTACATATTTCATAACACAGGGGGATTTCTATTATCCTCTGCAACAAGATCTGCCTGAACCAGATTCTGCTGAATCTGCTGAGCAATGCCACGAAATTCACACAGAACGGCGGCACCATCATTGTCCGTATTATTCAGAAACCGTACTATAAAAAAGGGTATGCGCTCTACGAATTCCACGTCCGCGACAACGGCATCGGCATGAGCCGGGAATTCCAGGAGCACCTCTTTGAATCGCTTACACGCGAGGAGACTTCTACGGTCAGCGGCATTCAGGGTACGGGACTTGGCATGGCGATCAACGTCAGCCATATGGTACAGGAAATCGCGATGGAGCTCCTTTCGAACGCCGGATTTTCCGTCAGCCTTGCAGACGACGGCGATGTTGCCGTTGAGACGCTCCGCACCGCAGCGCCGGATCAGTTCGATCTGGTGCTGATGGATATTCAGATGCCGAAACTCGACGGATACTCTGCAACGCGCCAGATCCGCACGCTGGACAGCGCCATTGCCAAAGTGCTTGGCTGATTCCTCTTTCTTATCTGCCGGAACCGTGAATTTTCTCTTACTCGAAAAAGAGGAGAAAAAGTTCACGGTTCCGGCAGATTTTTTCTTGCATTCTTTCGGGGAAGTGTGCTAGAGTGAAGATATCATATTTTATAAGAGGTGCTTATTTTGGATATTAATTACGAGTTATATAAGGTTTTCTATTACGTTGCCACCACACTCAGTTTTTCCGAGGCCTCCAAGCTGCTTTTTATCTCGCAGTCGGCGGTCAGCCAGTCGATCAAGGTACTGGAGAAAAAGCTTGGAATCACGCTCTTTATCCGCAGTACAAAGCGCGTGCAGTTAACGCCGGAGGGAGAAACGCTGCTGCGCCACGTAGAGCCTGCGATCAACCTGATTGCGCGCGGTGAAGCACAGATTATGGAAGCGGGAACGCTTGGCGGCGGCCAGCTCCGCATCGGCGCGAGCGACACAATCTGCCGCTATTTCCTTGTTCCGTACCTGAACCGTTTCCACCGCTCCTTTCCGAATGTCCACATCAAGGTGACAAACCAGACTTCGACCCAGTGTGTCGATCTGCTGGAATCCGGCCAGGTGGATTTCATCGTGACCAATTATCCAAACTCGCATCTTTCCAGCCGTCTTCACACGATTCCGATTCATTCGTTCCACGATATCTTCATCGCGAACGGCGAATATTACCCGGAACTGGAAAACAGGCCGGTTCACTTAAAAGAGCTGCTGCAGTACCCGATTCTGATGCTCGACCGCAAGAGTACGACGAGTGAGTTCCTGCACAGCCAGTTTCAGCGGTTCCAGCTCGACCTCGTGCCGGAAATTGAGCTTGGCAGCAACGATCTTCTGATCGACCTGGCGAGTATCGGCCTTGGCATCGCGTTTGTGCCGGACTACTGCCTTGTAAAAGAGACGGCGGCCTTCCAGCTCGACCTCGTGGAGGAGCTTCCGCCGCGCCAGCTTGTCGTTGCCCACAGCTCCCATCTGCCGATCCCGCAGGCGGCAAAAGAGTTCATGAGCATGCTGGAAAAAGGCGCCGAATAACTTTTTCCGATCTATACGTCAAAAGAGGCAGGATCCTCAAGAAATTTCTCTGGATCCCTGCCTCTTTTTCTGTTTTTATGATCCGTTCTGGATTTACTGCTCGCTGCCGTCTTTCTGCACCGGTTCGGATGCTTCCGCTTTTTCCGGGCTTTCTGCATCCGCTGCTGCCTTTCCGGCTTCTGCTTTCAGATACTCTTTGAGCTCTTCCGGGCTGGAGATCTGAATGTTGCGGTTTACTTTTGCATCGTACGTATCGGCTCTCATGATTTCGGAGAGATCGACACCGGTCGCCTCTTTCATCGACTCAAACAGCTTTGCCATCACCACCGGCACATTGCCCGCTACGGAGCCGATGCCGTTGTCCTCGCTTCCGCCGCCGATGATCGTAATCTTGTCGATCTGGCTGAGCGGCTCTGCGATCTTTCCGGCGATCTCCGGCAGAACCTTGATCATCATCTCTGCCATTGCGGCTTTGTTGTAGCGCTGGTAAGCCTCGGCTTTCTTCTCCATACCTTCGGCCTCTGCAAGTGCCTGGGCGCGGATAGATGCGGCTTCCGCCTCACCTTTTGCCTTGATACCGAGTGCTTCCTGCTCCATCGCATAGCGCTGGGCTTCTGCCTGGGCTTTCTTTGCCTCCGCCTCGCGGATTTTTTCGAACTGGTCTGCCTCTGCGTCTTTCTGACGGCGGTACAAATCTGCCTCTGCCTGCTGCTGTTTTGCGTAACGCTCGGCCTCGGCTTTCTTCTTGACTTCTGCCTCGAGGGATTTCTCGGTTACTTCTACTTCTCTGGCACGGAGCTCAACCTCACGCTCCTGACGGGCGATGTTCGCATTCGCGGAAGTGATTTCCAGCTCTTTTCTCTGCTGCTCTTCCTGAATCTTGTACGCTGCATCTGCCTCTGCCTTTTTGATATCGGACTCTTTTTTCAGCTCTGCCGACTTGATTGCCAGATCGTTGTTTTTCTTTGCGATCTCAGTCTCGGCAAGAACGCGCTCATCGTTCGCCTCTTTATTTGCACGCGCCTGGGCAATTTTGATTTCTTTCTCGGAATTGGCACGGGCGATCGCCGCGGATTTCTTGATTTTTACGATATTGTCGATACCGAGGTTTTCAATGACCTGATTGGAATCGACGAAATTCTGTACGTTGAAGCTGATGATGTCAAGTCCCATCGCAGCCAGGTCCGGTTCTGCATTTTCTTTGACCAGCTCCGCAAACTTCTGGCGGTCGGAAACCATCTCTTCCAGACGCATCTTTCCAACGATCTCACGCATGTTTCCTTCAAGGACTTCTCTTGCAACCTTGGCAATATATTCGCTGTCGCGGTTCAGGAAGTTCTGGGATGCTTTCTGGAGCTTCTGCGGTTCGTCCCCGACTTTGATGTTGACGGCTGCATCCACCTGAATATTGATGTAGTCAGCGGTCGGCACGGCGTCGCTCGTCTTCACATCGATCGCTACCAGCTTCAGACTCAGCTTGTCCAGCCGCTCAAAGAATGGGAGCTTGATGCCGGCTTTACCGATCAGGATCCGCTGGCCTTTTTTGAAACCGGAAATAATAAATGCGGTATCCGGCGGCGCCTTCACATAACCGCTCGCCAGAATGGCAAGAATGATCACCACAACGGCGATCACGGCAATCATGGTTGCATGTTCGAATACAAATTCCATCTTGTTTCCTCCCTTTTTTCTGCGGATGCTTTTCGCTCCGCGTTCTGCTTTTGTGTCTGTGTTATTTTCACTATAGCATTTTTTGCGGGATAAATACAACTGCATTATTATTACGATTTTGTAAGATTTCTGTTCGGGCAAAAACAATCCGCTGGAGCAGATTCTGATATGCCTTGCAACAAAAAAACGAAGGAGCTTCTTTTTACAGAAACTTCTTCGCCTTTCCTTTTTTTCACTGATCCTGCTCTTATGCTCTTTCGACAATCTTCTCCAGCGCTTTTGTGATCGCTGCTTTCAGCTCCGTCTGATCTGCCGGTGTCTTGACGGCCAGCTGACGGATCAGTGCTGTTACGTGATCGTCTCCAACCTCACCAAGGCTCGTAACGGCCGCGATTTTTACGTCTACATCGTCTACTTCCAGAAGAGAAGTCAGAATATTAACAGAACCATCATTTCTCGAAGCTGCACAGGCTTTTGCAAGCGCTACCTGCGTTGTCTTGTCCGAATCCAGATACTGTTTTCTTAATTTGTCCCATTTTCCTTTTTCCACCATTTTTTTCAGCTTGTCTTCCGATGCCTCTTTTGAACCAAACATTGTAAATCCTTCTTTCTTTTTGCTCTTATTTTTGGTGGATGCAGCAACTGCCGCGGCGAATCAAAAAGGTTCGTAGTGTTTTTGCTGTCGTCCCTGTCATGTCCGCCACATTGTAACCATGCTCTCGTCCATAACAGAAATTATACTCCTTTTCTTCTGGTTTTTGAACAGAAATACTATAAAGTTTTTATAAAAATTGTTACTTTTTCACATTTTTTTCTTGTTGTTCTGCTTTTTATTTCAGATATCCCGTATATTCCGCCGTATGCAGCAGTTTATTGGCGTTTTCCACGCGCTCCTTGGTCGGCGGGTTGATGCCTTCGAGTTTGTATGGGATTCCTAAGGTTTCCCATTTGAATACGCCGAGGGTGTGGTATGGGAGAACCTCTACGCGCTGTACGTTGTGCAGGCTGTGTAAAAACTCATCGAGGCGAATCAGGTATTCATCGTAGTCGCTGCGTTCCGGGACGAGGACGTGGCGGATCCAGACTGGTTTGCCGATCTCGTCAAGGTAGCGCGCCAGATCGAGGATGTTCTCGTTGGTGCAGCCGGTCAGCTCTCTGTGCGCCTTGTCGTCAATCAGCTTGATATCGAGCAGCAGCAGGTCGGTGTATTTCATCAGCTCATTAAATTTGCTGAAATACGGCTCCTCTCTTGTGAACGGATTTCCACTGGTATCCAGCGTTGTGTGAACGCCGTTCTTTTTTGCCTTGCGGAACAGCTCGATCAGGAAGTCGATCTGCAGCAGCGGTTCTCCGCCGCTTACAGTAATGCCGCCCTTTTCGCCCCAGTAATTTTTGTAGCGGAGCGCCTTTTTCAGCACCTCATCCGCGGTCTGCCAGTCGGCATCTTTCGTCGTCCAGGTGTCCGGGTTGTGGCAGAACTGGCAGCGCATGTTGCAGCCCTTCACGAATATCACGTAGCGTACGCCAGGTCCGTCGACGGATCCGAAGCTCTCGATCGAATGGATCGCGCCCTTTACCGGGCCATTGTTATTCTGATTCATTTCACTCATATTTTTTCCTCTTCTTTCCAACTTACTATCTTTCTATTTTTCTGTATTTTCCGGTCAAATTTCAGGGTTCTGCTTGATTATACGGAAATCCGCGGTTCTTTTCAAGTCATTTCCATGTACAAAATCGAACACATGGCAGGATAAAAATTTGGTTTGCTATATTGCATTATGATATAGTCTGTGTTATGATCTACTCAACAAGGAGGTGTTCATATGAATCCACAACTCAAAAAGGGCGTCCTCGAGCTCTGTGTCCTCTCCCAGCTGACAAAAGAGGACAAATACGGCTATGAGCTGACAGACGCCATTTCCCGCGAAATGTCCATCGCCGCAGGAACGCTCTATATGATTTTAAAACGACTCAAGGAAGCCGGTTACGTGGAAACGTATCTGCAGGAATCCGCATCCGGCCCTGCCCGGAAATATTACCATCTGACTGAAGCAGGAACAGCTTATCAGCAGGAGAAAAAACAGGAATGGCTGGATTTCACCCAGCAGATCAACCGACTGATTTCAGATGAAACGATCTGACGATAGAAAGGAAAATCATGATGAATACAACGTATGAAACTTATATGAATGCATTGAAACAGGGCCTTGCATCCTTTGATTCTGCCGCCGCAGAGGAAATTTTAAACGATTTCGAATCCCATTTCGCCGACGCCCGCAGCCAGGGTCTCTCCGATGAGGAAATCTGTGCGGAACTCGGTAATGTCGACGATGTCCTCGAATTTTTCCGTCAGGAATATGCCACAACGAAGCAACCTGTTGCAAACGTGCTGCCACAGGAGAAAACCCACTCCAATTCTGAAGAAACACATCCGAACTACCCGTACGCCCCTTCCACCGCCATCACCGCTATGGAAATCTCCCTGCGGAATGCTTCTGCCGACTTTGCTCCGGGCACTTCCGCTTCGGTTGAGTTCGACTTTTCCGGCGACTTCGATCCGGACCGCTTCGAGGCAGGCATTGAGGGCAATACGTTCTGTCTGCGAGAGAAAAAACTCATCCCTCCCGTATTCTGGAAACATCTTTTCTGCAATAATCACCAGAAAGAGGTGTTCTCCTTCCAGGTGCCGTCCACCGTACAGAAGCTGACGCTCCGCTCTTTGAACGGCGCGACCGGGCTTGATACCCTCTCCCTTACTACACTCGAAATTTCCGCCACAAACGGCAAAATCACCGGTGATTCCCTTTCCGCATCCAGCTGCCGCATACAGGCTGCGAACGGAAAGATCGTCCTGACCCGTCTGCGCACAGACAGCCTCGATGTTTCCGCCACAAACGGCAAACTTGAAATCACCGGCGACTGCTCCCGCGCATCCTTAAACAGTGTCAACGGCAAAGTCCTCTTCGAGGGAACCTGTTCCGAGTACCTGACATCAAAATCCGTCAACGGTTCCGTGAAACTCCATCTCTCGCACGACCTTGCCGATGCGTCCATTCATGCATCCACGACAACCGGAAAAATCCGCCTCGTCTCCAATGGAAGAACGGAATCCTACACAAAAACATTCACCCGCTCCGGTATTTCTGCATTCACCATTCAGGCAAGTACCGTCAACGGAAATGTCCTGCTCTCTGACTTGCCGGCAGAAAACTGACAAAAAAGAATGGACTGGATAAAATGTTTTTCTTTAGTCGACTGATATGTAAGAAGAACACTGACTACAAAATCAGTGTCCTTCTTTCTTCCTTTACATATATTTCATAATAGTCGGCAATAATACATTCATATCTATTGGTTTTGCAACATGATCATTCATGCCACTTGCCAAAGCCATCTTCTTATCTTCTTCAAACGCATTTGCTGTCATTGCAACAATTGGAATCTGCGATTTGTTACCGTCTTTCAGTTCTCGAATTCTCCTGGATGCTTCATATCCGTTCATAATCGGCATCTGAATATCCATCAGAATCAGACTGTAGTAATTTTGCTTTGCTTTGTTAAACATATCAATACATGCAACGCCGTTCTCCGCTCTTTCTATCATGATTCCCTCTTCCGTCAAAAGTTCCGTTGCAATTTCTGCATTCAAGTCATTATCTTCTACCAGAAGAACCCTTTTTCCTTCCAGTTTTTTGATATTCAACTGACCGTCTGCATGTTTCGGATTCCTTTCTTCCGCATTTGCTATTTTTAATGGAAGCGTGATTGTAAAAGTAGAACCTGCTCCCGGTTTGCTCTGAACTGTGATCTTGCCATTCATTAAATCCACCAGTTTCTTCACGATTCCCATGCCAAGTCCGCTACCTTCTATTCCGCTGTCTGACGAAGATCGTTCCTGTGAAAATGATTCAAAAATATGTTTTTGGAATTCTTCTGACATTCCGATTCCGTTGTCTGCTATGATAAGCTCTAATACACTCCAACCTTCTTTTTCGCCGGGATATTGGTTCAATGTACAGCTTATGTTACCGCCTTCACCCGTGTATTTCACAGCATTACTCAAAATGTTAATCGTAATTTCAGATGATCTTGCATCATCCATATGCAGGTATGGATATCGAATGTTCTTATTGACTTTCAGTGTTTGATGTTTTTCTTCTATCGGTTTTCTAAACATATCAATACATAAATCAAAGTTTTTAGAAACATCTGTTATTGTTTCATCCAGCGTTGCCTGGTTGTTTTCGATTCGTGCTAATTCAAGAATGTTATCAATCAAATGCAGCATTTTCTTTCCGCACAATAATATTTTTTCAAAGTAATCCTCTAATATAGTTGGCTCCTTTAAATGTTTCTCTCCCAATTCTGCATATCCAATGATTGCATTCATAGGGGTACGAATATCATGAGACATATTAAATAGAAATGTTGATTTTGCTTTATTAGCTGAATCGGCCAGTCTTGCAGCTTCCTGCAACAGTTTTTGCTGTTTCTGCTCATTTTCTTTTTGCTTCTTATATACAGAATATCCACAGGTACATAATATTACCAAAATACACGCCGTAATGCATCCCAGTACAATACTTAACTTATTCGTCTTCTCAACCATTCCATACGCTTTCTGCATATCCATTTCTATGCAGAAAGCACCTATCACTTCATTAGATTCATCTTCCGCTGTCACAGGATAACAGGCTGTAAAAATAGGTCCCCATGTTGTATCAACAATATCCTGAGAATATACTGTTTTTCCAGAAAGTGCTTTTTCTATATAAGGAACCATCTCCTTTTCAATCGGATCTCCCGGATGTCTGACGTCACCAGCCGATGGATCCAGTCCGTCTACAACGTAAATCAATCTACCGTCTTCATTTCTGGTTGCTGTGTAAATATATCTCGTAGAATTCAGCGTTCTGATTTCATTCATATATGTCGACATATTCTTGAATAGTTCTGTATTCTCATCAGCTTTACTTTTTATTTCATTAAAATCTTTTCGTCCCAGTCTGTCATTTACCAGCTTATGAACCGCATCTGCACTGGAAATATCTCGTTCAATTTCTGTTTTCAGAGCAGTTTTGGTATATGCTTGTTGTAAAATAAAAGTATATGCAACAACAGCCAAAATCACCATTGCCAGAAGGAATACCAACCGTCCCTCAAAAATTTTCCAATGATTTACCGGATTTTGATCTTTTCTTTTTTGTTTTATATAGTTATTTTTCATCATCGTATTTCACATGCCTTTTATCTAATTTTAATTTAATACAAAAACGTCTCAACTCTTCACGTATTTTGCAAACATGGGTTACATTTCCAGACTCATCCCTTTTTTACAGTAAAAAGCATCCTGTGCCAACTGCCATCACACATACTGAATTCTGTGGAAATGCATTCTTCCGCCTTCAATCTTGCTGAAAGTGTAGAGATATCCAGAAATGGACGGATCAGCGAGCAGTATTCAGATGCAGCCATTGTATCACAAAACTGATACAGTTTCTCCGATGCACATCCTCTGTTTCCTGTCTGCTTTTCCCATGCATCTGGAAGGCTCCTGATTGCTGCGGTTGCCTCATAATCATTCATGACAGGCATTTTGCTTTCTCAACTCTTCGCTTATGGTCTGCTTAATTTTTTCATCATCCAACGGCTTTGCAAGATGTGCGTTCATTCCTGCTTCCATACACTTTTCTGCATCTTCCCTGAATGCGTTTGCAGTCATAGCAATGATAGGAATTGTTTTTGCATCCTGCCGATCCAGAGCTCTTATTGTTCTTGTAGCTGTAAGACCATCCATCACCGGCATCATAACATCCATTAAAATAACATCGTATGTTCCCGGTTCGGAATCTTCAAAATGCTGAACAGCTTCTAACCCATTGTTCACTGTTTCTACTTTAGCTCCATTTTCCGTCAGCATAAATTCTGCTATTTCCACATTCAGCTCATTATCTTCAACCAGCAATACCCGGATATCTGATATATCTGCATCAAAATCTTCTTTTTCTTCTGGCCGTGCATTCGTATCAATTTTAAATGGAAGTATTACAGTAAAACAGCTTCCTTCACCAAGCTTGCTTTCAACGGTTATGGTTCCGCCCATCTTTTCTACAAGTTGTTTCACAATAGGCATTCCCAGACCTGTCCCATTATAATCAGAACGTGGGGAATTATCTGCCTGTACAAATGGAGTAAACAATTCATTTTTTATAAATTCTTCTGACATTCCAATTCCATTATCTCTTATTTTAAATTCACATGTCATGTGATCTTCTGATCTTTCAATCGTTCTCATACTCATGTAAATAGAACCATTCACCTTATTGTACTTCATACTGTTTGTAAACAGATTCATCAATATTTTTTTCAGATGAACTGCATTGCTCCAAACATATATACCACTGTAATCATCATGTTCTCCTATAACATGAAGTCCTTTTTCTTCTGCCTGAAAGTATAGCGACTCCGTGATTTCTTTACATACCTGATCCAGCTTGATGGATTCATCACTAAAAACCACGGTATCCGATTCTAACTTTGCCATATCCAAAACATCATTTACCAATGATAATAGCAGTTTCGAAGACTCATTTATTTTATTCAGGCAATCTTTTGCCCGCTCACCATCATTTCCGCTTTTTTCAAGAATTGTAAGCATGCCCATAATGCCATTGATCGGTGTCCTGATGTCATGAGACATGTTATTTAAAAAGGAAGTCTTAGCCTTATTGGCACTCTGTGCTTCTACAAGTGCATTTTGTAATTCCTGCCGTTTTTCTTCCAGTTCCTGATTCAGTTTTAATGCCTGTTCAGCAGATTTCTTGAATCTTTCCTCCGCACGTTTTGACTTCTTCCAAGAACGAAGAATGATACACAGAACAACGAAAAAAGAAATTCCAACGATAAGTGAAACTGTCAGTAAATTATCCTGAATAAAATCCCTCACTGTAACTTTTCGTGAGGAAGCATTATACGAAACTACTGCACCCGAAAATTGAGCGGTAGGCATAGATGTCAGTGTTTTATTCAGAATGGACAAAAGAACCGGTTCTCCCTGCTGAACAGCAAATGAAACATCAGCTTCTTTTGTCAGGAAAGCGCTATGAAGCTTATTATTTTTCAAATAGTTTGAAACAGTACCTGAATTGCTTACAATACAATCTGCCTCCCCTTTCTGCATTGCTTTTACTGCTGCATCTGATGTCTCATATTCCATAACCTTCCATTGTGGATAATTGTATGAAAGATATGCTTTCAATACAAAATTATCTTTTTCAACAGCAGCTACATTCTCTTTATTCTCATCAAAAGAATCCTTTGCCGTAATTGCTGCCATATTGAGAGTCAACAGCGTATCCGACAAAGCAAATCCATTTGTTTCCGCAAAGTATGGATTCTGGTTTGCATGAAAAATCAGGTCTATTTTTCCATCCTGCAATGCCTGAAGCAGTTCACTTCTTGTCTCATATCCATTTAATTCAAATTCCAGAGTCTGACCTTGCAGACAATTTTCTGCAAGATCTACATAATCTGTAATAACACCTGTCAGTTTACCTGTTGATGGATCTACACTGCTGATACCTCCATCCTGATTCAGATACCCTATCCGGATTGCACCATGCTGCCCGATCCACCCACTTTCTTCTTTTGAAAGAAACGAGCTGCTCTGTGCAGAAAGATAACGCCTGTAGAGATCATCTGTGTAAAATGGGTTGTCATCCTTGATTCTGCGCATAGCACTATCCAGTGCTTCTTTGATATCCGGACGTTCTGGATTTATAACGAAATAGATTTCTGTCTCTCCAATACTTGTAATCGGTGAAATATCCGATTCTTCCCAACGGGATTCTTCTACCGAAACAAAGCAGTCAATTTCGTGTTTCGACAGTTTGTCCATAACTTCTGCGGTATTAGAAACATTGACATGCTGCATATGCAGACCATACTTTAACTCCCATTCGTTAAGCACATCCTCCGTTATATTATCTTTAAACACACCAATATTTTTTCCCTCAAAAGAATCCAGATTTCCTGCTGTAAGATCCATATTGGATGCATCCGTATAGATGTAATATTTCTCTTCCCCCATAGGCATATCGGAAAAAAGCATATTTTCAGCACGTTCGTCTGTATAGGAAATGCCACCAAGAATATCAATTTCTCCATTTTCCAACTGTGTAAAGCAGTTTTTCCAATCACTTGTTATGTATTTATATGTCCATCCTGCATAACCTGCAATATCTTGAAGATACTCATAACCATAGCCGCTTCTTTCTCCCTTTTCATTGACTACATTATAAGTTTCCTCAAAAGATCCTACCCGGATAACATGATCAGAATTTTCTTGGGCAGATGTGGAAACAGGAAAAACAACCAAACATATCATTATGCAAAATATAAAATAACAAAATTTGAAATTTCTTATATTCTGTACTAATTTGCACTTCTTCATCTTTCTCCCACCCTCCAGGCTACAGTCGCTTGCTTGCAGATTTTAATTTTACATTCATTAATGTTCAATACCCCCACAACATTTTTATAAATATCTTTGCGACAGCTTCTGCTGTACTTTTACTATAATTATACTCTACAGCCAACCTGTGTCAATTTACTAACAGAGTAATTACATTCTTTTACTCTTTATTATATAACTATAAATGAGCAAGTTCGTGATTTTGCATAAAAGAAAGACACCTTGAATTCGATTGTATTGTATAATGAAAGTGACCAAACCAACATTTACAGCATTCACGAAAGAAGGTGCCTCCTGCAAATACTATACATCATTCAGCATTCATATACAACCAGTTTAAAAAATTAGATTTATGCAAATCGTATTCTAATCGAATGATCAATCATCTTATGAGTATCCTGATTAGCATCTTTCTTTCGGGATACCATGGAAAAACCACGGATTTTGCCAAAAACAGTTCCTGCCACAGAACTACAATTGCCCATTTCCTCAACTCTGGAAAGTGGGATGAATCGTTGCTTTCAGATACATTAAAACGGTCTGTCATTGAGATTATTTATTCAGAAGCAGCCCGCACCGGAAAACCTGTTTTCTGTATTGTTGACGATACGATAGCTTCAAAGACAAAGCCTTCGTCACGGGCTCTGCATCCGATTGAAGATGCGTATTTTCATCAATCTCATTTGAAAGGCAAACAGGACTATGGGCATCAGGCAGTTTCGGTTATGCTTTCCTGTAACGGCATTGTTTTGAATTATGCTTTTGTGCTGTATAACAAGGCAATTTCTAAAATCGACATTGTTCAGGATATCGCAAAGGAACTGCCAGCTCCTCCGGTACAGGCCTATTTTCTTTGTGACTGTTGGTACGTTTCTGAAAAAATAATCAACACCTTTGCCGTACAAGGATTTCATACCATTGGTGCTTTGAAAACAAATCGTTTGCTGTACCCGTCAGGAATGAAAAAGAAGCTCAGCGAATTGGCTGCCGAATTATCCGTGACACATAAAAACTTTGACCTTGTAACAGTTAAAGGCAGAAACTATTATGTGTACCGATATGAAGGCAATCTCAACGGTACAGAAAACGCAATTGTTCTTTTCAGCTATCCCGAAAAAGCATTTGGAAAACCGAAAGCACTAAGGACCTTCCTTTGCATGGATGTGTCTTTATCCACAAATGAAATCCTGGACAATTACGTATGCAGGTGGCCAATTGAGGTATTTTTCCGCCAATGTAAGGATAAACTGGCGCTGGACAGCTATCAAATCCGTTCTGCACAGGGAATCCGAAGATACTGGTTGATTATGTCATTTGCACACTATATGTGTGTTGTTGGAACTGGCAAAGTCTGTCCTTTTGAAACAGGGTATCGCAGGATCAGTGACATAATCCAGATGGAAAAATATCTCACCCTCTATCAATGTGCGAGGGAATGCATTGGTTTTGACTCCTTTGTAAAGGTCGTGGCGTAGTTTTGTGCATTTTTTCAAATTTGCTCATTTATAGCTATATATATCATTTCAACAATACTGTCTGCATCAATGTCAGATGTAATAATTTTTTCATTAAAAACTGATGAAAAATCCTTTTCTCTCCACCATCTACGCATATCTTCTTCACCAAATTCCTGTTTTTTATCTCGTGTATTATGCCGCCTGACCGTCTCTTCAAATGGTATATCAAAATAGTACGCATATATATCCATTCCATACAATTCATTTGCCGTTTTGAATAAAGGACTATACCACTCATCATACATGATGCCCTCTAAAATAACCACATCACAATGCTCATACCCATATTTCATAAGTTCTATCATAAGTGGTAATGCCTTAGTATCAACGCCATCTTTAACCCACAAGATATTTCTCCTAATCTCATCTTGTGAAATCACCATTGTATTGTATCCAAATTTCTTTTGTAACGCTCTAGCTACTGTTGTTTTTCCACTTCCAGAGTTACCTCTTAATATAATTATCTTTTTCATAATTTCTCCTTAATCTTGCTATTACTCTCCCCACGAATAGAGCCAAACTAGAGCCATTCGATAAAACAAATGCCGAAAACCCGCATAAATACAGGCTTTCGGCATTTTAGTCCGTTACTCGAACTCCTTTGCGGACTGCGTTTCATGACACGCAAAGGCTGTTATTAGAGGTTTATGCTTCGAACATGCGTTCTGATTTTGTGTTTTTCGCACCGCTTATGAAGAAATAAACTCCAAAATAACTCCATTTTACTCTTTATTATTTTGTTGTTCTTCTCTTGCGTACAGGAGATCCAATGCCTGACATACAACACCACTCATGCTCTGATAGTGTCTTTCTGCATACTCAACAAGTCTCTGTTTTTGTTCTGGAGTCACCCGTACTCGTATGTTTTCTTCTTTGCCATCTTTTGGTGTTTTTCTAGCCAAACATATCACTTCCTTTCCACAAGTACAGTTTACTACTGATTACTACAAAATGTCAATCTATTTTTGTTATATATATATTCTCTTGGACTAATCTTGAGCTATCTTGGACTAATTTACTTCTCACTCCTGTAGATCTTTATCTACAATCTCCCAGTAACCATTCTTTGGAGATCCATGTCTTATAAGAATACCATACTCTTTTAACTTCTTAATATTGTTCTCAATATTTCGACTGGCAACCCCAATTTTTTCAGCTAACTTAACTGCTGATAATTGATGATCTTCTGAAAGTAACTTTTTGACACTCCCCACAGCTAAAGCAGGGGGATTCCTGTTTCTTCCACCATTGCATTGGCA
>NZ_QUIM01000013.1:0-87104 GCF_003480245.1 Blautia sp. AM42-2
ATTGATGATCTGTCAATCCACTTTGACGGCATTCCATGATGAGACGGTATTGTTCTTCGGCAGGTATTCTTTTGCTTCTCATGAGCACACCTCCATAACTTTAATAGAGTAAAATGCTCGCATCTATCATTTCTAGCAAGAAAAGATGAAGTAAAATGCTTGCATTCTCTATTGATTATTATGGGATATTTTTTGGGGCAACACAATCCGTCGAATTATTTTGCACTTACGATTAATGGACAAAAAAACGAACCACACTAACCATGTGATTCGTTATCTTTTATAACAATTCCAATATTTTTAATATTATGAATCTCATCTTTGCCTCTCCAAAAGATTCTTAAAAATTCTACATTACTTCAAGAACTCGAATTGCTATCAATCCAATTCGAACACTAAGCACTTCTGCTGGATTATTAAAATCTATATTCGTTATTTCTATTATTTTCTGCAAACGATATGAAACAGTTCGATAATGAATAAACATTAATTCAGAAGTCTTTTTTAAGCTTTGGTTGACATTCAGATAACATTCCAATGTATCAACCAGCTCTCCATTTTTCTGAATATCGTACTGGCGAAGTTTATTCAATGACTCCGGTATAAACGCTTGCAACTGATTTATATCTTTCATCTTTTCCAGTATCTGATAAAAGAATCCTACCTTTGTACTATCTATAACTGACTTATCCTCGTCTCCGATTATTCGTCTAATAACTTTAATATATTTAAGCGCAATTTTAGAAGATTTAAAAGACTCCTTCAATTCATGGTATCCTGTGACAGTTTTACCTATACCAATCAGAAAATCTATTTCAACTCCCCTATTAACTAGAAATTCTTGTATCGTTTTCTGCAGTTTCTCCAGTTTTTTACGAAATTCCAATCCGGTTTCCCGTTCCGTTTCTCTGTGAATATATACAATCTGGTTGGTTTGCAAAAAAATAGGCTCCCTCGGTAAATAACGTATAATTTCGTTTTCGACCAATTCTGTTTCTTTTATCTGGGCATTGGTAAATTTTTCCATATTCTTTATTGCATCCATACGGAAAGTGACAACCCGATATATCTCTGCATCATTAAGACCAAGCATACCTGCAACTTCATTTTCTTCATCATTTGACAGCGAACCATTCAGCATACGATATTCCAAATCTCTTAGATGTCGTTTTTCAAGATTCTCTTCTAATACATGTCTGATCAAACTAAACTGTAATGTAATGATAATATTCTCTAACGCGATAAAATCTAATTCCCTCAATGGTTCATTCTGTTCTGAAACAACAAAATACATTTCCTGTCTTTCAAATATATTGAGCTTCTTAATATATTCAATATAGTTAGTATTTTTTCTTTTTTGACACAAATATTGATATCTGGTTATAATTCCAGACTTATATTCCGCAATATTTTTTTCAATTCTAAAATCCTGTGTTTCCGAATTACTTGAAAAAAGACAGGTTCCATCTGCGTTATATAAACCGACCGGATTCCCGAGCATGGTACTGATCAAGAAAAATATTCTCTCTATAGATTCCCTTGAATCTATCACGTTCAGTAAAATATTACTTAAATTATCATGTGTCATCTTAAAATATTTCAGTTTTGCAGTTTCAATATCACACAACTGAAGTAGTATATGCTTAATAATCCCCCAAAAATACAAATCCTCAGAAATTTCTATCACGGGCAAATGATGTTCCTGCGAAAATTCCATTAAAATATCAAACAGTCTTTTCAGGTGTTCAGTTCTCTGACAGCACTTTACTATAAATCCACTTATCTGCTTTTTATCCAATTCTTTTAAATGATGCAAAAAAACATCTTCCTCTGTGGCTTCATAGGCTCGCATACTTGTCAGGAGCAGCTCACCCCCCCCCAGGAATTTTTCCATATCTGGCACTTCAATGATTCGGACTCCTTTAATTTCACGACCAATTCCAGAATCATCACTTATCAGTTGCATTTCCGAGAAATTGTTTGATTCAAGCAAGTCCTTTACTGTATACCCCATTTGTATTCCCTTCCTTTTACAATTGATTTGATTTATCTTTATTTTGCCTTATTATGTTATGCTATATCTATTTTAATATATTGGTGGAGTTATTTCTATAATTGTTTTTCATATTCTCTAGTTTGTTTTCTTAGCTATTCTGATAACTCATCGGCATCTGGTTTTATAATCTCCGAGACCTTTATGCCCTTTAGTAGATTGTCATAAGTTTGCTGCACATCCAGCAATATTTTATGTACTTTACAATGCTCTGTTGCATTTCTGGAACAAAACCCATCCTCTTCTAAACAACGATTTAATTTCATGGTTACTTCCGTGGAGGATATTATGTCAAACAGAGAAATATCTTCTGTTTTTTTCACAAGTGAATACCCACCTTTTATTCCTTCGCAAGCTGTAATTATATTCGCTTCTTTTAATTTTTTTGTGATCTTTGGAATATAGCTTTCTGGAATCTTTAATTCGTAAGCTAACTCAGACGCAGTGATTACTTCACCACGACAAGCCAGATAATATACTATTCTGATCGCATAATCCGTTGTAATTTTTAATTGCATAATTGCTCCTCTCCAAAACAGGAAAAATCCCGAATTATTATCCTTGCGCTTCATCTTTTATCGCCTCAAGTCTAATAAATTCGGGATATTGTATAACCTTTCATTTCCATATCTGTGCCTGATGCTTCAACTACTACATTTAAGGATAAAAAACATATAGAAAGAATCAAAATCCAAGAACATAAAATTTTTATGTATTTTTTCCATATATTATGCCTCATCTTGTGATTCTCCCTTATTTCTTTTCTGTTTTTTATGGATTAAAACACTTAGACAAATCAGTGAACCAAACAGCAATAAGAAATATCCCATAACAGGACTGTCATCTCCAGTCTTTACGCTATTGGTTTTTCCTAATCCATCCGAATAGGACGGACCAGATGGTTGTGACGGGTTTGAGGGCTGTGTTAGATTCGGCTTTTCTTCTCCCATATAACTGTTTTTAAAAGAGATCGCTTCTATTTTCTCCCCCTTCTCATTTGCTACAATTGTGACAACTTTTAACTGATTCGATTCATTATAGTAAGCCTCGACAGTCACATAGTACCTGTTTTGATCATATTTATAATCATCCTTTTTTTCTGTCGTCTGATAAATGTTATAATGATACTGTCCTGCTGTTTTTACATTCAGTATAATCTCTGTTGCTGCATTCTTTTCCATTGTCCAGGAATACTGCATATTGCGGCTTCCGGCTGGCATTGGTGCGTCGCTTTGATCGGTTGTCATAATATAAGAAAATTCATCTGCAATGCCTTCCACTTCACTGTCAAAGATCTGTCTCACCGGAATTTTCACTACAGTACAGTTATCAGATGCAAACGCTGATATCTGCATGCTCAGAAAAAGGAGCATAGTCACCAATATGACAGCTGTTTTCTTTAAATCAAGAATTTTCATGTTTTTTCTTTCCCTTCTTCTTTAATTTTCTATCTATCAGCAATAGAACGATAATTAGCAAAAGTATCCAGTAGATAACCGGCACCTGAATCATCTTTTCTTTCAATTTATCAATTCCAGTTCCCAGATTCTTGGCTTTCTCTTTCTCAGGATAGACCTGATCCGTAAGCCTTCCTACTAATATATTTCTTCCATTTGTCATGTCTGAGGTACATGTTATCAGAAGAACCAAATGGTCATTTTCAGTAAGTTCAATGTTTCTTTTATGTAAAGCATTGTCCGATATTTCCTGCAGATACGCCTGTTTTGCTGCCGGTTCCTCTGAACTGACACTGAACAGCCGCTCATTATAAGCATCTGCCTGAATCAATGCATAAAATTCAATTCCATGATCTTTTCCATCAAAAAAAAGATTTCCGTATGGATGTTCGTCAAAATACTCCTTATCTGCGAATAGCCCCACATCTCCAAACATCATGTGTTTTTCCATATGGTGTCCATAAATCATATTGTTAAAATCGGAAAAATCCGGTTTGTTTGCACAGTGCAAAAATATGGAACCACTTAAAGAATATTTGCCTTCGGCATCCGTATTCATATAAGTATCATCATCTTCTGCCTGAAGCAGCGGATAATTAACGTTTGTTTCATTTATTCGAATCCAGCCAATAATATCCGGATTGATTTTCTGCAATTCTTCAAAAGATTTCGTATGTTTTTCTGTTGGAATATAGGCTTCGTAGTTCTTCGCATCAGCCGCCTGATATACCTGATTGGAATCCCATAACATATAGCATGACAGGAACATTACCATAAGAATCAGCAATAACGCTATAAAATTCACCATATGATCGACTATTTTGACTAAAAACTTTGCTGCTTTTTTCATATGAAATATTCCTGAAGTTTCCTTTCTTATTGCAAAAGGGAATGCGACGGAGTATCGCCGCACGCATTCCCTTTGCTGTTACTTTTATGATTTTATGTAATTATTTCTGTACTTTTTTGCGTTTGAAAGCAACGAATCCAAACAGTGCTACAGCACAAAGAGCAACCATCAGAACGTATGGAAGAGTGTTCATGATAATACCAGTTGTTGGTACGTTGTTGAATCTGTTGGTTACGTCAACAATGTTCTTTTTCTGGCCGAGTTTACCACTGGCTGTAATTGCTTCATTGTATTTTTGTGCTGCTTTAGATGTCTCCACACCATTAAGTGTAACTACAGTGCTTCCCTTGTAGTTTGCTTTTGCAGCCTCAGTTACGGTAATCGTTGTTCCTACTGGAAGACCTGTGAATTTCATGTTCTCGCCATTTCCCAGCTGGAATGTACATTGTCCAGTCGCGTCTAACGTAACATCTTTACCATCTTTGTCTTTTACACCGCCAAGTGTTTTTGCATCTGTTCCTGCCGGGAATTCAAATTTTGCAGTAAAGTCGAATTTCTCAGTTGGAAGAGATTTTTCGGCATCTGTTACATTCTGAATAACCTTCTTGGATACGTTCAATGCACCGTTTGTTTTATAGTCAGGATCTGGCTTATTCGGATCTGGTTTCTCACCTGTACCAGCTTCCTGTACATAGGTGTTGACAAAGTTGAAACCATTCTTGCTTGCATCACCACCAATATCTACTTTACCTGTTGTTGCTTTACCTTTGTCATCTTTTGTCTTATTTACAATGATCTTATCAATTTCAAGTGTTCCACCAGTTTTCTCAACAACATATACATCCATTCTATACTCAGCATCGGACATAATCAGTTTTTCATATGCTGTCTCTGTAACAGACGGATTAGCCGTTTCGTTCTCTTCTACTGTATAGGAATATCTACCAGCTTCAGGAAAATCAGTGCCTACTAAATTAATTTTCTTAGTTTTTGTAGTTGTACCAAGATCAGTTGTTTCAAAACTGATTGTTGGTATTTCAACAGCATGAGCAGTATGTATTACATCATCCCCCTCCATAATCTGTGTAGCAGTAAAGCTAAATGTCTCTGCTTTTCCCACCTCAGTGTTGTAGGTCTTGCTGATATAGGCTTCCTTTGCATTATTTTTTGTGTCTGTCGTTGTTTGATCCGCTGCCATTGCCGGCATTGCCATTCCCATTGTCATAGCACCTGCTGCGACAATTGCGAGCATTTTCTTAGTGAATTTTTTCATGCTCATTTTAGTTCCTCCCTTGTAAATTATTTTGTTTTTTATTTGATTAACGGCTCTGGTAATTAAATTCCCCTGCTCCGAATAATCGCGATGACTTTTCCTTTGACATCTTTTATATCAATGCAGCCATAAATTCGGCTGTCCGATGCCTGAGGCCTGTTATCTCCAAGTATAAATACCTGGCCGCTCCCGACTGTGACCGGGAAATCCACTCCATCTTTGAATTGGGTGGTATCAAAGTAAATGTCCTGAGATATCTGTTCTGCACCATTTATCTTCAGTCCGTTTTTTGTAATGTCAACGGTGTCTCCTGCTACTGCCACAACACGTCCGGTCGTGGTTCTGCCATCAGCTTCAAACACTGCAACATCACCGGAGATAAACCTTTTATCCAATCGGTAATACATGACCAGATCACCGTCTTTGATTGCCGGTTTCATGGAGACATCATTTATTCTTACAATTCCATAGAGAAATGTAAAAATAAGAAATACTGCTAAGATAATAAATGCAATCTTCAATAACAACTGAACAATATCCTGTGCTACAGATGTTTCCTGTATTATATTGTTGTTTTTATTTGACCGTTCAGTTTCGTTCTTCATCCTATCCTTCCATAAAAATGGATGCCCATAACCCTTCTAGGGGATTTATTTGTTTTAGGTCAACTCAGACATCCACGGTACTAGTTTGTACCCTTTATTATAGTGGTTTATTTTTTTATTCCAATGCAACAAACATGTAAAAAGGCGGATGTATTTTTGCAAGTTTTGTTCCATAGCAGTGTCTATTCCATTTTCCGTCTTCTCCAGAAAAACAGAACCATAACGATACTTATAGCGAGTAATAGCCATACATGCCTGCTTGTTCCCAGACGAACCCCTGTTTCCGGTATTGATTGTGTGTTTTCGTTTGTGATTTTTAACTCAATCACATCTCCTCGTGCAGCCTCAATCCGCTGTTTCATGACAGCCGTATTTTCATTCGATGTTGCCTGAACTGGATTTGAATACTTATCATTCTCTTCTTTTTTAGAAATCGAAACAGCGTATTTTGATGTATCAACAGTTTCTGTTATTATGATATCCGAAGATATATCTACATTTTGTAATGTAACTTTATCTCCATGTTTCAAGGATGTTCTAAGTGTCTTACTACGCAGCTTTTGACCATCTGCCCAATAGAGAATTTCCATATCAAATGGCTTCTTGCGGTTTCCAAGTGGACCAGTGACTTCCTTTGTAATCTCAACCGTCACCCCGCCTTTTTGCGGATGATTGACGATATGTCTGTCCGAAACAGCTCTCCAGGTATTTGTCGTCGGTGATTTCTCATATAGGAATAAAATATCGGATTCTACATCGACCATATATAAATTAAAGTTATCCTGATACTGTGTTTTGGTTTTATCTGCTTTGTTCTTTTTGTTCGGAGTAACAGATTCTACCATCCAGTATCTGCCATCTGGTATCTCCTCCGATAACTGAAGCATTCCATTCTCATCAGTCAGTTGCAAGTCAAAATCAGGATTACACTTCTGACCATCCTTTTTCAGAACGATATCGTCCTTGCTCTGTGTATTGTCATAATCTACTGTATATCCTGTATCATCCGCATATTCTTTCGTAACATCATCATACGGTACTTTGTAGAACAGAAAACCTGCACCAGCAAGTCGGTTTCTTGGAAGATCATCCGTCTTTAAGAAACTTCGTTCAGCAAGATTGAAATGCAGATTCTGCACTTCCAGTTCCATCTTGGAAACATCCTTGAACTCATTCTCATCCTTCGGGAATATTTGTTGTCCATTTGAATCGAAATACTGAATCTCTGGATAA
Source organism: Blautia sp. AM42-2 (assembly GCF_003480245.1). Taxonomy (NCBI): domain Bacteria; kingdom Bacillati; phylum Bacillota; class Clostridia; order Lachnospirales; family Lachnospiraceae; genus Blautia; species Blautia sp. AM42-2. Next base: position 7,472 of record NZ_QUIM01000013.1, read on the forward strand.
ATAACTTCATAATATAGGAAACCATCCCCGTATTCCGAAGAATAATGTGTCTTTCCTATCTCAATTTCTTCCACCTTATATTCCACCGGATTTCTGTCCTGGAATAGTGGAACATTGTCGACTGTGTGTTCCCATCCGTTCTCTTCATTCAGCAGGAATTCCTGTCCTGTAGAAATTCCATTCTGATACAATCTGATTTTCACCTGTTTTTCCGTCAGTGCATCATTTGGATTTTCCCATGTCTTTTTGATATGCAGAGTGCCTGTTTTAGCAAAATTTCGGATATTAAGGCTGGTATCTCCTCGCTGAAACAGAACAGATTTTCCGTCTATCTTACCATCAACTGGTGCCTTAACAGCCTCCTGATTTTCGTTAGCCTCCCTATCCACCAATTTTGCATCAATGATTTTGAATGCTCCATTGGCAATCTCAACGGTGATCTGTATATCTCCTGTGTCTACATATCCCGTCGGTAAGTTTGTCTCTCGCAACAAATACGTCTCAGTTGCTGTTCTGTTCTGTTTGTTTTCATCTTGTAACGGAATGTGAAGTTGTGCGATTCCGTATTTATCAGTTGTTACCGTTTCCTCCTCAACACCGTTCTTACTGACAGCAAAATTGATCTTCTCCATTCCATGTCCGGTAGACTCATCAAATTTGTTCAGTGTGAGTATTCCCTCTTTCTGATAACGGTTCTCCAATTCAATAGTAAGAGTCTCACCACCGCGTCCAATTCCACGTCCTGTGAATTGAATTCCACTTTCTGGATATGCTTCCCATGAATTTACATTATCTCCTTGTTCATGAGAATTGCGGACATTGTACCAACCTGAAAATTTCACATTCGAATCTTTTGGCTTATAGTTGTACTCTTTTAATGTGTATTTCCAGAATGAGTCCGCCTTAACGATCCACGTACAGCTTGTATGTGTATCATCTGTCCATGTACCTACAACTTCTATTGGAGCATCCTCCGCTTGCGGAGCTTCTGCATCCGGTTTCTGGCTATCTTCTGAAGGAAGCACAAGTTTCATATGCTCATGAAATGCAGGTGGCTGAGGTTTTCCATCTAAAAGCTTTTCATCCATATCTACCTGGATATAATAATCTTTCTTGACTTTCTCTATTGCTTCCGGCATTCCGACAAAATCTTTCTTTACTGTCAGGTAACCATTTTTTGCTACAATACGTCCGTCAATATGCCACCCATCGGACATTTCACTTTTGAAAGAATACCAATAAATGGTGAAGAATTCGGTATCTAATTTCGATGGCGGAATCTCCCTGTCTCCGATACGAATCATACGTCCGCTTTCACGAATTGTCTGGAATACCTCTTCATCGGAAGGAATTCTATCTATCTTGTAGATATAGTCTCCATTTCCAATATATCCCTCATCTGGTTTAGTTCCCTGCAAAAGTTCTTGCACTCTCTTATTTCCATCCGCATACTGTTCCCACGTAGATGGATTCTTATTTCCAAGAACTGGAACATCATGCAATATACTTGCCTTCACATTACAGTTTGCCACGGCAACCGCACTTGTATAATCGTCTACATTCGTGGTTGGTAATGCTACCGAACCATCTTCCGGCATCGCTGACTTACAGATATAAAACTGTACCTGTTTTCGATTTTGGTTACTAACCTTACGCCACGCTGCATAGAGGGTGATTGGCTGTCTTGCACTATTATTTATAAGATCAGAAATAGAATCCCCTGCACCGCATTCCTGCCACTTTCCGTCTTTGTTTCTGTAATCCCAATGATCGAATTCATACTGTTCCAACTCTTTGCTGTCATTATCTTCATGATCATAAACTAGCGGATATGGTGACTTAACGTTATGTTTTCCAGCTTCTATTTCATTCTCATAATCATCTGTATGTCTTGTCTTATTCTCAACCTGAGGGGTCAACTTAGCTTCCTTAGGAAGTTTCTTCATATAACGAGTTGTATTATAGATAACCCTGACTGCCCCAGACTCCAGCGGTTTGTCTGCGATCACCTCATAAGATGAGTTAACCTTCGGAATTTCAAATTTTACCTTATCATTTCCGGACGGTTCTGGAAGAACCTCATTTTCGTCCCTGTCATTAGATGTACAACTCCAGACAATCTCCTTGCCATAATACTCACCTTCTAAACTTGCCCTCTTTGGTACTTCCAAAGTATATGCTTCCCCATGGCCTACATACTGTCTCTTAATTGCTTCTCTTTTGGTCAGATTCAGTGGATCCAACACTTCAATCAGATGAAAACTTTCCTCTACACTGAAATGTCTTCCTGCCAGCCCAACCTGAGAAGAAAGTCCTGTCAAACGATCAAAATAATTTTCGATTCTGTCTGGATTCAGTGGGTTTGGCTGTGAGAAATAATAGACAGATACATCTTTCCCGTTTTTCAGGACAGGAATATACCATGTACCATCGTTGTCCTTATAAGGGTGCTGTACAAACACACGGCTGTCTGTCGCATAACCAAACAGAATCTTCTCTTTCTGATCTGCGCCGGGCTCCAGCTTGCTCGGAGTGAAACCAAACTCACTGTAAATTTTAGAAATCGTATCATCTGGTTTAGCTCGCAAATAATAACGACTGGCTCGGCCACTGTTTGCTTTGATTATGTAATGTTGCTCAGCATTGAGGTTCTTTATCAGCTTATAATGTCCATCGATAAATACATAAAAACTGATATTTGCTTCTTTTACCGCAGCCGGCTTTTCTGTATTATCAGGAACAATCACATATGGACGTACTGCATCATCTGGCTGAATAGTAAAGCTCATGGTATGCTCTGCTTCATTTTTACTCCATGTAACCGCTGAAAGAGTACCATCTTCCTTTCTGCATTCCCAGTTTATATCCTGCGTTTGTTCTTCTACACGCGGCTTTGTACTAACTGTTCTTGTAAGTGTTGACTTTCTTGCAACAAAATCAATTGCCGGAAGATCACGCAAAGCTGTTTGGCTGTAAACCTGTCCATCTTCATCCTGTACTGTCACACTGTAAAAACCGTTATATCTATCATCGTCGTGTTCTAGTAAGGTCTTTGCACTCATTGTGGCAATATTCTGTCCGTCTGGCAGGTAATACACATCCATCGGCTCTCCGGACTTTCCTATATAAATACATTCATGACCTTCTATCGTGTATTTCCCTGCATTATGGATTGTATCGTAATCTCTCTTGGAATAATAAAAACGCTCTTTTGCTCCATTTTGAATAGAACCATCGTAATGAAATTTTTCAAAATGCTCTTTTAACTCATCATTAGAAATATAATAATAAACTGTTCCCGGCTTTGTTGTAGTATCTTTTATAACAGGAATTTCTTCGTTTAGAACATTATATCTCTCATTATTTACAAAAGTATAGAATTTAATGTTCAAGGTTGCTGGTGCAAAAGTGTTGCATGCAACCGTATATGGTTGCTCTATCTTTCCAATAGAAAAGGTTAGTTTATCGCCCTGTTTCACCGGAGCAATTGTTTTATTTTCATCCTCACTGGCACAAAGCCAGTCGCTTTCCTTCGTATCTCCTGGATCAACGGAAATTGTGACCGCAGAATCTTTCTTATAGTAACTCACAGTTCGATTTCCATCCGGATTGATCACTGTAACCGAATAGAAACTGTTCTCATTCTGCTTAATCTGGTCTGAATCATTATCCGGAATTTTTTCGCCATCAGATGCTCCTTTTGGCATATAGTAAACATCTGTCGGTACCGTTGTGTCCTGATTGTCCAGGGTGTAGGATACATATTGCTGTCCTTTATAAGTTACCACTGTCGCCTGTGCTAATGTCTTCTCACCACGGACTGTATATGGAAAATAATTTCCGGACTGTGTTTCCTCTGCATTCAAGCCGAACTCTTTATAAATCTCAGCAAGATCACTGACAGATAAATAGCATCTGCCCTGACGGTTCCATTTATACACTTTTTTCAGTGAATCAGCCGGCAGCTTTCGAACCTCATTGTCTGCATATATATAAAACTGAATATCAAAGGCTGTCTGGTCCGCTCTCTGGAGCACATAAGACTGTGTGATCTTTCCGATTGAGAACCTTGTCCGGTTCCCTGATTCCCGTACACCATCTATTACCTTATCATCTGTTCCCATACAGGTCCATTCGATCTGGTCTGTCTGATCCGGCAATTGTGGATTAAAGTCAGACACAACTTCTTCCACTACAGTTCCTGTTAATGCATAACGAATCCGATCCTGCCCTTCTCCCTTTACCTCTACGGAATAAAACGAGTTGTCCTTTTTTACAGAATCTTTTAAATTTAATGCAAGGCCTTTTCCATTTGGAAGGTAGTAAACATCTATCGCTTCCCCTTGTTTATTCTGTCCATCATTGTAAGAAACATATGTCTTTCCGGATTCTGTGTCTGTATAAACTTTTCCGTATTCTATCCTGCTTTTTCCCCGGTATGCAGATACAAACTTATTTTTTGCATCTGGATTCTGACCATCGCTGTTTTTTACAAATCCAAATTCTTCATATATCAGGAGCAGGTCCTCAATGGAAACACCATAGTAGGTAGTTCTTCCGTCTTTCCATGTTGCAATGCCGGTAATGTCATTATGCTGAAGCTTTACCTTGTTTCCATCAATAATAACATAGAAATCAATATCAAATCCTTCGGAAATCTCCTGAAGCCTTGGTGATTCCTCTTGTGCAATCTGCTCCTCAACGGCTTTTTCTTCTTCTGAAAACTCTCCCGGGGATGGAGTAATTTCTTCCTCCGGAATCTCTTCTAATGGCGGGGTGATTTCCTCTCCAGGAGTCTCTTCTGATGGCGAAGTATTTTCTTCTTTCGACGTCTCTTCCGACAATGATGTACTTTCCTCAGGAATAGATTCTTCTGTGTGCAGTTCACCCTCTTGAGTACTATTTATATTTGGAATATTCTCTTCTTCCACTGAAACTGCCAAAACTGTCGTTCCTGCGCTATTCATGCACAAAACCAATAAAAGTGTCCAGGCTATCCATCTTAGCCATCTCTTTTTCCTCTTCACACAAATTCCTCCTAAAAACATATTTTCATTTTCTTAGCTATCTGCCTTTTTTATCCATTCCTTCTGCATTGCCGCTTCCAGAAAACAATGAAGCAGCGGTTGGGAGAACGAGCCACATTCCCCGTTCAGGATCATTTGCAATGCTTCTCCATGAGTCAGTTTACTTTTATAGGGGCGAGGACTGATTAAGGCATCATATGCATCAGCCAGTCCCACAACCTGTGCACAAAGAGGAATTTCTTCTCCATGCAAACCATCCGGATACCCAGCTCCGTCATATCGTTCATGATGATGTCTGCAGATTTCATAACTAAGCGCATTTAATTTGTCTATAGTAAGACCTTTTGGAAACTTCTTTGTCATTTCAGCTCCAACCAGTGGATGTTGTCTCACGGTTTCCATCTCTTCATCTGTCAGCCTGCCATTTTTGTTCAGAATTTCAACAGGCACCCTAATTTTTCCAATATCATGAATTGGCGCCAAATGTGATACAGCTTCTACTTCTTCGTCTGTAATTCCATATTCCGGATAATTTTTCTGCAGTTGGAGATACATCTGCTTTGTAAAGAAAATAATATTGTCCTGGTTTTCCACTTCTGATAAATTATTATGATCCAGAACTGTAGACAATAATGACACCATATTCCAATATTGCTTGGTCTTATCGCGCTCATTCTTCTGGAGTTCTCGTTTCATTTCCATTACGGATCTGTAGGTTCTTTTTACATTATGTAATGTAATCATTGCTATATTATCTTTTATATCCACATATTTCTTAGCCCTCATCTTTATATAAGATTTTTCACTCTCTATTCTGCGGTATACGATATCCTGCTCTGCATAGCCATGAACCAGATTTTCTGTTAACTTATCGCTTAACAGGAAATCTCGTAGCTTTGATTTATCAGCATCATGAATAAATCTCTCTATATATATCTGAATAAACGTATCATAATCTTCTGTCTTCCTTGCTATTTCAAAGACCTCTTGATTATGTGAGTAAATGCATTCATACCTATTTGTTTTTAAATTTAATTTTAATGCTACATAAAACCGGTCAAAGTCCTTATCTGTGCAAACCATTGGTTTTTCCTGCTCCATAACTCCACCTCTTACGTAACTCAACCCTTAAAGGTACTAGTTTATGTCAAAAAAATATTCCTTAATACTATTTTCACATATAATAGTATATCGTTCTTTCTATTTTTTATAATGCACAAAATTTGCAAATATGGTGTGTGTATTTTGCAAGAAGTGTTCCATTATATGAATTTTTCCAAAAAGAAAAACGAACCACACTAACCATGTGATTCGTTATCTTTTATAACAATTCCAATATTTTTAATATTATAATTCCGTTTCGAACAGCTAATATCTCAGCCACATTGTCAAAATCCATTCCTGTCAATTCTACTATTTTCTGCAAACGGTATGAAACTGTTCGAGCATGCACGCACATTAACTCTGAAGTTTTTCGAATACTTTGTTTATGATTCAAATAGCATTCCAGCGTATCAATCAGTTCTCCATTTTTCTGAACATCATACTGATGAATCTCATGGACTGTATCTGGTATATATGTTCTTAATTGCTTTTCATCCTTAATATTTGTAAAAACATGAAAGAATCCTAATTTTGAACAATCCACTACTGACTTCTGTATATCACCTGTTATCTTTCTAATGACATCAATGTATTCTATTGCAGTTTTAGAATCTTCAAAAGAATCTTTCAAATCATGATAACCTTTAACACTTTTTCCTATCCCAATCAGGAATTCAAATTGTTCTTTTCTATCTGTCAATTGATCTTGCGTTTCTTTTTGAAATTTTTCCAGCTTTCTTCGAAATTCCCGTTTTCCTTCTTTTTATTTTCCTTGTGAATATATATGATTCGATTTGTATTACAAAAAATATACTCTTTAGGTAGAAATTTTAAAACTGCTTTTTCTACAATCTTTGTCTCTTTTCTTTGTTCAGCACTGAAATTTTCTTTATTGTTTCCAGATTTCAAATAAAATGTGATAACCCGATATTCATCTGTTGCATTAAGATCAAGCAGATTTGCAACATCCTCTTTCTCTGATTCTGACAGCAATCCATTTAGCATTCGATATTCTAAATCTCTATGATATTTCTTTTCAATACTCTTTACCGTTTCATTTTGAATTAAAAAATATAATAAAGCTGAAACTGCCCCCTCTAATGTTATAAAATCTAATTCCATTAATGGTTCGTTTATCTCTGATATTAGCAAATAATACTTACTCTGACCGAAAATGTCGATTTCTTTTATATATTCAACATTATTTCTTTTTTGACGTATATATTCAAGCTGCGTAATGATATTAGACACATATTTTGGGCTATCCTTTAAAATTTTTAATTCAATTGGTTCTGATGTACTTGAATACATATTATGAAATTGTGCGTCATACAAAGCAACAGGATTTCCAAGCATAGTTTCCAGACCACAAATCAATTTCTCTATTGCTTTCTCTCTAATAGCTCTTCCAGCAAAATACTGACTGATTTCATCTCGAGTTAATTTAGAATAAATAAATTTTGCAACTACGATATTACTACATATTTGAGATAGTACATACTTAATAACCAACCAGTAACTGATATCCTGTGGAAGTTCCAAAACAGGTATATTGTGTTCTTCACAAAAACATACCAAAGTTTCAAACAACTTATTTAAATGAGCTGTATTCTGCTTTCTTTTCACAATAAATCCACTTATCTGCTTTTTATTTAATTCATTTAAGTGACTTACCATCATATGATCATCTAGTTTTTCATAAGCGGGCAAAGAAGTTAGGAGCAACTCACCCCCCCCAGAAAATTTTCCATGTTGGGAGCTACAATAATTCGAACTCCTCTTATTTCTCTATTGATTCCTGAATTGTCACTAATTAATTTCATCCCTGGGAATTTGTTTGAGTCAATAAAATTTTTTATTGTGTATCCAATTCGTGTTGTACCTCCGTATTTTATAGTATATGTTTATCTAAAACCTAAACATCTGCCAATGATATAGCGGTATTATAGCAAAAAGTAATATTATTTTCCACCTTAAGTAATCTGTATTTTCGCAAATAAATACAGCAAAACTTTATTTATACACTAAAAAAAGATGCAGGAATCAACTTCCCACACCTTCATTAGTAGCCTGGTATCCGCTATTCTAGCACCCCTGTTTATCTCACACCTCAATCAGCTCCTCTCTCCGGCTTATCTTTTCCCTGTTTTTCTTGAATAATCTTCTTATTGATTTCAAGCCGTTCATGAATGGATAATTTCTTATCTTTTCCATCTACCATCTGCTTCTGCTGTGCCGTTTTTCTATCTGTCTTTCCTGCATCCTTAACCACTGCATTCGCTTCGGTACTTGTTACTCGCTCATCTGCTCTTGGGCTTTGTCTGTACATATACATCTGATCGTTTGCTTTCAACTCCTTGTTGTACTCTCGCATCAAATTGTAGGCATACGCTTTAGAAACACCAAGAATTGCCCACACATCATCCACATCCATATACATTTTTTCCTGCACTATACTCATATCGCTTTATCCTCCTTCAAATATTGCTCAACATGTTCCAGACCATAAATCTTGTCCTCTACATAACGGGTTGGCACCCGACCGAGAATCACATAATAGTTCTTACTTGCCAGATCAGCATTCATTCTTTCCACCACCCGGTAAGCAAAAGAAACTGATAACTCAAAGAGTTCGGCAATGTCTTCCACTGATAAATACATTTTTCTTTTACGCATGAAACCATTCCTTTCCTTCTTCCTGTGAAATCTCACAGGTATCTTCTACCCCGTAGAAACGCTTCACAAAATACTTTGTCGGAACTTTTCCTCTAAGCGTCAAATATCCCTGTTCTTCCAGCTCCTTATTCAGATTGCCAATGATCTCATAAGCCGATGTCTGTTTCACCTCCAGAAGTTCACATATATCAGCTGCCTTTAAAAATAATTTGTTCTGCATAATCAGTACCTCCTGTATTTTGAATATTTATCTCTTCATATACTCTGTACTGGCAGATGCAAAATCGGACATCATTTTCCGAAATTTAGCAAATTATTTTAATTTTACAGTTTCCATATGTGTTATCTCTGAATCATGGAGTTTATATCATTGAAAAAGGGTATAAAAAAACAGTCTGCCCTGACGGAAAATATTTCCATCAAAACAAACTGTTCTTCATATTCACACTAATTATATTTTCTGAGCATAGTTACTTTTTGCGAAAATCTCAGATAACTCCGGAAAGAAAACAAAGAAAAAAAATATTTTTTAACTCCATTTGCACTCCACTGGAACATCCAGACAGCCCACAAAGCCTTTATTTATGGGCTTTTTCGCAATTTAGTCCGCTACTCAAACTCGATCGTTGCCGGTGGTTTTCCGGTGCAGTCGTACATGACGCGGTTGATGTGTTTGACTTCGTTTACGATTCGACTGGTTGTTCTTCCAATGACATCCCACGGGATTTCGGCGCTTTCGGCGGTCATGAAATCGGTGGTGGTGACGGCGCGGAGGGCGATGGCGTAATCGTAGGTTCTTTCATCTCCCATGACTCCGACGGAGCGCATGTTGGTCAGGGCTGCGAAGTACTGGCCGATTTCGTGGGCGATTCCGGCTTTGTCGATTTCTTCGCGCCAGATCGCGTCGGCGTCCTGTACCATTTTGACTTTCTCGGCGGTTACTTCGCCAATGATACGGATGCCAAGTCCCGGGCCCGGGAATGGCTGACGGAATACGAGGTATTCCGGGATGCCGAGCTCAAGGCCGGCTTTTCTTACTTCGTCTTTGAAGAGGTTGCGCAGCGGCTCGATGATTTCTTTGAAATCTACGTAGTCCGGCAGTCCTCCGACGTTATGATGGGATTTGATGACGGTGGATTCTCCGCCGACGCCGCTCTCTACAACGTCTGGGTAGATGGTTCCCTGTACCAGGAAGTCTACAGCACCAATTTTCTTTGCTTCTTCTTCGAAGACGCGGATGAACTCTTCGCCGATGATTTTACGTTTTCTCTCCGGCTCTTCTACGCCTTTTAATTTTACATAGAAACGCTCCTGTGCGTTGACGCGGATGAAATTCAGGTCGTATGGGCCGTCCGGTCCGAAGACTGCTTCTACTTCATCGCCCTCGTTTTTACGCAGCAGGCCGTGATCTACGAATACGCAGGTCAGCTGGTTTCCGACTGCTTTGGAAAGCATAACAGCTGCTACGGAGGAATCGACTCCGCCGGACAGTGCGCAGAGGACTTTTCCGTCGCCTACTTTTTCGCGGATAGCTTTGATGGATTCTTCTACGAAGGAGTCCATGTGCCAGTCGCCGGCGCAACGGCAGACATTGTATACAAAGTTGGAAAGCATTTTCTTTCCTTCTTTGGTGTGCAGAACTTCTGGATGGAACTGGGTTGCATAGAGGTTTTTCTCTACGTTTGCAACGGCTGCTACCGGACAGTCATCCGTATGAGCGATGATCTCGAAGCCCGGAGCTGCTTTGGAGATGTAGTCGTTGTGGCTCATCCAGCAGATGGTTTTTTCGGATACGTTCTCAAACAGTGCGGAACTGGTATCTACGGTTACCTCAATTTTTCCATATTCTCTGACCGGTGCTACTTCTACTTTTCCGCCGAGCAGATGCATCATCAGCTGTGATCCGTAGCAGATGCCGAGGATCGGGATTCCAAGTTCAAAAATTTCTTTTGTATAAGTCGGGGAATCCGGCAGATATGCGCTGTTCGGGCCGCCGGTGAAGATAATACCTTTCGGCTGAATTTCTTTGATCTTTTCGATGTCTGTTTTGTAAGAATAAATCTCACAGTAAACGTTGCACTCACGTACACGTCTTGCAATTAACTGATTGTACTGACCGCCAAAATCAAGTACGATAACCGTTTCTCTTTTCAAGAACGTTCCCTCCTGTTTTTTCTTCTGTGCATGATGAACTACATGCGTTTTTTGGGTTTGATGCTAATTATAGTAAAGAAACCGTAAAATTTCAACCCCTGAAGTACAGGAATCGTGTTCTTTTCGCTGTACTTCGGAGGTTTTTCTTTTTTTTCGGGTCCTTATTCTCCGATGGTGATGGTGTAGCCTGCCTGGAAGGTTTCCCCGGCTTTCAGGTGCTGTTCGCCGTATTTGTCTTTTAATTCGCCGTCAAAGCCGACGTTGTCGCAGCGGCCGATCCATGGCTCGAGGCACACGAACGGGGCACCTGCTTTTGGCTTGGACCATACGCCGACGCTCGGGAAGCCTTTGCAGGTGAGAGTGACATACGGTTTTCCATCCACTTCTACGCCGACGCGCTCGACCTGGATGTTGTCGAAGATCAGGGCGTCCTCGTCGAAAAGGGTTCTGGTGTACGGGATTCTGCCGTCCTGAAGTTTCAGTTTTCTCGGATGTGCGACATCGACGCCTGCTGTTTCCGGGTCGATCAGGACGTATTCGAGTTCGGTCTCGGTGTGGTTTTCCAGGCCTTTGTTGAAGACGATGTCATACTGTTCCGGAATCATGAATGCAGGATGTCCGCCGACGGAGAAGTACATGTCATCATCACCGGTGTTTTCTACGTTCCAGGTGATGGTCAGGGTTCTGCCGGAGAGTTCCTGGGTTACGGTGAAGGCGAAATCGAACGGGTAGACTTTTTTGGTTTCTTCGGTCGATACCAGGCGGTGTACAGTTTTGTTTTCGGTGTTTTCGATGCACTCGAATTCGTTGTCGCGGGCGAAACCGTGCTGGCCCATCGGGTATTTGACTCCTTTATGGGTGTAGAAGCCGCCGTTTACTTTTCCGACGAACGGGAACAGGACCGGTGCGTGGCGGTTCCAGAAGGTCGGATCGCCGATCCAGACTGCCTCACGGTCAGCCGCTTTATCGTAGATGCTGCTAAGTTCTGCGCCGTGATCGCTGATCTGCACGCGCAGGTTTTCGTTTTCCATGGTTCTCATACTCTGTTTCCCCCTGTTTTCTTTCATTTTTTGTAACTATTCAGAGCCATGCGAAATTGCATGGCGCTGAATAGTTACCATTTTTAGAATTTATTCCGGATAGACGAGACGGGATTCATCAATTCCGTACAAAACCTCATCCAGGTATTTTTTGCCAAGGTAATTTGCCATGGACAGATTCATATCCAGATAGTTTCCGCAGTCTTTCGGGGATGCACCCGGGACTTCGCCCTTGAAATCGCGGATAAATTCATACATTTCTATTACGAGTGAAACGATATCTTTCGAGCTGTAATCACCGGCCAGCAACAGGTAGAATCCTGTACGGCAGCCCATTGGACCGAAATATACGGTTTTATCTTTCCACTCTTCGTGATTACGCAGGAAGGTTGCGCCAAGATGCTCGATGGTGTGGACCTCAGCGGTATTCATAACAGGCTCATCGTTTGGAGATGTCATGCGCAGGTCAAAGGTTGTGATGACGCTGTCACCCACGTGATCTTTTCTTGAAACGTAGACGCCTGGTTTAAGTTTGATATGGTCGATCGTAAAGCTTGCAATTTTTTCCATGACTGGTATTTTCCTTTCTTTCTGTCCTTTAATAGCTGCGGAGTTCATCATCGGTATCCGCAGTGTTTTCGATGGATTTGATGATGAGATCATAACTATAGGCATCGCTTACTTTTACAGTGACGCGGTCGCCGACTTTATGACCCAGAATGGCTTTTCCTAATGGCGAGTCGATACTGACGTATCCTTTGAGAGAATTACCACGAACGGTGGTGACAAGTTTGTAGGTTTCTGTCTCATCATCTTCTTCGATGTAAACCTGGACGGTATTGTTGATGCCAACTTCATCGTCCTTTGAGGTATCTGAAATAACGTGAGCGGTTTTGATCATTTTTTCCAGATAGCGGATGCGGCTTTCGTTGCGATTTTTGTCCTGTTTGGCAGCTTTGTACTCAAAGTTTTCGCTGAGATCGCCCTGGGCACGGGCTTCTTTTACAGCCTCGAGTTCTTTTGGACGGACAACCAGTTTGCGGTAGTCGATTTCTTCCTGCATTTTTTTAATATCGTTTTCGGTCAGTTTATCATACATGATTTTTCTACCTCTTTTCTTGTGAGGTTATTTTAGCACAGAATACGTTAAATTGGAAGTAGGAAGACAGCCACGGTAGCATCACTTTCTTACGCACCGGAACAGCAAATGTTCCGGTGCTGAATGAACTATAACGGTTCACTCAGCCGTGTTGCTTGGTTTTGAAGGCGGAGTTCCTTTGTTGTCGCTGTTATTTGGCATTTTTCCACCTTCGGGATCGCTCATTGTTTTAACAGACCGGGTTCCGGCGGTGGTGATGATGTCCGTGAGGGTGATCTCTTCGTTGTCAGTGCCGGCAGCCAGAGTATACGTTGCGTCCAGTTTTATTTCTGAGCAGGTCAAAACGATGCTGGCGTAGGCTTTTTCAGGTGTGACCGTGAAGAGGGCACTTCCATCGCTGTCTGTCAGTGTGATGGTAGTGTCAGCGGACTGGGTTTCCGTACAGTAATAGGTGATAACGGGCTGGGTGGAAGCTTCGTCGAAGCTTTCTACCATGCCGGCACTGCCGATGGCAGCCAAGATTCCACCGCTCACAATTGCACTTCCGTCGTAATCGAGGGCACTGTCACCATCGCTGGTCGGCCCGTACACGATCGTAGTTCCGCCGGTCACGAGAAGGCCGCCGTTGGAATCAAGACCATCACCATCGGCGGATACGGTCAGGGTTCCGCCGGTAATTTTAATGTAAAGCTCAGAGTTTCCCCCGCCGCCAGGGCCTCCCTGCATCATCTGTGGAGCATCGCCGTCAGACGGAGCATTCCCCGGATCGAAGTCCTGCGGCGCATTTCCGTCAGACGGAGCGTTCTCCGGATCGAAGTCCTGTGACGGCTGCCTATCGCTGCCGTTTTCTGTATCAGGCGGCATTTGCGGAGGTTCCTTTCCGTCTGCCGCACCGGATATGCTGCCATCATCACCGGAGTTTACGACAGCACTGCTATCGTCGTTTGAGCTTGCAGCATTGCTGTCATCGTCACCGGAACCGGCAGCATTGGCGCCAGGATTTATGGCGTTGGCGCCATCGTCGCCGGAATTTGCGGCATTGATGCCATCGTCGCTGGCGTTTATGGTAATGTCACCGCCGTTGACCACGACGCGTTTTCCTTCCAGGCCTTCGTTGCTTTTTTCAACAAGGATCGTTCCGCCACGAATGATGGTGTCGAGCTCCGCATGGAAACCGTCATCACCGGAGTTTACGGTGATGGTTCCGTCATCGACAACGATGCTGCCGGTTGCATGGAATCCATCCTGTTCTGCCTTAACTGTAAAAACACCACCGGCAATATAGATATTTCCAAGCTCTATGTCATCCGTATTCTTCGCTTTGACCGCACTGTTTGCAGCATCAATGTCAAAGCTTCCATCCAGAATTTTAAGCTGATCTTTGGCTGTGATCCCGTTGTCCGCAGCGGCGATTTTGTAGGTTCCGCCGGTAATCACAAGGTCATCTTTGGATACAATCCCGTGTTTGTAGTCTGCCTCGATGGTCAGACTTCCTGTCCCGTTGCAGACAAGATCTGATTTGGAGAAGATAACACCGTCTACCGTGTTGTCGTCAATCTGAGTGTACTCGTTTCCACCGCCAAGCGTGTTGCTGCTGTTTTCAGCAAGCGTGATGAAAACTTTGTCCGCTTCGCGAACGTAGATGGCAGCATTTGTCTCACAGTTGATATTGACTCCATCGAGTACGATCTGAACCTTGTCGGAATCGGATGCGTCTACGATAATCTGGCCATCCTCAAGTGTTCCGCTTACGATGTAAACGCCTTCTTCCATAATGGTAATTGTGCTGCCGTCTGCTTTGGCTCCGCTGCCGGAGACGGTAGCTGTCGTCTTATTAAGTGTAATTTTTACGGCTTCCGACGCTTTGTAGCTTCCACTCTTCTCACGGTCTGTGAATTCGGTATCGATGGTGGATTCGGTCAGTTCCAGATCGAAATCAATGTCGGAGGCACTTTCTATTGCATTTTCCGAAGCTGTGCTCTCTGATGTGGCCGCCGCGTTGTCGGCAGATGTTTCGCCGGTTGACTCTGTACTGGCGGATTCGGTATTGACAAAGCTGGCAGATGTCACTGCTGTGCCGCATCCACCGAAGGCCAGCGATGATGCAAGAAGCAGGCTGACGACTGCGCCGGTCTCTTTTTTTCTGTTTTTTTTCTTTCTGTTTCGATTCATTATAATTCCTCCCTTCCGGTCTGCGCACGACTGCACAGGATTTCAAGGTTTCCGTTTCTGCAGCGGAGCTGGTCAATCATGTTTTTCTCTTCGCCTTTCTCGCGGAATACGATGCGATACTCCAGCTTGAAAAGACTTCCCATATTCGTGGTTTTTACCTGTACAAGCTCGCAACGGGTCAGATACCTGGTAAAGATATCGTCAAAAACACTGGTATAATCAAGGGACTCCGGTTCCAAGATTTCCATTGACGAGCATGATCACCATCTGTACGATCACAGGCATCAGAACAAGCGTGACAGCAAAGCTTTTGGTGCATTCGCTTTTGTACCTGTAAACAGCAGCGATCAACAGTCCCAGAATCAGAGACACTGCTGTGCAGGCAAGGAACTGACCAAAGGTGAAGGCGGCGGTTGTTTCTGTAAAAACGGAACTGAATATTGTGTTAAGCATAGTAAATTCCTCCCAGAATTTTTTTATTTTCTTGTCTATTCAAAGCCCCATCTCGATTCCGCTTACGCTACATCGCGCTGTTGCTTCTCGCCATATGAAATTCCAGAAAAACCGCTCATTCATGCAAGCATGATTCGCGATTTTTCTTCTATTTTGCATGGCTCTGAATAGTTACATTTTCTTTTTTTGTGAAGCAGATTATGTTTGAAAAAGGCTTTTCGCAAGCTGTGAGTCCACCCACTGCTTCTTGCTTTTCGCAATGGCCGCAGAGGACTTACCTGATTCAGCTAACGGAATGCTGTTTTTGATACGGTTTGCCGGATATCTGTGAATGGTATGAAAGCTTTTTCTTCTGATGCTTTCTGATTTTCGATCTGATAGGCAAAGCCGTATTTAGAAAATGATGCCGGATAGATTGCAAGATCATCCAGAATTTTGCTGAACCATAGGGGCACAGCACCTGGTGTTTTAACCTCCATAAGATACCAGCCTGGTTCTAAAAGCCTGGTTCCTTCCGTTGGACCGTCAAGACACAGATTGTCGGTACGCCATCGGATATTGGTGTCGAAGGTGACACGAAAGTTCCTGTCTTCCGTGCCGAAGCAGGCGATACGGTCGTAGGCGATGTACATAGCGGGAGCAAGCCCCCGGTAGTAGTTACGAAACCAGGTGATTTCGTGAAGAATCTGGCTGTCAAAGCCCGGTTCTGATTTTCCCGCAAGATAGGGAACCGCTTCTGATAATATCATGCGCTCGCGGCGTTTGTAGACGATTCCTTCATATTTTTTCTTTAGTTCTACGTAGATGGGGCTGGTCTCTTTGGCCGGACCATAACTGCGGAGTCGCAGTTTTTCTTTGTAGACGGGTTTTTCCAGCGAACGGCGGATGAGCTGGTGATCCGGGGTATCGTAATAGAGGCTGCAGATGGTATCAAGGCCGTATTCATCCATCTGCAGATGACCCGGAAGGCTCTTGCGAAGCTTGCGAGCCATGATCGGGGAAAGCATGTATTTTGTTTCATACCGTTGGAAGGTCATGGGAATCTGTTGGCTTTGCATCATAATCGATTGATCCTTTCGTTTGATTTACTTCCGGAAATGTTTTTTACATTTTTAAGTATAATGAGGAAACTTTAAAGGAACCTTAAAGAATGGACGGAAAATGTGAAAGGTTTGTGAAAAGACGGACCTCTGTAATCCGGATCGCTTTTTGAATACCATATAAAAAAAGAAAGAGCCGTTTCCGGACAAATTCGTTGGAAGCGGATTTGTTCGGAACGGACTCTTGTAGCCGATATGCAAAGTCATGAAACATATAAAATAGGAAAAGCGTCAAAAATCATCTTGGCCAGCGCTCTTTTCTGGACATGAGTGGCGCGAATGGTACATGAGGATGCGTCTGGTACCAGTAAGCTGTGGTAGCGACATCATCCTGACGTTCAAAGAGACCTCCATGACTGACGCCAATCTGCTGAAGGGTTACCTTAAGATCCTTCTCAAAAAGGATAGGATCAAGAAGGTGCCAGCGGTAGAAGCTGCGCTGTGGCATCTGATCATCATTGTGGTAATCATTATGAAGGAAGGTATCGTGGGTAGAGTAGTAAGGATATCCAAGATACGGAGTGCAGTACTGATTTTCAACGGTTTGGCCATTTTGCTGTGTTGCAAAGCTCCAGGCACCACCGAAGTAATCTTCTGTTCCGGTTCCGCAGATGGTTGGATAATCCTTGTCTCCATCGATGTAGAATTTCATCTCACCTTCTCCGTACCAGTAGCGTTCGAGGCTGGTCAGTGCAAGATAAGTTCCAACGTACTGGCCTTTCCCTTTGATGTTGTCGAGGACAACGTAGTCTTTTGCCTTTTCCGTTATGCGCTGACGACGCCACTGGGCATGGAAATAGGCAGCATCCTCCGGAACCGTTGTCAGGCAATAGTCGATCTGATAAAAGAAGGCCGGAATCGGCTCATCACACTGATTTTCAATGGTAATACGGGCGTTTTTACGGAACGGCATCGGGAAATAGCTGTTGAAACCGCGAGTCGGGTTGACTGCAATCGGGACGGAATTTACCTGATAGGAAACACCGAAACCGCAGCAGAAGAAATCGCCAAGCGGACATTCCACGGATGGATCTTCTTCGTCATCCCAGTACATGCGGAGAACAAGATCCCGCAGAACATAGCGGTTGCGTTCACTGGTACGGTCTGTGACGGTGATCCAGATGTGCTGAATGATGCCTTCTCCCTGGATCTCACCAAGTGTTACGGTCTCTCCTGCTTCTATTTTCGGGATACACGGGGAACCTTTTCTGGACGGACCAAGATCGCTGGATGCCATGCCACCTTTTCCTTTTTCTCCATTCCGGTTTTCCCAGTTAATAGAACGGGACTGTCCGCTTTTCAGCTGGAAAATGTTTTGTAAACCACAATCAAACATCATATATTCCTCCTTTTGTTTTTTTTTGTTTTTTCTCTCTTGGAAGCTTTTGATTTCTGCTTTTTGTGTGTCTGCCTTTCCTACCCTGCCGTCATTTTTCCATTTTTCCGGAATTTTGTTTCTTTCATCCTTTTGCCGGAAAGACTGCTTTAAAACAGATGCCATCTTGTGTCCGCTCTGCGGTGATTTTTCCCTTATGTGCCTTTACAATTGCAGCTGCCACAGAAAGGCCGATTCCATAGCCGCCGCTTTCCCTGGCCCGCGACGCATCCGCACGGTAGAAGCGGTCAAAGAGGCGGTTGAGATCACCTTCCGGCATGGTATCGCAGGTATTCTGCACCGAAAATTCTGCTTTTTTGCCATTTTTTCGCCAGAAAATGTGGATTTTTCCACCCTCCGGAGTGTATTTAACGGCGTTATCCACAAGAAGAGAAACGAGCTGGTGGATTCTTGCGGCATCCCCTTCCATATGGAGTTCTTCTGCAATATCGCTCTGCAGCGTGCAGCGCGATCTGTTTCGTAACCGCAGGGGCTTCAAAGGACGTTACGGCATCCATGATGGTTTCTGACGCATTCCATGTTTTCAGCTCCAGTTTTCCGCCACCTTCCTCCATTTTTGCAAGCGTCAGAAGCTGTGTTACAAGACTGTTCAGACGCTCAATCTGGTGATGAATGCTCTCCGTCCACTCGCTTAAGACCTCCAGCCCGCTTTTTCCCGGCATCATAATATCCAGGATCATGCCGTCATAGTTTCCGCTCTCTGCCCAGTCCGCAGCATCAATTCCATTATAAACAACATCTACAGAATAATGGTTATGTGTAAACACTGCTTCCAGCGCGTGCGCCATCTCTTTTTCATCTTCTGCCAGCAGCAGTCTCATATCGGTTCTCCTTATTTTGGTAATTTTCAGGATTCTCCGCCGCAGTGCGATCCTGCCCGGAGGGCTTTTTGAATTTACAGGAAAATTCAAAAACATCCGACCGGCACTTTTGCATGGGTGCTCGCAGCCGGATGTTCGGTTTGCATTCATTTTCTTTTTTTCTCTGCCCGTCTCCGCAGAAGCTCTTTTGCGCCTGCATACAACAGAAAATATACCGTCAGAATCATAACAACTACAATCCTGTTATCTTTCAGGCTGAAAAAAGAGGTCACATTGACTGCCGCCAGAAACAGCAGCAGTGACACACTGAGATCAATTTTTTCTTTTCTGTCGGCCAGCACCATTCCTGCGGCCGCCAGAACCAGAAGAACGGCAATTCTTGCAATCAGATTTGCCATTTTGACGCCTCCTTACTGTTTCCGGAAGGTAATTTCCCCGGTTTTATCATCCATACCATCGACGATGGCAAGAGATTCCAGATGAATGCCGCGGTCACGCAGCAGTTTTCCTCCGATCTGGAACCCTTTTTCGATGACAACGCCTGCTCCTACGAGCTCTGCACCGGAATCCTGTACCAGGGTTGCCAGTCCTTCCAGCGCTTTTCCGTTTGCCAGGAAATCATCGATCAGGAGAACTTTGTCTCCTTTTCCCAGAAATTCTTTGGAAACAATGATATCATAAACTCTTCCATGGGTGAAAGATTCTACTTTTGTGGTATAAACATCTCCGGCGATATTTTTGGTCTGTGTTTTCTTTGCAAACACAACCGGAACATTAAAAATTTCAGCCACAACACAGGCAATTCCGATTCCAGATGCCTCGATGGTCAGGATTTTCGTGATCTCCTCTCCCGCAAAACGACGCTGAAACTCTTTTCCGATTTCCCGGAACAGATTGACGTCCATCTGATGATTTAAAAAGCTGTCCACCTTCAGGACATTTCCCTCGCGTACTTTTCCGTCTTTGCGGATTCTGTCTTCCAATAACTGCATTTTTTTGAAGCCTCCCGAATTTTTATTATACCCATTGTACTTACTTCTCACTGGAAATGCAAGTCCAAATCCATCAAATTTCGCACTGTCTCAAATTTTATTCATGGCAGCCGCCGGTGTCTCTGCATCAGAGATCCTCTTTCCGGTCCAGATCCTTTAATTCCCACACGGCTTCGACCCGGAACGGAATTACCGATTCCCAGTGCCGTTTCAGCACCTTTTTTCCGCCGCGGTCGCCGGAAAGTTCTTTTAGTTCTGAAAAATAAGGTTTTGAGAACCACGCCGGATTGCCGCTCTCGCCGCCGCAGAAAACGCAGCCAAGTGGAGCCTTCTGCATCTCCATGGATTCCAGAAAGCGCTCCGCCGTCTCTTCCTTCAGGCACGGCTGATCCGCCACAAAACACGCACAGGCATCGGCATTTTGCTTCTCCGCCGCCTCGATTCCCGCGCGGATTGTATAGGAAATTCCTTTTTCGCTGTCCGGCGAAAACACCGTCTGCAGACGCCCGGCTTTTACCAGCGGCGCAAGCTCCTCCAGAATCCTTTCATACTGCGTCACAACCAGCAGTTCCCAGTTCTCATGCCTTCCGGCAATTTGGGCCAGCCGGTCCAGCAGATGGCGGTACACCGCCTTTCCATCCAGCGGATAGAGCAGCTTATTTTCCCCGAACCGTCTGCTGTTCCCGGCTGCCAGATAAAGTATCGTTACTCGCATTCTTTTTCCGCAATTCCCATTGCAATCTGCTCGCTCGTGATCGGCAGTTCGCGGAACCACAGACCCGTCGCATTGTAGATTGCATGTGCCAGCGCCGGAGCCGGTGTGTTGATGACGATCTCGCCGATCGATTTTGCACCGAACGGACCGGTCGGCTCGTAGCTACTCCGAAACTCGACGCGCAGCTTGCCCATATCGAGGCGGGTCGGCACTTTATACTGCATAAACGAATTATTGATCATCTGACCCTTGTCCGTGTACTGGATATTTTCAAACAGCGTCATGCCGATGCCCTGCACCAGACCGCCCTCGACCTGTACGCGCGCAAGGTTCGGGTTGATGACGGTTCCGCAGTCGACAACGGCGGCATAATCGAGAATCTTGACCTCGCCGGTCTCTTTATCCAGCTCGATCTCGACCGCACCAGCCATATAAGGCGGCGGCGATACCGGTGAGCAGTTGCTTTCCGTCGCTTCCAGCGCGATGCCGTTATTGCACATGGCCGCTGTTGCGATTTCTTCCATCGTCATGCTGCTTCCGCTCTTTTCATGCACGACGCCGGTACCGGTAAATTCTATCTCATCTTCCGGCACGTTCATCCGCTCTGCCGCCAGGGCACAGATTCGTTTCCGAAGCGTCATGCAGGCTTTTTCCACCGCTTTTCCGGTAATATACGTCGTACTCGATGCATAGGAACCGGAGTCATACGGGGACGTATCGGTATCTGCGCCGACAACGGTAATGTCATCCACATCACACTCCAGACACTCTGCCGCCATCTGGGACAGAATCGTATCGCAGCCGGTTCCCATATCGGCCGCTGCGATCAGCATCGTATAGCCGCCGTCGTCGTTGACTTTGATCGTTGCCGATCCGACATCGAGATTGGAAATACAGGAGCCCTGCATCGCCATCGCAATGCCGACGCTGCGCACCTTTCCATTTCCCATATCACGACACGGATATTTCTCATCCCAGCCGATCATCTCTTTCGCACGCTCCACGCACTGGTCAAGCGCACAGCTGTTTGCCGTTTCGCCATAGTAAGCCGGCATGAACTGTCCCTCACGGACCATGTTCTGCTCCCGGATCCGGATCGGATCGATGCCAAGACGCGCTGCCATCTCACTGACAGCAGATTCTACGGCAAAGATACCCTGCGTCGCACCGTATCCGCGGTAAGCACCGGCTGACATTACGTTGGAATACACAACATCATACGCAAACCGGTAAGCCTCAAGAGCTCCATACATCGGAATCGATTTGTGGCCGGAAAGGCCGACCGTTGTCGGTCCATGCTCGCCGTATGCACCCGTGTTGGAAAGTGTATACAGATCGATCGCACGGATTCTTCCGTCCTTCATCGCACCGAGGCGGATCGTTACTTCCATCTCATGGCGCGGTGTGGATGCTGTCTGGGACTCTTCTCTCGTAAAGATCATTTTCGACGGTTTTCCGGTTTTCCAGGTTACAAACGCCGGGAAAATTTCGGCAACCACCGTCTGCTTCGCTCCGAATCCGCCGCCGATTCTCGGCTTGGAAACACGGATCTTCGATTTCGGAATGCCGAGTGCATTGGACAGAATGCGGCGCGCATGGTAAACGATCTGGGTCGAGCTCAGCACATTCAGCCGTCCGTAGGTATCCATAAAGCAGTATGTCCGGAACGTCTCCATCATCGCCTGCTGGGCTGCACGTACATGATACGTATGCTCTACGACCTCATCGCACTCTGCGAGCACGGCTTCCACATCTCCGTTGTGATCTTCCGCACTTGCACAGAGATTTCTCTGATTGTCCGCACCGACCGGACAGAGCGATTTCCAGCTTTCCTCCGGATGCACCAGCAGTTCATTATCCTTGGACTGATGAAAATCCAGAATGGCCGGAAGCACTTCGTACTCTACTTTCAGGAGCTTCCGCGCACGGTCCACGCATTTTTCATCTTTTCCGGCAATAATCGCCACCGGATCTCCCACGTAGCGCACATGCTGATCGAGGATCAGACGGTCATACGGGCTTGGTTCCGGGTAGGTCTGTCCTGCCATTGTAAAACGCTGTTTCGGCACATCCTCCCAGGTATAAATCGCCTCAATGCCCGGAACACGCTCTGCTGCCGTCTTTTTCACGGATTTTACGATTGCATTGGCATGCGGACTCCGCAGTACCTTGACAATCAGACAATCCTTCGGCGCCAGATCATCTACATAAACCGGCTTTCCGGTTACCAGCGCGAGGGCATCCTTTTTGATCACCGGCTTATTCACACTGCAGAGCTGATCGGTTCTTCCCGACCAGTCCGGTTCATAGATATGATTTTCTCTGCTCATGACGCACCTCCCTGCTGCTTTTTCCAGGCAAGGAAATTCAAAATTCCCCGAAGCTGTCCTTCATATCCGGAACAGCGGCAGAGATTTCCCGCCAGATATTCTTTAATTTCTTCCTCACTCGGATCCGGATTTTCCCGGAACAGCGCAATCGCATTCATAATCATCCCCGGATTGCAGAACCCGCACTGCTCGGCGCCCTGTCCGGCAATAAAGGAACCAAATTCTTCTGCTTCCTCCTGCAGGCCTTCCAGCGTATCCACCTTACATCCATTCGCCCGCGCCGCAAGCACCGAACACGACAGCACCGGTTTTCCCTCCAGAAAAACCGTACACAGCCCGCAGTTCGACGTCTCACAGCCGCGCTTCACACTGTAGCATCCCTGGCTTCTCACAAAATCGATCAGGAGCATGTCTGCATCGATCTCCGCTTCCGTCTTCTTTCCATTTAAGATCATCGAAATCTTCATCACTGCTCCTCCTTCTTCTGAATTTCTTCCATACATCTGCGCAGCAGCACCCGTCCCAGATGATGACGATACTCTGCACTTCCGCGCATATTACTGCCATACGTAAACTGATCAGAAATCTCCGAAGCCGCCGCCTTCAGCTCCTCCGCAGATGCCTTTCCAGCCGCCAGCTTTTCCGCCAGCTCCGCCGGAAGCTCTACACGTGCCGCCTTCGCCGGTCTTGCCCCAAGCACCGCACATCCTTTTCCGTCTTCCACCCGCACCGCACACGTCAGCACCGGGAAATCCGTTCTGGAATTTCGATGACTCTGATAAACCGTAACACCCTCATGCTTCTTCACAATCAGCCTTACCAGCACATCCCTGTCTCTCTTTGAACAGGCAAACTCCGCCAGCGGCATCCGTCCCGCATGAACCAGCTCCACCTCCGTATCCAGCGCCAGAAACAGCGTCAGCACATCCGAAAATCCAAATCTGCCGAAAATACTGCCTCCCACCGTAGCCAGATTCCGGAACTGCACCCCGACAATACTCCGCACACTCTCCCGTGCCGCACCGTCGGTATAAGCATTCAGCCCCTCATGCTCCTCCATCTGCCGCAGCGTCACCATGCATCCGATGGAAAACTCCTCTTCCGACTCTTCAATCTGATCCAGTCCGAGTCCGGAAAGATCAATTGCCGTCTGCACCTGTCGCTCTCCCATCTTCGTCCAGAGCATTCCGCCTAAAATACAGGCGCTTCTCTTCTGATTCAGCTCATACGCCTCTTCCAGCGACCCCGCACGGATATAATCCTTAATTTTAATCATAGTTACCCTATGCCCTCCATTTTCAGGTTGTTTATTTCTCAATATAGAAGCCCATATATATCATATTATACCTGACCCGCTCCCCCCTTTCAACTTTTTTCTTATTTTTTCAAAAAAACACTTGCATTTTTGCTCCACATCCAGTATAATCAATCAATGTCGGAAGTCATTCTGACACAAAACAAAATACATGGACGGATTCCCGAGTGGCCAAAGGGGACAGACTGTAAATCTGCTGCAAATTGCTTCGATGGTTCGAATCCATCTCCGTCCATATGCCGCAGTGGCGGAACTGGCAGACGCCCGGGACTTAAAATCCCGTGGGTAGTGATACCCGTACCGGTTCGATCCCGGTTTGCGGCACGATTAAGAGCTCTGATTCATACGAATCGGAGCTCTTTTTCCATTCTCCCCCAAAAATCTTACGCCGATCCGCCCTAGCGGATCCAGCCCCATCTCCCGTTCCCACTACCAGCCTCGCCGCCGCGCGCCCGGTGGTCTTGCGTGATGCGCAGGGCAGCATTGGAAAAGCGGGTTGGAAAAACCAGAAAAAACGGAAGCCTTTCGAAAGACTGAAATCTGGTGCTCAACACCAGATTTCAAGGCATTCTGAGCTGGGAAATCATCAGATTTCCCGGCGAATAATGCCGGTGTCTGTCGAAAGACCTCCGTTTTTTCTACGTTTTTCCCCCGCTTTTCCACCGCTGCCCTGCGCATCACGCAAGACCACCGGGTGTGCGGCGGCGAGGCGTCCCCCAAATCCGTCACTCCTCGCATCTATGCAGTACCACTCCCGATAACGGCAGCAAATCCATCTCCAGTATGCCCGCCGGTGCCTCGATTTCTTTCTCCTCCGAAGAAAATCCCACCGCATCCGTCGCAAACACCTGCGTCAGCTTCGCCACCGAACTCCGGTTAATCCCGGTAAGCCACACCGGAATCTCCACATGCACCCTCTCATTCCGGTTATTAATCACCACAATTACCTGCTCCTCCTGATTAAACCGTCCATAAGAAAGCACATTATAATCATGGTGCAAAAATTTCAGCGATCCCATCGCCAGCACCGGAAATCTCCGATGCACCGCAATCATTTCTTTATAGAATCGGATCAGCTCCTGATCCTCCTGTCCCCAGGGATACGTCCTCCGGTTATCCGGATCCGTAAACCCAACCTGGCCGGCCTCATCCCCATAATACAGCGTCGGCGCCCCCGGCCACGTCATCTGAATCACAACCGCCTCGCGCAGCACCGCCTTATTCGTATTCTCCGCAGCCGCATACGGCCCAACATTCGCCACACGCCCCACACGATGATTCGTTCTCGTGAGGAACCGCGAATGATCATGATTATCCAGCTCATTCATCGCCGTATACAGCGAAGGCGCATAAAACGCCGGCATATGATACGTCATCGCCCCGATAAAACTCTCACTGTTTCCGAGAAGCCCCTGGTTAAACTCATCACTGTGCTTCTCCATACCCGTGAGGAACCAGGAAACCGGCTCCATAAACGCATCATAGTTCATCACCGTATCCCACTCGTCGCCCTGCAGCCAGCTCATCGCATCGCCGTAGTGCTCCGCCAGAATAATCGCCTCCGGATTCGCCTCCTTCACAACGCGCCGGAACTCCTTCCAGAACTTGTGGTTAAACTCCGGGCTGTGTCCTAAGTCTGCGGCCACATCCAGCCGCCAGCCGTCCGCATTAAACGGCGGAGAAACCCACTTCGCGCCGATGCGCATAATATCCTCCATCAGCTTCTCCGAACCCTCGTAGTTCAGCTTCGGCAGCGTATCATGGCCCCACCAGCCGTCATAAAACTCATTGTACGGCCAGTTATGCTCATTATAAAACTTAAAAAACGTGTGATACGGACTGTCCTGCGCCACATACGCGCCCGGTTCATAGCCCTTTCCGGCCTCATAAATCCGCTCGCGGTCCAGCCACTTGTTAAACGAACCACAGTGGTTGAAAACGCCGTCCAGAATCACCTTCATGCCGCGCTTGTGCGCCTCCTCCACCAGGTGGATAAACAGTTCATTGCTCGCCTCCAGGTTCGCCTTGTTCGTCACACGGTCAATATACCGCGTTGCCCGCGTATTGTCCTTGTCGCCCGGCCAGAGCAGATCGCCTTCGTCGGAGACAATCTTTCCGAAATGCGGATCAATATAGTCATAATCCTGAATATCATACTTATGGTTCGACGGCGAAACAAACACCGGATTCAGATAAATGACCTGCACACCGAGATCCTGCAGATAATCCATCTTGTCAATGACGCCCTGCAGATCGCCGCCGTAGAAATTGCGGACATCCATCTGCTCCGGGAAGCGGTTCCAGTCATCCACCTTGTTGACCTGCTCACCGATGTAGCTGTACTCTCCCGTCAGCACATCGTTGGACGGATCTCCGTTGCAGAAGCGGTCCACAAAAATCTGATACATGACAGCGCCCTTCGCCCAGTCCGGCGTATGGAAGCCCGGGATAATGCCGAAAGAGTACATCTCCTGCAGCTCTCTTGTGACACCGAGCTTGTTGTAATAACAGACCACACGGCCTGCCTGAATCTCAAAAAAATAGCGGATCGGCTCATTTCCGACCGGAATCTCGATCTCGTAATAATCAAAACCGTTCCGGACCAAACCGACCTGCATCTGTGCACGGATGGAACCGCTGATGAAATAAACCGCATCTACATTATTTTTCAGGGTACGGAACCGGATCTTCACCGTGTCGCCCGGGTTCGGCTCAAACGGAATCTGATACTGCGGGGATTCATCGCTGTAGAGCGCATGCTTGTTGAACATCGCCCGCATCTGTGACATATACTGCTGCATTCTTGTTTTATCCATGAACTAACGCCTCTGTCTTTCTCAATCATTCATTCCTTATATTTTACCCCACACCGCCATGTAATACAACCTTTTTCTGAACACATGTAACGATTGTGTTTATTGGATTTTTATATAGTAAAAGAGCCAGCGGGGTACGCTGGCTCTTTTGGAGAAGGTATTTCTCTTATGGGGTGTAGCAAAAACTATATAATGTATTGGGGGGTTTTTACAGTTATTATAGTACCATACGTCCCTCGAAAAGTCTGCACAAATCGCGATTTTTTTTCATTTGATTCTTATTCAAAATAACGATGAATTTTTCCGGCGTTTCGGATTTTCTGTTTTAATTTGCACAAACGCCCGTAAAATCGCAGAAAAAAACCTGCAAAAAACTTTTTTTGTTTTCTGCAGGTTTTCTATTGCAAATAAAAAGATATCAGATTTCTCCAGAAACTTCCGGTGCTGTTCCTGTCATCTGTGCTTCCTGCTCAAAAATGGCTTCGAATTCAGCACGGCTCAGCTTCTCTTTTTCCATCAGCTGCTTTGCACACTCATGCAGCACATAGGAATGCTCCAGAATAATCTGTTTCGCCTGATCGTGGCATTTCTCGATCATCTGGCGGACTTCCTCGTCGATGGCTGCGGCTACATTCTCGCTGTAGCTCTTCGTATGGCCCCAGTCACGGCCGATGAAGACCTCATCCGAGTCGGAATCGTAAGCGACAAGACCAAGGTTCTCAGACATACCGTACTTCGTAATCATGGAACGCGCGGTAGCCGTCGCCTGTTTGATATCCTGGGATGCGCCCGTTGTGATATCGTCGAAGATCAGCTCCTCTGCCACACGGCCGCCGAGGCATACGGTGATGTACTGCATCATTTTGCCTCTCGTCTGGAACATATCGTCGTTCTCCGGCTGCGGCATCGTGTAGCCCGCTGCGCCAGGACCTGTCGGGATAATGGAGATCGTATAGACCGCCTCCATATCCGGCAGCATATGGAACAGGATCGCATGGCCTGTCTCATGGTATGCGGTGATCCGTTTTTCTTTATCCGAAATGACTTTACTGCGCTTCTCCGCACCGATGCCCACTTTGATGAAAGCAGACTTGATATCGGCCTGGCGCACAAATCTTCTGCGGTCCTTTGCCGCCATGATTGCTGCCTCGTTCAGCAGGTTCTCCAGCTCTGCGCCGGTGAAGCCTGCGGTCGTCTGCGCGATCTGTTTCAGATCCACATCCTCGGCCAGCGGTTTGTTCTTTGCATGGACTTTCAGGATTTCCTCACGGCCCATGACATCCGGCGGTCCTACAACCACGCGGCGGTCAAAACGGCCCGGACGGAGAATCGCCGGATCCAGGATATCGACACGGTTCGTCGCTGCCATCACGATGATGCCCTCATTGACGCCGAAACCATCCATCTCAACGAGAAGCTGGTTTAATGTCTGCTCTCTCTCATCGTGGCCGCCGCCCATACCGGTGCCTCTTCGTCTTGCCACGGCGTCGATCTCATCGATGAAGATGATGCACGGCGCATGTTTTTTTCCTTCCTCAAACAGGTCGCGGACACGGGAAGCGCCGACGCCGACGAACATTTCCACGAAATCGGATCCGGAAATGCTGAAGAACGGCACGCCTGCCTCTCCTGCAACAGCTTTCGCCAGAAGGGTTTTACCGGTTCCAGGAGGGCCCACAAGAAGAACTCCTTTCGGGATTCTCGCGCCGACCTGTGTATATTTCTCCGGTGCTTTCAGGAAATCGACCACCTCAACAAGGTCTTCTTTTTCCTCTTTTAAGCCCGCAACATCGCGGAACAGGACTTTTTTGTCTTTGTCGGTGGACATATGGGCGTTGCTTTTTCCAAAATTCATCATTTTGTTTCCGCCGCCTCCACCGCCGCCCATGGAGCGGTTCATCATCGACATGCCGAAAAGAAGGATCATACCGAGCAGCAGGGCCGGCAGGACAGACGTCATGAAAATGCTGTCTCTCTGGACATTCTGTACGGTGTACGTTACATCAGCATCCTCCAGAAGGCTGATAGCTGCGTTTACGTCGGTCACATTGACCGTATAACTGTCACCGCCCTGCTCCCGTACCACAACGGAGCCGGTCGGCACTTCTTTGTTCTGGACAATCTGCGCGGATGTCACTTTGCCGTCTTTTACGGCGGTTTCAAATTTCTGCTGACTTGGGCTGCTGCCTGCGCTGATTTTTCCGGTGATATAGAACATGGCAAGCACGATAATCACCATAAACGCCGCGTAGAGTCCAAATCCACTGCGCTGTCTGTTCATATTTTCTTTTTACTCCTCGTCTTCGTGAAACTCCACTACTCCGATGTATGGAAGATTCCGATATTTCTGTGCGTAATCCAGACCGTAGCCTACGACGAACTCGTCCGGGATATCAAAGCAGGTATAATCTACTTTGACATCGCGCACTCTGCGCTCCGGCTTGTCGAGCAGAGTACACAGGTGTACGGATTTCGGATTTCTCTTTTTCAGGATGTCGATCAGATAGTAAAGCGTTCTTCCGGAATCGATGATATCCTCCACAATCAGAACGTCTTTTCCTTCCAGCGGCTGATCCAGGTCTTTTACAATACGGACAACTCCGCTGGACTTGGTGTCATCGCCGTAACTTGATACGGACATAAAGTCAAGGCTTACCGGCACTGTGATGCGTTTTGCCAGCTCGCACATAAAGAATACGCCGCCTTTTAAAACGCAGATCAGGTGCACTTCCTTTCCTGCGTAATCGCGGTTGATCTGGTCTGCTACTTCTTTAATTCGTCTGTCTACTTCTTCTTCGCTTAATAATACTCTGATTGTCTCTTTCATCTGTTTTCCTCCTTACCAACGCCAATCTGTATCTGCAGAACTGCTTTCGTGTCTTCCCCGACACGGCCGCTCTCTCCTCTGCGATACCCCACGACCCACCAGATCTCCGGTCCGTCGGCGAGCAGCAGAATGGAATCCCGCTCCTCTTTCGGTATCTTGGCATCAATCATATAATCTTTTAGTTTCTTTTTCCCGCCTTTTGCGGTTACTCTCAGATAATCTCCGCTTCTTCTCGTGCGGAGGACAAGACCGTCTTTTATTTTATCACAGTCAAAGCATTTCGTATACTTTTTTTCTTCAATTCTTTCGGGAAAAACCGATGTTTTTTTCACAATCGTGACTGGATTTTCTGCAAATGCGAGACTTTTTTCCTCTTCCCACCCGGCCGGAACCGGAATTGGAACTTCTTCGCCGCTTTTCCTTTTCCGTTCTTCTTTTAAATGCACTCCCTGCTTTTCCAGGCGGAGCGTCTCGTATCCGCGCACGGCGGTGATTCCATACGGCAGGCAGACACTTTTTCCGACCTGCTTTTCAAAAAGTTCCCGCACAGATTCCAGATGCTCCCTGGTAAGATCCTTCCGTTTTCCCGCCAGCTGTTCCAGAACGCGCCGGATCACGTAGCGCTGCAGAAGAGGCGCTTCGCTGCTCACCGCATCACGCAGCACAACCGCATTTTTCTCTGCGGATGCATACCGCTCCATCAGCTGATCCGTCTGCTGCTCCAGATATTCCTCCGTTTCCAGCAGGTCCAGCGATGTCTGTGCCATATGCGCGGCGGCACGCGGATTGACCTCTTCGGTCAGATACGGCAGCACATGGTGGCGGATTCCGTTCCTCGTGTAAGCATCCTCTGCATTCGTGCTGTCCTCACACCAGGAACACTTCCGGCTTTCCAGTTCCTGCCGGATCTCTTTTCGTCCGACGCAGAGAAGCGGACGGATCACATTCCCCCGCACGGGGCGTAAGGAGGCAAGTCCGGCCAGCGACGTTCCCCGTGCCAGGTGATGCAGCATCGTCTCCGCAACGTCATCCTGGTGATGGGCGAGCGCAATTTTCACTGCCCCCTGCTCCTTTGCGCACGCTGCAAAAACTTCCTGCCGCGCCGCGCGTCCCGCCTCCTCCGTCGAGAGATGCTTTTCTTTTGCGATCTTCTCCACGGGACAGGAATAGAGATAGAACGGAACATCATATTCCCGGCACAGATTTTCTGCAAATGCCGCATCCCGCCCGGCTTCCGCGCCGCGCAGGTTATGGTTGACGTGGACAGCCAGCAGCGAAAAGCCAAGCGGCTCCTGCAGTTCCCGCAGCAGATGAAACAGGCAGACGGAATCCGCGCCGCCGGAGAGGCCGAGCAGCACGCGTTCGCCTGCCGTTACCATATGATACTGTTCCATAAAGGCTCTTACTTTCTCTCGCATCCTTCGTTTTTACTCCTATTTTTTCCAGATTCTGGCGACCAGAACCGTCATATCATCCCGTGCGCGGCAGCCGCCGAGGCGCAGCACGCGTTCCAAAAGCTCCCGGGCAAATTCCCGCGGCTCGCTGTTTTTCACTTCGAGAAGAAGCTGCTTCATCTGCTCCGTCCTGTCCCCGGGCAGCGCGTCCAGCACTCCGTCCGTCATCATCACAAGGTAATCACCGTCGTACAGCTTTTTCGTTGTGGTATCAAAATCCGTCTGGGAAACGAGACCTGCGGCAAGACTGGTCGACTCCACAACCTCTACCCACGTATCCCGCCTAAGGAACGTCGGCGATGCACCTCCTTTCAAAAAGCTGCAGACGCCTGTGTAGAGATTAATCGAAGCAACATCAAACGTGGAAAACATCCCTTCCTTTGGCTGCAGCAGAAGCATCGAATTGATCATCCGTGCCGCCATGATCCGCGGGAATCCGGCGCGCAGGAACTGTTCAAACAGCTCCACCACCGTCTCGCTCTCCCTGTTTGCCTCGATCCCGGAACCCATGCCGTCCGACAGGCAGAGGACAAACTGGCCGTTTTCGCAGAGCACACTGTAATTGTCCCCGGAGATACTCTCCTGCTCCTTGGTGATGCGTCCCACACCGTAGAGAACCTGGAATTTCACATCCTCCTGAAACAGCACCGTCTGGTATTCTCCGCTTAAGACCTGTGCCCCGTCGCGTACCGCAACCATCGGGATTCCGCACAGGGAACCGATCAGTTCCGCCGTCTGGCGAAGCGTGATCCGGCAGTGACGGCCCGCTTTGACCGTCATATAGATCTGTAAATGCTCTTTCGGCCGCTCCTGGAGCCAGATTTTCTGGACGAAAGCCCCGTTTTTCTTCATCTGGCGGCAGATTTTTTCCGAGAGCTCGTCCGGCAGACTGTTGAGGCTGTACAGATCACACGCGGCGCGGTCCATAATCCCGGCGACTTCACTTAACTGTTCTGCCACCACGCGGCGGCTCTCCGCCACACGCCCCGACCAGAGCGCCGTCTGGCGTTCCTGCTGGTAGCGGTTCCAGAACAGTTCCAGAAAGCGGGAGCCGTTCAGGCAGGAGGCGTTCCATTCGCCTTTTGCACGGCTGATCTCGTCCTCATCCCCGTCGGCGATTGTCTGAAGAAGTTCCTGGCACCGCTCGCGCGTCAGGTTTCCGTACTGCTCCCAGCACCACGACGCCTTCGCACAGCGGCTACAGACTTCCTGCTGTTCTTTTTCCAGAATCTTGTCCACCCGGCCCGTCTCCGGCATCACACTTTTTGACGGCATCTGGTAAAAGCTCTCTGCCAGAACGCGGAACGAATCGGCGTAGTGCTCCATCTGCAGTTTCTGCGGATGATTGTCATAGACGGCCGCTTCCCGGCGGCTTCTTCTGGCTTCCAAAAAAATTTTAGCCATGTCCCCTGCTGACAGCAATGCGCCGATCAGGAACATGGCAATGATCCACTCCGGCATGTTCCGCTCCTCCTCTCTTTGTTCTGGACTTCAAAGGGGACTGCGAAATCATGCCCTTTCTTTATCTGTTTTGTTTATTTCGACTGGGATTCTTTAAATAAAATCTCATTATCCTTTACCATGCCAAGTTTTTCTCTTGCCGTTTTTTCTATGTACTCATCGGTCTGCATGTATTCTTTCAAGGCGGTAATATCATCGGTGCGCTGCTTCTCCTCTTCAATCTGGCTGTCCAGACTGGAAAGACGGGATGCATTTGCATTGACCTTCTGCTGAAGGCTGATTCCCTTTACGGTAAGGACTGCAACCAGGCAGCACAGGACTACGGTAATTGAGAACTCTGTTGTACGGCTCTTCTTTCTGACTTTTTTCTTTCGGCCAGAATTCTTTTCTTCCCTTTCTTTCATTCTTTTCTTTACCCTTGCTTTCTATTTTCCAACCGTCTGCAGCCAAACTATCTGTTGTTTTTCGTCCGCAGACTTGTTTCTTTTGTTCTTACATGTGTAGTTACATCTTACCGTTCTTCCCATGAAATTTCAACCTTTTTCTCCGTTTTTTCATACTTTTTACCAGCCATTTTCCTGGAAAAGCGAGGATTCGCCCTGCTTTTTTGATTCCCTTTGCCAGAAGTTCCGGAAGAAAGCGTCCAAACGATGCGTGGTACAACGCAGCGCCCCCAAGGATGCCGCCAAACAGATACCCGCGGAGAATGCCGCTGTTCTCTCCGTAAATCCGTACAAACAGATACAGCGCTGCCGCAATCCAGTAGCAGAGGTCCTCTGCTGATACCGCCGCATGGCTGTGGCGGATCAGTTTCCGCGCTGTCTTGATCAGATCGTACCAGAACCCCAGGACTGCCCCCTGCCAGATGGAACAGGCGAGCAGAATCAGCTCCCGGGTGACATACGCACTCATTTTTACCGGAACAGCCGCACAAGCGCAGACCCCTTCTTCTGCAGCGGCCCATGTTCCGTATAGACCAGGCTGTCGATGCTGCCTTCGATATCCGCCTCTCCCTTTTCCAGCTCCAGGCGGCCCACATGCAGCTCTTTTCCGCGGATGGTAAGAACACCGCAGACGGTCACGAGCAGAACTTCGTTCTCATCAAAGCTTTTCACATCCTGCACGCCGCCAAGAGAAAGTGTTTTCCGCTGTTCCAGCAAAAGGCGGTGCGCCTGTTCGTTCATCTCCCCCATGCAAAAAACCTCCATACAATGGTCTATACACCCATTATATGAAGGTTTTCTCTTTTTATTCGCTGCACATGAATCCTGCCGCACTTCTTATAAGTAGCGGTAAAGCTCCTGTGCTTCTTCTTTTTTCACGGTTTCCTGCACATTCAGCACTTCTACCCTGACGGATTTACTTCCGAACTGAATTTCCAGTACATCTCCTGCCTTGACCTGTGCGGATGCTTTTGCCGGTCTGTCGTTGACGAGGACACGGCCTGCATCACAGGCTTCATTGGCTACGGTACGCCGCTTGATCAGTCTTGATACTTTTAAAAATTTATCTAAGCGCATAGATTTTTACTTAGTTCATCATGTCCTTTAAAGCTTTTCCTGCTTTGAATTTCGGAGTTTTGGAAGCTTTGATTTCCATGGTCTCGCCAGTCTGCGGATTTCTTCCTTCTCTTGCTGCTCTTTCGGATACTTCGAAGGTACCAAAGCCTACCAGCTGAACTTTCTCACCTTTCTTTAATTCTTCAGATACTACATCGACAAATGCTTTTAAAGCAGCCTCTGCATCTTTTTTGGATAAATTTGTCTGCTCAGCCATAGCTGCAACTAATTCTGTTTTGTTCATGAGTTTTACTCCTCCTGTATCTTACATTTGTTTTTTACATGGTACGCGGGCCCGCTGATACACACGACCTGCCCTGCCGGCTGTTTTTCTTCCGGATGATCAGTCTGTTACGTTGACCGGCTTTTTCGCGTAGCTGTATATATTTATATACTAATGCGTCTCTCTTGTCAAGAAAAAAGTCCCCCATACCAGCGGTTTTATGGCGATTTCTGCCCAAAACAGACTCTTTTCCACCGCACGGTTAAAAGAAGGATCCCTTAACAAACCGCAGCCAGTCTGCCTGCTGCGCATTGAGTGTTTTTAGTTTCTCCGTATTCCGCCCGGATATCCACGATTTTCTGCTTCCGTAGTAGCGGTTTGCCAGTTTCCAGTATTTCCACGGATAGGAAAGATAGAGGCGGAGTGTCTCGATTTCCCCCTCATCGAGCGGCCGTCTGGCGCTGTAGGCGTTTAAAATCCGTTCTGCCGCGCGCTCGCTCCAGCCGTGTTTTTCCAGAATTTTCCGCATAAAATAGCCAAGATCTGCCACCTGGAGATCGAAGTTCCACTTGTC
The DNA here is from genome assembly GCF_003480245.1 of Blautia sp. AM42-2. Classification (NCBI taxonomy): domain Bacteria; kingdom Bacillati; phylum Bacillota; class Clostridia; order Lachnospirales; family Lachnospiraceae; genus Blautia; species Blautia sp. AM42-2. The sequence goes on from NZ_QUIM01000013.1 coordinate 42,780, forward strand.
GAAATTGACCGCCGTTTCGCCTCTGCCGTTTTCCAGCAGAATATTGTGCTGGCTGAATTCCCCGTGGCAGACGGCGCCTTCTTCGTCCGCCCGCTGCCGCAGTTTTTCATAGGAAGAAGCTTTCATTTCCGCGGCCGCCCGCTCTCCCTGTTCCAGATACGGACTGGCGCTTGCCAGCAGCAGTTTTTCGAACTCATTTTTCTTCTTTTTTGTCTGCAAATACTTTCGGATCTTTCGAATTTCCACATTGTGGCGGATGCACTCCTCCACGATGGATTCCCTCCGGTATTCCATTTTCACCGGCAGATGAGCTGCCGTATGTAGCCGCGCCAGCGCGTCCGAGGCGCGGATAAGATCCTCACTGTTTCCCGTCTCACATTCCCGGCCCGGGTACCAGTTCCGCACAATGTACGTTCCTCCGTCGTCCCCGCGCGTTGCAAGCGCTCCCTCTTCGTTCCGCAGAATCTGATCGCACCGCAGGAGCCCCGACTCCGTGATGCGGCACTGTAGAAGATACCGCTGCTCCAGTTTTTCTGCCGCCGTCCCGAACTCGCTGATCAGCTTATCCCCCTGTTCGGTGTGGCACAATAAAGCGCCCCGCACCCGCATTGTGCCGGAAGCCGTAAGACCGTAATGGGACAGCACACTCAATCCATAATCATACAAGAGCCTGACTCCTTTCCCTGTTGTGATCGTTTTTGGGGTCACGATTCAATGTATGCGTATCCGCCCTGTGCCATGCATACTGGTTTCTGTTTTTTCTTTCATCCCAAAAGCAATGTTGAAAGTGTTTTCTTTTTCTCTTATTTTATTGTTTTTAATTTCACCTCATGGTAAAATATTCCAAACTTGACAGGATGAAAAACACCTGTTATGGGGTTCTCTAAAATCATTTTATTTTAAGGAGGGTTTTTATGATTTTCTTACCACAGCCATCTTCCCTTTCCTACGGAGAGGGCACCTTTACAATTCACTATGACAGCCGCATTTTTCTCGATTCCGAGAGCCCGGCTGAGCTTTTTTCTGCCGCACAGCTTCTGCAGCAGGAGATTGAGACACAGACGGGATTCCGTCCTGCCATCTGCCGCCGTCATCAGCCGGTGGGATCACACCTGATCTATCTGACTGCCTCTCCGGAATTATCCCGTGAGGCTTATACCCTCGCTGTCACACCGGAAAACATCACGATCTGCGGATCTCTGGAAAGCGGCGTTCTCTACGGCGTGCAGACACTCCGTCAGATGATCCGCCAGGCAGGTGCTGTTCTTCCAACCGTCCTGATCTCCGACAAACCGGCCATGGAAAACCGCGGCTTCTACCACGATGCGACCCGCGGACGTGTTCCGACGCTTTCCTATCTGAAACAGCTTGCCGACACCTTGAGCTTCTATAAAATCAATCAGCTTCAGCTCTACATCGAGCACAGCTATCTCTTCGACGATCTGACCGAGATGTGGCGCGACGATACGCCGCTCACTGCAGAGGACATCCTCGAGCTGGACCGCTACTGCAAGGGACTTGGCATTGATCTCGTTCCGTCGCTTGCAAGCTTCGGCCATCTGTACAAGCTGCTCTGCACGAAATCGTATGCACATCTGTGCGAACTGGAAGGCTCTGCTTCGGCTCCGTTCTCCTTCTATGACCGCCAGGCGCACCATACGCTCGATATCACAAACCCGGAGAGCCTCTCCCTTGCCAAACACATTCTTTCCGAATATATGCAGCTCTTCTCCTCGAAGTATTTCAATCTCTGCGCGGATGAAACGTTTGACCTTGGAAAAGGGGCTTCCCGCGCACTCGCCGAGGAAAAGGGAACCACCGTCATCTACACCGAGTTTGTGACAGAGCTTGCCAACTATATCACTGAATCCGGCCGCACGCCGATGTTCTGGAGTGATGTCATCAGCCAGGAGCCGGAAGTTTATCATCTCCTGCCGAAGAACCTGATCTGCCTCCACTGGGATTATGCGTCAAATGTTTCATCGGAGCGTCTGACCCGCCTTGCCAATTCCGGTGCCGAGCATCTGTATGTGTGCCCGGGCGTACAGGGATGGAACCAGCTCATCAACAAGTATCATGAGGCGTATGAAAACATTTCCAGAATGGCGCGCTACGGCCACGAATGCCATGCGATGGGACTTCTGAACACTGACTGGGGCGATTACGGCCACATCAATCACCCGGACTTCTCCCGCATCGGCATGATCTACGGCGCGGCGTTCTCCTGGAATGCAGACATTCTGCCGGAGGAGGAAATCAACCGCCAGATTTCCGTGCTGGAATTTGGTGATGCTTCCGGAAAACTCGTTTCCGTGCTCGATCTTCTCTGCCATCAGGATGCGTATCCGTGGCGCACTGCCGTTATGGTACAGGAAGCACTCGAACTGCATCAGGACAAAGAAGAGGCTGCCGAACTGCTCCGCTCCTGCGCGGAAGGCGATGCGGATGCAGCAAATGCTTCAATCGACGCGCTCTGCGCCGTTCTGTACGAGAAAGCCGGCACCGTCCGCCCGGAGAACCGTCCGATGATCTATGCGTACCTGCTCGCCGCAGACGGCCTGAAAGTGCTGAACCGCCTGCTGCCGTTCCTGCGCGCTTCCCTTCTTTCCGAGGGCACTCTGCCGGAGAAAGAAGACTGTTTTGCACTCGCCGGAGATCTCGAACGGTGGCTGCACAGCTATAAAGAGCTGTGGCGCACCGTCTCCAAGGAGAGCGAACTGTACCGCATTGCCCATGTGTTCTGCTGGTATGCGGATCTGCTGCGTGATCTGAACGTATAAAACCAGCAAAAAACAAAAGAGAGCCGGGGACGGATTGTTCTGTCCCCGGCTCTCTTTTGTTTGCCGTTTTGGCTTTACAGCAGTGTTTTTACGTACTCTGTCAGGTATTCTTTTGTATTCTTCGCCGGATCTTTCATCACTTCTTCCAGCGCCGCGTTCAGGCATTCGCCGATTTTCGGGCCTTTTGGGACACCGAGTTCCATCAGATCTTTGCCGGAAACGGCCAGCATTTTCAACGTAAAGCAGTCGCCGTTATCGAGAATTTCTCTGACGCACTCCCTTACCTTTCCGATCCGTTCCAGGGTTTTCTCCCGCTGGTACAGGCTTTTGGCCATCGTATCGGCTTCCTGCACGATCATCAGTTTTTCGAACAGCTCCGGGCCGAGTTTGTTCAGAATACGGCGGATCACCGGTTTCTCCGGAGCCATGCGGCAGTCATGCCAGCGGATCAATGCTGCGACCTGGCGGATGGTTTCGTTGTCGAATTTCAGACGGCGCAGAATCGCTTTCGCCATTTTCTCCCCCGCCGGTGCGTGGCCTTTAAAATGATCGATGCCGGCCTCATCCGTTGTGCGGCACGCCGGTTTTGCAATGTCGTGGAGCAGCATCGTCCAGCGCAGAATCGGATCTGCCGGAACGTGCTGCAGAGCGGCAATCGTGTGCTCACCAACATTATAACAGTGGTGCGGATTGTTCTGCGGCGTTTTCATCAGTTCATCAAACTCCGGCAGCACAATTTTTGTAATACCCGCCTCATAAACGGCCTCCATGTACTCCGGCCGCTTCGAGATCAGCAGTTTATTCAGTTCCACACGGATCCGCTCGGCGCTGATTTTTTCAAGCGTCGGCGCGAGTGCTATGATGGCATCCAGTGTTGCCGGATCGAGTTTGAAGCCGAGCTGTGCGGAAAAGCGGAGGGCACGCAGGATCCGCAGTGCATCCTCACTGAACCGCTCGGTCGGATTTCCGACACAGCGGATGACTTTGCGCTGTAAATCCCTGATTCCATCGAACAGATCCACAAGCCCCTCTTCGTTGTTGTATGCCATCGCATTGATCGTAAAATCACGGCGGCGCAGATCCTCGGCGAGGCTGGAGGTAAAGACCACTTCTTTCGGATGGCGGCCGTCCTCATACTCTCCGTCGATGCGGTACGTCGTGACCTCGTGCGCGCCGCTTCCGGCCAGAACTGTTACCGTTCCGTGCTCCAGTCCCGTATCCACGGTGCGGTCAAAAATTTCTTTTACCTGCTGTGGGGAAGCAGAGGTTGTAATATCCCAGTCGTCCGGCTCCCGCGCAAGAATCGTATCGCGCACACAGCCTCCGACCGCGTACGCCTCGAAGCCTTTCGCATGCAGGGAATCGATTACCATATTTACGCTTGGCGGCATTTTTATCTTCAAATTTGTTATCTCCTTTTTCTAAATCTGCTTTTCCAGTATAGCAGTTTCCTTTTTTTCCCGCAAGTGTGGTTGCGGTTGTATTTTGGGGATTGCATGTGTATAATAGAGGTTAATAAAATTCGAAAGGGGATTTACATTTTTATGAAACTGGATCGTTACCGAAAATATGTCCGGACCGGCGTTACTGCCTTTCTGGTACTTGCAGCGTCCATGATTTTTTACTACCTGCTCTTCCACCAGACTTCTGTGCGGACCGCCTTTCACAATGTCCTCGACATTCTCTCCCCCCTGATTGCAGCCCTGATTCTCGCCTATGTGATCAGCCCGATCATTAACTTCATAGAACAGCGGATCATCGCCAGACTCTTTGCCCGGCACGGAAAAACACAGTCGGTACGCTGCAAAAAGCTTGTGCGGGCGCTTTTGATTCTTCTGACGTACGTCGCCATGCTTTTCGCGCTGTACGGACTCATTGCGACCCTGATCCCGGAGCTGTTCTCAAGTATCACAAACATTGTCTCCAACTTCTCCAACTACGCAAACAACATTCAGGATTTTGCCACAAAAGTGCTGGCGAATTACCCGGAGATGCAGCAGACGGCAGACCAGTACATCTCCATGTTCTCCGCAAAGCTTTCCAACTGGCTGACCAATGACCTGATGCCGATGCTCCGTACGTTCCTTCTGAACCTCTCCGGACAGCTCGTCAACATGGTTACGTTTTTCAAAAACATTCTGCTTGGCGCGATCGTTGCGATCTACATGCTGTACAACAAGGAAAGCTACATTGCCAAGCTGAAAAAAGCAGTCTACGCGCTGCTCGGTCTGGATCACGGAAATGCCGTGATCCGCGACTGCCAGTATGTGAACCAGGAATTCAGCGGATTCCTCGTTGGAAAAGTCATCGATTCGATCATCATCGGTGCCATCTGCTATCTTGTGACGAGCCTGATCGGCACCCCGTACGCACTGCTGGTCAGCGTAATCATCGGTGTGACGAATATCATTCCGTTTTTCGGCCCGTTCCTCGGCGCCGTTCCGTGTCTTCTGCTGATCCTTCTGATCGACCCTCTGCAGGCACTGTATTTCCTGATTTTCGTCGTTCTCCTGCAGCAGTTTGACGGAAACTTCTTAGGACCGAAAATCCTCGGCGAGACGACCGGCGTGTCTAGCTTCCTTATCATCATCTCGATTCTGATCGGCGGCGGCTTCTGGGGTGTCTTTGGCATGATCATCGCCGTTCCGGTCTGTGCCATTATCTGCACGGTCTGCCGCAACTTCGCCAACCGTCGTCTTGAAAAACATCACCTGCCGGATGACGATGCGTTTTACTTCCACATGGACCACATTGATCCGGAAACGAGACAGGCGATCCCATATCAGAAAAAGAAGATCGACGAGGCCGAAGTCTTCCACTTCCCGGGCTACCGGCTGCGCAAAGCGCTGACAAAGCTGGCCCCGGAAGAGTCTCCGGTTGATGCGCCGTATACACCGGCAAAGCCTTCAACCGAAGAGAAAAACTCAGATTCTTCCGATTCCGATCAAAAATAAATCGTATCTTACAAAAATGCCTTCTGCGCAGACTGTTTCCATTCTGCACAGAAGGCATTTTTTTATTTTTGCTTTTTATTTCTCGATTACAACCGTGCTGAGTGTCTCTGCCGGAAGATCGACACGCATGATATGTCCGTTGACACGCAGGAAGCAGCCGGAATCCTCTTTTGTGCGGTTCAGCAGGATCACAACGTAGCTTCCGTCCGGATTGACTGCGGCCGTTACATCCAGGTTTGCTCCGTATTTGCTCCAGCCGATGCGTTTTGCACCCGGAGCAATATATTTGGAAATATGGCCGATGTAGTGGTACATGATCGGTTTGCGGTAATGGAAATCATCATCCACAATCAGACCTGAGGTGAATCCCATCGGTACGTGGCGCGGGCCGCCGTCTTTGTCTACGAGGAAGTTCCAGTCGATCCAGCGGTTCATGCCGGCGTTCAGGTTTCCGATCATATCGTGTGCATAATCTGCGGCGTCAAGGTAATCGACGTACTCTGGTGTCTGGAAGTTCACCGGTCCGAAACCACCGTCGCCAAAACCGATTCTGCCCGGCATGTGAAGGGCACAGCACTCGGAAAGCATGAAGGTTTTGTCCGGGTATTTCTGTTTCATCAGCTCAACAGCCTCGAAGTGGTCGCCGGAATACCAATGGAATGCGATACCGGCTACCATGTCCATGGTCTCCTCGTCAAGGACGGTCAGAACGTGCTCGATCATACGCTCTTTGTTGTGATCCCAGATGAAGATGCCGATCTTGTCCGTCAGGCCTGCTTTTTTCATCTCCGGATACAGATAATCTTTCAGGTAGGTTTTGGACTCTTCCGGTGTCCATACGCAGCTGTCCCAGGTGGTAGCCGCTACGGTCTCGTTCTGCAGGCTCAGCATCGTCACCGGGATTCCCTCATCGAGGTATGCCTGCAGATATTTTACGACGTATTTTGCCCAGCTTCCGTAATACTCCGGTTTCAGGCTGCCGCCGTGGTTTCTCTGCGGAATCTCTTCCGGAACCGGCATTCCCATTGCACCGTAAACAGCAGCATCATTCTTTGCGATCTTCGGTGCAGTTTTCCACTGATACGGCGGAGACCACGGGCTCATCAGAACACTGATCGGCTCTGCGGAGATTTCGATGGCTTTTTTCAGCATCGGAAGGACATATTTGCGGTCGCGGTCGATCGAGAAGGTTGCCAGATCCGGGTCTGCGATCGGGTCTGCGACTGCCTGATACTCCTCAAGGGAATAGTCACAGCTGTCGATCGGCACGCGGACAAATCTTGCATGAAGGCCGTCCGGTCCGAAAATATCCTGTAATGCCTGATTCTGTGTTTCCTCATCCATACGGGACAGCAGGTATGCGCTGCTCTCGGTCATGGCGCCGCCGAAGCCCTCGATGGTCTGGAACGCAAAGTCCGGATACAGGTTGATGACGTTCGACTCAATCATTTTTACGCTCTTGGACTCGTCTTCCGGTGCCAGCGCTTTTTCCCAGGTTTTTGCTTCCCCTTTTACATGGTACGTTGTAATCTGTTTTGCTTTCATTTTCCACACTCCATTTTTCACATGTTTTGCGGCATTTACTGAAAATCCGCTGTTTCATGCTTCCACTATACCATGCTCTCTTCTTCTTGTTTAGTGCCTTTTTCGGCAGGAAATTAGGGCATTTCCGCTTTTCTGATTCTTACCCACTGGCCCATCGGGCGGTCTCCTTTTTCCTTTTCATACCGCTTCTGCATTTCCTTCATGCTGCAGCCGTACCGCTCCTTAAACAGACGCGACACCGACTTGTAGTTTTCGCAGCCGTGTTTCGGCAGAAGTTCCATGATCCGCGCCTCGGGATGCTGCAGGTCGCGGCAGATCCGGTCGAGCCGGATTTCATACAGATACTGGTAGACCGTCAGACCGAGGTACCGTTTCAGAAGCTTCGACAGATAATTCGGCGTATAACCAAAGTGCTCCGCGACCTGCGCCACCGTCAGCTTTTTGGCGTAATGCTCCTCAATATACCGCATGACCTCGCGGATCTGCTGTACGGCCTTCTGATTCTGCGGAATGTGTTCTTTTCCGATCCGCACCGCATAGTCCACCAGTAAGCGGTACAGCGCTTCAAGAAGAAGGCTGTCGAATTTTAACTGATACCCTTCTTTCTGCGCACCGTACACCTCGTCCATCTCCCGGAGAACTGCTTTGAATTCTGCGAGTTTTTGTTTTTCCGCCTCACTGGCCGGTCTTTCATCCACAACAAAGTAAAGATGATCGTAACGCTCCATGTACTGCAGCAGCATCTCGTACGGAACCTGCAGGACGATGGCCTGATTCGGATAGGCTGTCACGGCATGGATCGTGCCGGAGTTGATGACGAGAAGTTCATCTGCCCCGATCTGCCGCTCGCCGCCGTCACCGAAACGCACTTTCAGACGGCCTTCCAGAAGATAAATGATCTCCAGATCGTTGTGCCAGTGCGGCGGGTTGCTGTAGCCGCCGTCGTCGATGCTGTGGAAAAAGCGGATGCCGATATCCCCGTTTGCCGTAATCCATTCGAAATTGCTCTCCATGGTGCCCTCCCGTTTCTTGTCTTTTCGTGTATACAGACGAAGCGCGTCTGAACTTTCTGTTCGTTCAGGCGCGCTCCTTCTATTATCTTTTCTGCTACAGGGACATGGTAATTTCCCGCCCTGTGCGGTGGTATTTCTGAAAAGTGACTCCGGACGCCTTCATCATCCGTTTCGATGCGATCACGGACGGGGTGTCCGCGTACTTGTCGCAGTCGTAGATCACCGTTTTGATTCCCGCCTGGATAATCGCCTTGCAGCACTCGTTGCATGGGAACAATGTCACATACAGCTTGGCTCCCTCGAGGCTTCCGCCGCGGTAATTCAGGATGGCGTTCAGTTCACTGTGCGTTGTGTAAAGATACTTGTTTTCCAGCGGATTTTCACTTGTCTTTCCCCACGGGAACTCGTCGTCCGAGCAGCCTCTCGGGAAACCGTTGTATCCCATGGACAGAATCTTGTTGTCCTCGCTCACAATGCAGGCTCCCACCTGTGTGTGCGGATCCTTCGAGCGCATACCGGCAAGCTGGGCAACTGCCATGAAATATTCATCCCAGGAAATATAATCCTCTCGTTTATCGCTCATACCCATTTCCCCCGTGTTTTCTTAACGTACTTTGCTTCCGCTCTTATTTCGTACCGAAGATACGGTCTCCGGCATCGCCGAGGCCTGGTACAATGTAGCCGTGCTCGTTCAGATGGTCATCCAGTGCTCCGACGAAAACATCGACATCCGGGTGAACCTCATGCATTTTCTCGATTCCTTCCGGAGATGCGATGATGCACATGAAGTGGATCTTCTTTGCGCCTTTTTCTTTCAGCATGGTGATGGCTGCCGTTGCAGAACCGCCGGTTGCCAGCATCGGGTCGGTTACAAATACTTCACGGCTTGCGATGTCTGACGGAAGTTTGCAGTAATACTCAACCGGTGCCAGGGTTTCCGGATCACGGTACAGACCGATGTGTCCGATTTTTGCTGCCGGAATCATAGCCAGCATACCTTCTACCATACCAAGACCGGCACGGAGGATCGGCACAACTGCCATTTTCTTTCCTTCGAGCTCTTTTACGGTTGTTTTGCAGATCGGGGTTTCAATTTCAACGTCTGTGAGCGGCAGCTCTCTGGTTGCCTCGTAGCACATCAGCATTGCAATCTCGCTGATCATCTCGCGGAACTCCTTGGAGCTTGTGTCTTTCTTTCTGATAATACCGATTTTGTGCTGGATCAGTGGGTGATCCATGATGACTGTTCTTGCCATTTTCCCTTCTCCTTTGTTTAAAATTTATTCATTTTCTCCTTCATGCTCAATCAAGTGAATACGGCGTTCGTGACGCTCTTCTCCGGAAAATGGAGTGTTCAGGAAGGTTTCTACGATTTTGATTGCAAGGCCAGGGCCTACAACGCGTCCTCCCATCGCCAGTACGTTGGCATCGTTGTGCAGGCGGGTTGCCTCTGCGCAGAAGCAGTCGGTGCAGAGTGCTGCACGGATTCCTTCCATTTTGTTTGCCGTGATAGAAATGCCGATTCCGGTTCCGCAGATCAGGATTCCCTTATCACACGTTCCGTTCTGGATCGCATGGCCTACTTTTCTGGCGTAAACCGGATAATCAACTGCCTCGTTGCTGTAGCATCCGAAGTCCTGATATTCCAGTCCCTGTTTGTCCAGATATGCTTTTACCTCCTGCATCAGCTCATATCCGCCGTGGTCGCATCCTAAAGCTATCATTGTTCTTCCTCCTCTTTCAGCCGCGCAAGAACACCTTCAATCAGGAATTCCAGCGCTTCATAACATTTTCCGTATTCGGTAAGCGGTTCCCCGTAAAGGGCGGGGATGTCTCCTGCCAGCCGCAGAAATCCGGCGATCGTTTGCAGATGGGGCGCATCCGGGAAGTCCTCACGGATCTTTTCCCTCTGACTGTCCTCCATCACAAGAAGCAGCGTGTCGTCGTTGATGTCCTCCGCGGTAAGCGGTGTGGTCGTGTGGTCTTTGGCCGAAAGCCCGTTGCGCGCAAGCACTGCCTCTACCTTCTGGTTGACCGGCTGCGGAAACAGAACGACAAGCCCGCGGGAACCAATTTCCATCGGCCACGGAAGCTCTTTGCTCTGCAGAATCGCCTTCGCCATCGGTGCGCGCGCGGTATCGTCCGCGTCCACAAATAAAATCCTGCTGTAATGTTTCACTGTTATACCTCTGCTACTTTGTGGCCTGCGGCTTTTAACAGGCGGTTCATGATCGCCTGCCCCATACGCGGGGTGTCGAAAGCCTCGGAATAAATCACTTCCACGCCGTCCTCATCGAAGTCGCGCAGAATCGCAAACAGGTGATGCGCGATCGTCTCATCTTCGGCGCGCAGCCCGATGCTCTTGATATCTCCTGTGGTGTACTGCTCCCGTGTCTCATCGGTGCAGATTACGCCCACTTTCTTTCCTGCCTTTTCCTGTTCTGCGGCAAGGCGGTTGATTTCCGGAATCACCCGTTCCATCTCGCCCTGGATAATCGTAAGGTCTGCCTTCGGCGCATAATGTTTGTAGCGCATGCCCGGTGCCTTCGGACGCACATGGCTGTCCTCCGCAAGGATTCCCGGATCGACACGCACGGTTCCAAGCACTTTTTCCAGCATCTCTTTGTTGTAATAGCCCGGGCGGAGAATCGTCGGAATCTCCTCTGTAAAATCGACGATAGTGGATTCGAGGCCGATCTCGGCGTCTCCTCCGTCGATGATACAGTCAATTTTGTCCCCAAGGTCCTCGATCACATGCTCGGCTTTCGTCGGACTCGGCCGGCCTGATGTATTGGCGCTCGGCGCTGCGATGAAGCCGCCTCCGGCTAAGATCAGTGCGTTTGCCACTTTGTTGCTCGGATAGCGCACGGCTACGGAGGTAAGGCCTCCCGTCGTCTCGAGCGGAACGGCATTTGTTTTCTCAAAAATCATCGTCAGCGGTCCCGGCCAGCATGCGGCTGCCAGTTTGCGTGCACTCTCCGGCACGTTTGCCGCTACGGTTTCGAGGTCCTCCATTCTTCCGATGTGGACGATCAGCGGGTTGTCCGACGGACGGCCCTTTGCCGCATAAATTTTCTCGGAAGCTTTGGCATCCAGCGCATTTCCGCCAAGACCATATACGGTCTCGGTCGGGAATGCCGCCAGACCGCCGTTTTTCAGAATCTCTCCTGCTTTTTCGATCGCGCTCTGATCTATGTTATCTTCTGTCATCCTGGCAATCCATGCCCTCATATGTTTCTTCCTTCTTTCCATCTGTTCCAGCGCACAGTGTTTCCATCTGCGCACACTGTTTTGATTATACCATTTTCCGGCGCAGTTGAAAACCCTTGATTTAAAGAAGCTCTTTTAACTGAGCCGTGCGGTACGCCTCGATCAGTTCCTTTAATTCACGGATGCGCTGCCGGATCTGCCGTCCCTGATCCGTATCGCCGACTAACTGGCGCTTCATGTTGTACCGCACCGCCACCTGGCGGGAGACAATATCCTTCTCCTCCTGGATTGCTTTTTCCGTCGATTCAAACGGCTCGTGCGCGGTGAGGCTGAGGCCGTACGAGTTGTAAATCAGCGTGTAACCCGCGATGCCGGTTTCTTTGTGGTACGCCCTGCAGAAGCCGCCGTCGATGATCAGCACCTTGCCGCCGCATTTGACCGGGCTTTCACCGGCACTCTGGTGTACCGGGACGTGGCCGTTGATAATATGTACATTTTCACCGGCAAGCCCGAACTCCTGTAAGATCCGGTCCGCCGTCTCCTCTTTCTCGATCAGGCGGTAATACGCGTTTTTCACCTCGGTCCAGGTCTCTTTTTCTGCGAGGAAATACCGCTCAAATGTTGTCATCTTGTCGCGGCCGTACAGCGGGGAATTCGGCGCGGTCCACAGATACCACAGCGTATTGCGGCCCTGCTCCCGTTTTTTCGGATCGCGGCTTACAAATGCGCGGCGCACGTTGTGCTCGAGGATATCGTACAGTGCTTTTCCCTTGTATTTCTTTCCGTCGACCTGTACCTCTTTTAAGGTGCCGTCCTCATTCATCGGCATGCAGCCGTGGTACAGCAGATTTCCATTGTAGACGCGGTAGAGGCTTCCTTTTTTGAGCAGGAAATCGACGTGCGCCTGCAGTTTTTCGCTGTTTCGGAAGGCGAAGATCAGCTTATCGAGCACTTCTGCCTCTTTTTCTGTCAGCTCGTCCGGATGCGCCGGGTCGATCGTCGGAAAGCTCTTGTCGCGCAGAGCATACGTTTTCTCCCCAATCGTCACCGTTCCGTTCTGGTAATCGATCTGTTCCAGCAGACGGCGGTTTTCCATGCCGTATTCCGGGTTTTCACGGATCAGACGGTTCTCGAGCTTTAACTGCATCACGGTGATGGCCTTGTGCATGCGGCGTTCCAGCATCTGCTGGGAATTTCCGCTGTCCTCGCCGCCTTTTGCGGCAAAGCATTCGCACGGATCATCGCCGTACGTCTCGAGAGCAAAGGTGGCAAGCGGAAGCATATTGATGCCGTAGCCGTCCTCCAGCACATCGAGATTGCCATAGTGGAGGCAGATGCGGATCGTGCTGGCCACGCACGCCGGCTGGCCGGTCGCAGCGCCCATCCAGAGCACATCGTGGTTGCCCCACTGGATATCGAGGGAATGGTAATTCATCAGGCAGTCCATGATTTTATACGGCTCCGGACCGCGGTCAAAGATGTCGCCGATGATGTGGAGATGATCAACAACGAGCCGCTGAATCAGCTCTGCCACGGCGATGATGAAGTTTTCGGCGCTGCCGATTTCGAGGATGGTCTGGATGATCGCCTCGTAGTATGCTTCTTTATCGAGCACCTCCGGCTTTTCGGTGATCAGCTCCTCGATGATATAGCCATAATCCGCCGGCAGGGCTTTCCGCACTTTGGCACGGGTGTATTTGGAAGAAACGATTTTGCAGACGTCGATCAGGCGGTACAGCATGACCTTGTACCAGTCATCGATATCCTCCTGCTGCTTTTTCTCCATCTCCAGGCGCTCTCTCGGGTAATAGATAAGGGTTGCAAGCGCACGTTTTTCCGAAATACCGAGCGTGTGGCCGAAGACATCGTCAATCTTCTTTCGCACGGCACCGGAACCGTTGCGGAGTACATGAGAAAAGGCTTCGTATTCGCCATGAATATCCGAAAGGAAATGCTCCGTGCCTTTGGGAAGGTTGATAACGGACTGCAGATTGATGATTTCGGTCGCTGCTTTTTCGATGGTCGGGTACAATTCTGCGAGATATTCCAGATAATTTTTTTCGTTTTCCATGAGGACCTCCTGCCTGGGTTGTTTTTTCTTATTTTATAACGAACTCACCCTCGGCACAACCCTTTTTCTTCTTTCGATACATCGGGTGCGTCCCCTCGTGGAAAATATAATAGCTCACATAATCTGTGAGAAAAATTCCCACTGCCGAGAGCAGATACCAGATCCCGAAAAACCACGGGCAGATCAGCCCATCGCAGAAGGAAAACGGCAGCGTACTATAGTCCCACATGCGGTAATGCAGCACCCTCAGGGAAAACATCCCCGAATACAGTTCAATGGCCGTAATCAGGACGGCGGATACCATCATCTGAAACGCCAGCGGAAAGCGGCGCAGCCCGGCGGCTTCCAGCATTCCGATTCCTGCAAGGGACAGTCCTCCGGCAATGCCCATCAGGCGGAAGCTGTAACCGCGGTAGGTGACTTCGATGGCAATATAAATGCAGTAGCCCAAAAGAAAAAACAGCAGATACTTCTTCGCTTTCATTCGTTTTTCTCCCATTCTAATTGAGAATCTTTTCTCTTATTCCCAGTATCTCTGTCTTTTCTCTTTTTATCCGCTTGCATTTTTTCTTTTCCATGTTACAATACTTTCATGTTTCGAAAGAAGTTTTGAATAGAAAGGACAGAAAAAAGAATGGCATTTAACCCAATGAAGTTAATAGAATTAAAAAATCTAAGAGACCGTTTCGCCCAAAACCACCCGAAGTTCGTAAAATTCATGGGCGATCTCGCATCCTCCCAGATCGAAGAGGGAACGATTCTCGAAGTCACGGTGAAAAAGCCGGACGGGCGAACAATGGTTTCCAATATCAAGGTGACTGCTTCGGATCTTGAAATGCTGCAGGCAATCAAACAGATGTAACATATTTTTCGTGGCAAAAAGCCGCTTTCGACGAGCGGCAGGCTTTTGGACGCACGGTATTCCTCGAGATACTGCGTCACCGTCTTTCCCGTCATTTTCCGGAAGAGGCGGCAGCAGACCTCGCGGGACAGATGCACTTGCTCACCAAGCTTTTCGAGCGAAATCACGGATTCTTACCATTACTCCGATGCATTCCTGACGATCGAAGCGCCGTTCTACTTCCTGCTCGGCCTTCTCGCCGTCTACCGCACCTCGATTCAGAGTATGCAGAACGGACGCGCACCGTTTGCCGCATGCATGGTCGAGCTTGTGATGCGTCTTGCTGCTACCGTCTGGCTGTCACGCTTCTTAGGCTACACTGCCGTCTGCATCGCAAGCCCGCTTGCCTGGTTCGGTGCAATTGCACTGCTGATTCCAGTCTACTATCGGATGATGATGAAGCCTGTAAAAACAGTGTAATCAAAATTGGTCCACCGGATATTGATATGCCTGGCAACGCAAAACCCGGAATCCTTTCGCTCCTCTTCTGAGGTCTTGAAAAGATTCCGGGTTTTTTATTTTGCTGTTTTCTCTTCCCAGATTGTCTCCAGATTTTTTCCATCAATCCAGATACAGCGGTACACCCGCTTCATCTGCTCATCCAGTTCCGCTTCCCGGTCAGTCTTTACAATCACATGGCCGATCCGGTCAGTTCCATCTGCCATGGCAGAAACTTCATGCCCCTCCGGATAATCCAGGACAAGCTCCAGCCCTTCCTGACGCAGACGTTCGACCTGATCCCGGTCGATTTGTGTGATGGTTCCGCTTACCGGACTCAGCAGCAGTTTTGCCATGCACGGGCAGCTTTCCGTCTGCTGAAAATCCGTTTCTTCCCCGAGGGCGCTTTTGATCATCTGCTCATAAAAATCAAATCCGTAATACGTTGAAATCAGTTCCGGAATGCAGGTTGCTCCGGTTCTTCCGCCCATTTCAATGATCCAGACCTTCTCTCCGTCCACAAAGACATCCGCATTGACGGAGCACTGATCGGCACCGGATGCGGTGACGGCCAGCTGCATCTGGCGGGCAATTTCTTCCCGCAGTGCCCCGCTGCATCCATACGGAAATGCATGGCCGACCGGAACGGTCGTGTGTGCACCGCGGTATACAAATTTCATGTGCGGTGCCAGAAAGACCAGTTTGTGGTTCTGCACAAATCCATCCACGCCGATCTCCGTTCCGCGGAGGAATTTTTCAACCAGCACATAATCTCTTGCCGAACCGTTTCTCGCATTTTCATACGCTTCTTCGATCTGTCTGGAATGCTCCACCACGGTAATTCCGCGGCTTCCTGAACTGTCCACCCGTTTTACGACAACCGGGTATCCAAGCTGTTCTGCGGCTTTTTGTGCCTCCTCTGCGCTTCTTACCCGCATCCCGTCTGCCGCGGAAACGCCGCCCTGCCGGAATGCGTCTTTCATCTTTGCCTTATCGGTCAGAATTTCCGCCGCCTCATACGGAATGCCGGACAGATGCATCTTTTCACAGACATAGCCGATTGTGCTGACGGCCACATCGGTTCCCGATGTACAGATTCCGTCGATCTGTTCTTTTTCCGCCGCCGCAAGAATCGCTTCTTTATCCCGCGTATTCAGTTCATAAATTTTATCTGCAAGTGCAAACCCCGGATAATCGCCGGGAATACTCACTACGATTGTGTAAAGACCCATTCTGCGTGCAGTCCGGATCAGCGGCACCTGGTAAATACCGGCACCTAAAATCATGATTTTTTTCACTTTTTTTCTTCCTCATCAGATACGTTAATGGTTTCCCGCACAATATACTGCGGCGTGCGGTTCAGAATCAGAATCATTTTTCCGAGATACTCTCCGATAATGCCGAGCACCATCAAAATCAGTCCGGAAAAAACAACAATCGTACAGATTGTGGAGGACCATCCAACCATCACATTCGGATCGATGAGCTTTCGGATTGCAATGATAATGGCTGCCAGAAAACCGCCCGCTGCGGAAATTCCACCGAGTACGGAAGACACCCGAAGGGGGATCACCGAATAGTTCCAGTAGGCGAGCCATAATTTGATCAGCTTCTTTAACGTATAGTTGGAGGTTCCCACCGCACGTTTGAAGTGCTCCACCTCCACATTCCCGATTTTGTGCGTTGTACGGTAAAAAATCCCATCAATATATGGATTAAAGCTGTCGTATTTGACCACTTCTTCCTTGATCTGACGGGTGATCATCCAGAAGTTGCTGGAAACAATATTTTTAGGGCGCCCGAGAAGAATCCGTGATGAGACTTCGTTTAATTTACTTGTGATATTTTTCAGGAAGGAATTTTTTCGTTTCGGATAATATCCGTAAACCAGATCATATCCTTCTTCCATTTTATGGATCAGTTTGCTGATCTGCGATGGATGTGTCTGCATATCATCATCCATACCAAGAATAAAATCTCCCTCCGTGTAGTGGAGTGCGGCCATCAGCGCATTATGCTGGCCAAAATTGCGCAGCAGATTGATTCCTTTGACATTTTTATACTGTTCTCCCAGCTTTTTGATCTCTCCATACGTATCATCTTTTGGAGATCCATCGTTTACCAGGACAAATTCACAGTCATATCCGTCCATTTTTTTGAATTCTTCCATCACCATCTCTACAACCTTCCGAATCGTTGCTTCGGAATTGTAGCATGGGATGACAATTGAAATCCGTTTCATTTCATTCCTCCATCGGTATCGTTCAGAATGCAGTCATAGAACAGCGGCGTTCCTCCTGTGTGAATAAAAAGCACATCACAGTTTTGCAGGTCATGTTCCTCGATATACTGCTTCATTCCCCAGAATGCTTTTCCGGTATAGGTTGGATCCAGCGGAAGTCCGTTCCGGCAGAACTCTTCCCGGATCACCTGCAGAATACGCTCATCGTACTGACCGTATCCGCCCTGGCGGTATCCCATTTCCAGGTACAGTTCCTGCTCCCATCCTTCCGGCAGCAAAAGATGCTTCTTCTGAAAATAGTCCGAAATCCCGCTCTCCATAATGCGGATCGCGCGGTCGTACTCACGGGATGAAATAGAAAGACCGATAATCTGCTCGCTTCCCTGTTCGATCAGTTTTCCGCTCACCAGACCACTCTGCGTGGAGCCGGTCCCGGATGCTGCAAAGATATGAGAAAAGGAAACGTTCTGTTCTCTCTCCCACTCCAAAATCTCACGGTAGCCATCCACATAAGCCTGCACCGGTGTTCCTTCATTTCCGTTTCCGAATTTGTCGCCGAAAATATAATACGGCTGATATCCCTGCTCCGTCAGACGTTGCATGGTCTTTTCGACCGTCTGCGCAATCTCTGTTTTTCTGCACGGAATGACTTCGGCTCCGAGCCATTTCATCAGACGGCTGTTGTTGGTTTCGATCGGGTGTTCTTCGTTTTCTTCAGAAGAACAGATCATATAGCATGGAATTTTCTCGGCACAGCACAGATTGGCCAGCACGCGGCAGAGGTTGGATCTGCTGTTTCCGTAGATGATCATGCAGTCTTTGTTTTTCTCCTGCATATCCTGGAAAAAAGCACGTCCGATGCGGACTTTGTTTCCGCCTAAGGAAAACGGAAGAAGATCCTCCCGCTTGCAGTACAGGCGGACGCCTCTGTCGTTTGGAAATTCCAGTTTCTGAATTGGTGTCTGTATCATTGTTTCTCCTCTTTTATTCTTGTTTCAACTCACAGTCGGTATTTTCACGGAGTCTGACATGCCGAAAATAGTTCGACTGTGACTTGCCTCATGTCAGTGGAGGATACCGATTTTTCTCCGCCCGCCACTGCCGTTATGTTTCTTTTAACAATTCATCCCACCGCTTTAGAAGCAGGGGACTTCTTGTCTACTGGTGTTAAATTCCGGCATGCACCGGAAGCTTTTCCCTATTATAGACTATTTTTCTCTGCGTGGCAAGCCGTGCCGGAAACAGGAAAAGCCCGCCGGTTTTTGTTTTCACATCTGCCGGCGGGCTTTGGGGATTTTTTACGTATTCTGTTTTTTCGTCCAGGATCTGTTCAGGCTTCCTGCGGTGCGGCAAGATTGGCCACAATCCGCGCCACCTGGGCTATCTCCGGGATTTTTGTGTACTCGGCGCAGCTGTGTACCTGATTCATCGAGGTTGCGATGACAAGCCCTTCGATGCCGTGCTGTGCAAAGACGTTGTTGTCGCTGCCGCCGAAAGTTTTTTCGAATGCAGCGGTCAGGCCTTCTTCTGCAACGGCGCTCTCGTAATGCCTTGCGGCATCGCTTGTCAGCGGCGTCTCATACGCATGGATATTCAGCTTTTCTTCCCAGACCAGCTTCGCACCAATCTTCTCTGCTTCCTGCTGGAAGGTTCTGTGATATGTTTCCAGAAGCTCCATCGCCGTCTCGTGGTTCAGGCTTCGAATTTCGCCTTCGATCACGCAGCTTTCCGAAACGATGTTGGTACCGGAGCCGCCGCCGATTTTTCCGATGTTGGCAGTGGTGCTTTCATCCACGTGGCCCTGCGGAAGCTGTGCGATTGCGTGGGCGGCCGCCTGGATGCTGTTGATGCCGTCCTCCGGGTGGAAACCGGCGTGGGCGGCTTTTCCCTGGATTTTCGCCGCGAAGGAAACGAGTGTCGGTGCCGCGTAGGCGGCTGCACCGATCGCGCCGCTTAAATCCAGAACGTATGCTTCTTTTGCCTGCACCTGGCTGTAGTCGAAGGCATTTGCGCCTTTGCAGTACAGCTCCTCACCGACCGAGATCAGAATTTCGATCGGGCGGTGCGGTGTTTTGGTCTCGATGAGGTGGCGGACAGCTTCATAGATGACTGTCACACCGGCGAGGTCGTCGGCGCCAAGAACTGTCGTGCCGTCGCTCGTTACGGTTCCATCCTCATGGGAGACGGCTTTTTTTCCTTTTGCAGGCTCAACAGTGTCCATGTGGGCCGCAAAGAGAACCGGGGCTCCTGCAAGGCTGCCCGGAATGCGCGCGAACAGATTGCCCGCATTGGAGCCGGTCTGCTCCTGCGTATGATCTTCTGTAAACGTAACCCCGATTTCGGCGAATTTTATTTTTAAGGTGTCCGCCATCTCGCGCTCCTCTAAGGACGGCGAATCGATAGATACCAGCTCCGCAAAAAAATCAGCAATTCTTTTCTCATCTATCATAATCTTTTCTCCTGCTCTTTGGCTGTGTCCGCAATTTAAATAACATACTCAGGCTGCGCCATAATATGCATCTTGCTGAAGAACTCCCGTGTTCTCTGATTCTGCGGATGCTCGAATACTTCTTTCGGTGTTCCGTCTTCTACTACGTGTCCTTTATCAAGGAAGATCACACGGTTCGACACATGGCGGATAAAGTTCATCTCATGGGAAACCAGAAGCATTGTATATCCCTGTGCCGCAACTTTTTTAATAACATCCAGAACCTCTCCAACCAGCTCCGGGTCAAGGGCTGAAGTCGGCTCGTCGAGCAGCAGAATCTGCGGTTTCATGGCGAGGGCTCTTGCGAGCGCCACCCTCTGCTGCTGTCCGCCGGACATATGCTTCGGATAGTGGTTTGCCCATTTCTCCATGCCGACCAGTTTCAGTTCTTCTAATGCAATGGCTCTGGCCTCGTCTTTTTTCATCTTCTTGACAACAATCAGGCCTTCCATCACATTTTCCAGTGCGGTTTTCTTCTCAAACAGATTGAACCGCTGGAACACCATTCCTGTGTTCTGTCTTAAATACAGAAGCTCTTTCGGTTTCCGCTCGGAAAGGCCGATCACCTTGTCCCCGATCGTCACCGTTCCCTTCTCCGGTGTCTCAAGGCGGTTGACGCAGCGCAGAAGCGTTGATTTTCCGGTTCCGGAAGGACCGATGATTCCCACAACATCGCCCTGTTTGATCTCGAGGCTGATGTCGTCGAGCACCACGTTGTCGTTATATTTTTTTGATAAATGATCAATTTTTATCATTTTTCTTACCCTCCCCGTTTGCGGACGCCAGCTCTACCTGGTCCGGAATCCGGATTTTATTTTCAATTACGCGGATGATCTGCTCGATCACCAGTGTTACCAGCCAGTAAATGATGGCCAGTGAAACGTAAACTTCAAAGTAGCGATACGTTCTTCCTCCAATAATCTGGCCCTGTGCGGTAATCTCGACAACGGCGCAGGTAAAGGCAAGAGACGTTCCTTTGATGATACTGATAAAAGAGTTTCCAAGGGTCGGAAGCGCAACCTCAAAGGCCTCCGGCAGAATGATGCGGCGCAGTGTCTGCGGATACGTCATGCCAAGTGCATGTGCTGCTTCGATCTGGCCCGGGTCAACGGACTGCAGGGCCGAACGGATAATCTCAGCCATAAAGCCCGACTGGTTCAGTCCCAGAGCGATCATCGCATAGACGAAACCGGAAATATTGGCAACCGCCAGATTCGTTCCGAACTGCTGGTTGATTGCCTTGAACATCATGGGAATACCAAAGAACGCAACATACAGCTGTACGATGACCGGCGTGCCGCGGAGCAGTGAAATCAGAAGATTCGTAATCTGCGTCAGCACTCTGATTTTTTTCATTTTGATGATCGCCATCACAAGTCCCAGTCCCAGTCCGATCAGCATAGAAACCACGGCCAGTTCCAGCGTGATCGGCAGCTTTGTCAGCAATTCTGGTATGGATGAAAATACCAGTGAAACGTCAAATAATTTTCCCATGATTTTCGTCCTCTCTTACACGTATTTTTCTACCAGTACACAGGTAAAGCCAAGATTTTTCTTCGGCTTTTTCGGCTCTTCGTCTTTCTTCAGTGCATGGTGGTCGTATACCGACAGGTCAGCGTCCGGATTCAGTTTGTAGCCTAATTTCTCATAAAAGCCTGCGGCGCGGTCCTGGCTTGTGATGACGATGTGATCAACACCGTATTCTTTCAGCCATTTCTCAGCGGCTTCGACCAGTACGCGGCCGTATCCGCTTTTCTGTTTTTCTCTGACCACACAGACACGCTCGATTTTTCCTGTCTTTTCCGCCGGAAATGCGATGCGGCAGCCGGCTACCGGCTTGTGATCTTCTGTCAGCAGAATCGCCTGCAGATCATCTTTGCTCTCGTCCTGTCCGAATTCCAGTTCAATCGGAATGTTCTGTCCGCAGCAGAACGCATCGGTTCTGACGTAATCATATGCTTTGTATTTCCACTCTTCGCTTCCCTTTTCTACCCGGTAAATTTCTGCCATGTTTTTCGCTCCTTTTAGAATCGGGAAACGGATGTTCTCGATCCGCTTCCCGTCTGTTTTGTAATCTCTTCTGTTTTTATTTCGAAAACGATATTCTAGTTTGGTGTCTCATCAAAGTATTTCTCGTCCGGGCTGGTGTCCACGCCGAGATACTCGGTTGTGATCTTGGAAAGAGTTCCGTCTTCTTTCATCTCTTTTAAGGCTTTGTCAACATCCTCGCGGAGTGCTGCGCCCTCTTCGTTCTTTCCAAACAGGAAGTAGGTATTGTTCTGCGGGAACAGGAAATCTTCGGTCTCCTCGTCGATCTCGTTTGCTTCCAGCTGACCTTCCAGTCCGAACTGCGGAAGCAGGTTGTCGATGATCGGTCCGTCGTCGATTGCCACATCAGCGGTTCCATCTACGATATGCTGGTAGCGGACCTGGAAGTTTGCATTGGAATATACGATATTGATCTGGTGATCCGGGTTGTCTGTATTCCATTTTTCCAGTGCATTTGCGGTAAGGCTTCCTGCACTCAGCTCAATTTTGTATCCGCGGTCTGCCAGATCGGTAAGAGAAGTCAGCGGCTCATCGCCGGTTCTCTGAATGTATTCGTTGAAGCTGGTTTTATATGGTAAAGAGAAGTAGTAGGATTCTGCTCTCTCATCGGTATATCCATAGTTGTTGACTGCGATGTCGTACTGACCGCTCAGCACACCCTGCAGTGCATCTGCCTGCTCAATTTTCAGTTCATACTGCGGAAGGCGGTTGAACACTTCTTTTACGATATCGATATCGACACCGGTCAGCTCGTTGTCATCATTTACGTAAAAGTACGGTGCCAGTGTGCCGCTTGTTACAGCTTTGATCACTTTTTTCTCACCGGAATCCGATGCGGAGCTGCCTTCTGCGGAAGATGATGCTGCGGAAGATGATGCTGCGGAACCGCTGCTGCTTCCTGCATTTGCTGATGCATTGCTTCCGCATCCTGCAAAGCTTGCTGCCAAAAGGCCCGCCGCTGCCAATACTGCCCAGAATTTCTTTGTCTTTTTCATAATAAAATCCTCCTCATTTTCTCGTTCTTTTCAGTTCCGGCCGCACCCCGGCTGCCTGAGAGTGTTCCACCAGAGCGCTCCGGATTCTTCTGTCTTATCTCTTTATAAAAGTCCTTTCAGCGGATTAATCGATGCATCCACGGAAAGTACGCCGTTCTTCGGGTTTCTGTCTTCCCATTTCGGGCTGTTCCAGATGGTTTTTGAGATTTCTCCTGCGTAATCCTCGTAGGTCTCTCCCTCCGGATGGCGAAGGAATACTTCATCCGGTGTTTTGCTGAGTGTTCTTCTCGATCCATCGTCTGCCATCAGCTTCTCGAAATCTACTTTTGCAAGGATTCGTTCGTTGTATCCGCGGAAGAGAACCTCGCCTAATTTCTTTCCAGGTCTCGAAAGTGCCAGCACCTGCGGATCGCTTCCGTGACGGAAGGCCGGGATCGCATACAGCTCTTTTAAGTAGCCCCAGATATTTTTGTAATCACGAATCGGTTTCTTCACCGGTCCTACGTTGTGGAAGTAGCTGACATCCCAACGGATCAGAGTGACGTAAGCGCGGACATCGCTGTCGGTGATGTAGTCGCCGAACAGGAAACGGTTCGTCTCCAGCCGTTTGTCCAGCTTATCGAGGGATTCATAGAAATCTTCGTATGCCTCATCGTATGCTTCCGGTGACTGGCAGAATGCCATGCGGTAATGGCCGTTGTTGATATGCGGGAAGAGCCAGTCGTTAAACTCATCGATCTCTTTCCGGAATTTTTTCGGGTACAGGTCCGGCGCATCTTTTGGCTGGAATGGACGGAACTGCACTTCGAGATAGTTCGTAAGGCGGTGATAATCGTTGTTCACAGCCTTTTTCTCTTTGACATCCACCAGGGTCGGTGTCGTTGCTCTTCCTTTGAAGTCCGGGTTTGCTCTTTTATAGAACTCACTTAAGAAGTAAGCGCCTGTCGCCGGATCCTTGAAATCCGGATACTGTCCGAATGCATGTCCGTAACGGTTTGTCTCGCCGGATGGAGAAACTCTCGTCTCCGAGATCACATCCTGCAGTCCTAAAAGCTCCCGCACGATGATCGGACGGTTGGACCAGTTGCATCCGGTTGCCCAGTAGATCCCGAAGCGGTTTGCTTCTGCTTTCAGGCCGCCTTCTTTATCGCCGAATGGCTGGATAAATGCATTTGGCTGACGGATGAAAGCGCCGCGCTCATCGATCTCTACAAGGGTTTCATTTGGTCTTGGGTCTACTCCGACTTCTGCTGCAAACTGTTCTGCCAGTGCATCTGTGTATTTGATTTCTTCGGTTTCTTTATTTTCAACTGGGGTGAAGCTGCATCCGCATCCGCTCATGTTTTTGTCCTCCGTTTTCTATGTCTGTTTATTATCTATTCTTATGTTGTTTATTCTCATTTCTTTTAAAAAAGGTTAAAAAAATAGCAGGCATTCGTTCCGGCCTGCCCGCACATGCAATTTCTGCTATGCTTTTTCTGCCTGCGAATGTTTCTTATTTTTCTTTATTCTGATTGGAGCTGCAGCAACAGCAACAACACATCTCCATCATTCTGTTCTCCTGCATTCGTCTGTTGTCTGTTTTTTTCATTTGCTGTTCTCCTTTCCTACTAAGTCGATATGTTTAATGTGTTTCTCGATTACATGGCATATTATAATGCATATTTTTTCTATGTGCAACCCCTAAAACGCCTTTTGGTAATTGTTATTTCGATGAATCGATTATAGGTTTTTCCTATTGGTTAGTCATACCAGAAAGATATTACTTATCACACCTGTAGGCTGATTTTGCTTTTTCCTACCAACCGCCGCAACTTTTGCAATGTGCTCAACAATTCTTGCCATGGCTTTTTTCTTAAAAAACGATACAATAAAAAGCAAAGAACACCACTTGCAAAATACAATGTACTCTCGGAATCTTTCTGTGCTTGTTTTTGTGAGATGATTTTTTGTCAGTTGTGCCCAAATTTCTGAGGCGTACGCGGTGCGTACGTTGATGAAATTCGGGTGCAGCTGGCGGAAAATCAGCCGCAAAGGCAAGTGCAGAAAGATTCCGAGAGTACATTACAAAATAAAGGAGAGTTTTTCTTATGGAAATGACATTTCGCTGGTATGGTTCCAAATTTGATACCGTTACCTTAGAGCAGATCCGCCAGATTCCGGGCGTAACCGGAGTCATCACAACCCTGTACGACACTACCCCGGGCGAGGTGTGGACACGCGAAGCGATTCACGCGTTAAAAGAAGAGGTTGAGGCCTCTGGACTTCACATCTCCGGCATCGAGAGCGTCAACATCCACGACGCCATCAAAATCGGCAGCCCGGACCGTGAGCAGTACATCGATAATTATATTGAAACGTTAAAGCACCTCGGCAAGGAAGACATTCACCTTGTCTGCTATAACTTCATGCCGGTCTTCGACTGGACCAGAACAGAACTCGCACGCGTCCGTCCGGACGGCTCGACCGTACTTGCCTACAAACAGTCCGCCGTAGACGCACTTGTTCCGGAAAAAATGTTTGAATCTATCGCAGGTGATGCAAACGGCGCAATTCTTCCTGGCTGGGAGCCGGAGCGCATGGCAAAAGTGAAAGAGCTCTTTGACGCTTACCGCGATGTGGATGATGAGAAACTGTTTGCCAACCTCAAATACTTCCTCGAACGCATCATGCCGGTCTGCAACGAGTACGATATCAAAATGGCCATTCACCCGGACGACCCGGCATGGAGTGTCTTCGGTCTTCCGAGAATCATCATTAATAAAGAAAACATTCTGCGCATGATGAAGATGGTCGATGACCCGCACAACGGCGTGACCTTCTGCTCGGGTTCCTACGGAACAAACCTGGAGAACGATCTGCCGGATATGATCCGTTCCTTAAAGGGCCGCATCCACTTCGCTCACGTCCGCAATCTGAAATTCCACAGCCAGCAGGATTTCGAGGAGGCCGCACACCTTTCCTCTGACGGCAGCTTCGATATGTATGAGATCATGAAAGCGCTGTACGACATCGGCTTCGACGGCCCGATCCGCCCGGACCACGGACGTATGATCTGGGGCGAGAAGGCAATGCCGGGCTATGGACTGTATGACCGCGCACTCGGCGCGACTTATTTAAACGGACTCTGGGAAGCTATTGACAAGAGTCACAAACGTGGAATTTAAAGGAGGTTTTTACTGATGTCTCTTAACTTAACAGCTGCCGGACTGGCAGATCAAAAAGCGTGGGAAGCCGCAGGCTATGCGCTTCCATCCTATGACCGCGAAGCAATGATCACCCGCACGAAAGAATCTCCGTGCTGGGTGCATTTCGGAGCCGGAAATATTTTCCGTGCCTTCCAGGCAAATACAGCACAGGAACTGCTGAACAACGGTACCTTTGACCGCGGTGTCATCGTTGCGGAGGGCTTCGATACAGAAATCATCCGTGATATGTACCAGCCGCACGATAATTTAAGCATTCTGGTGACCTTAAAAGCCGATGGTTCTGTCGAGAAAACCGTTGTTGGAAGCATCGCAGAATCGCTGGCTGCCGATACGGCGGATTCTCCGGATTTTGCCCGGTTAAAAGAAATCTTTACCAAGGATTCCCTGCAGATGGCGACGTTTACGATCACCGAAAAGGGATATTCCCTGAAAAACGGTGCGGGCGAACTGCTGCCGTCTGTTGCTGCCGATTTTGCTGCCGGACCTTCTTCCGTTACCAGCTATATGGGAAAAGTTGCTTCTCTTTTATATGAAAGATTTCTTGCAGGCGAAAAACCGGTTGCGATGGTCAGCACCGACAACTGCTCCCACAATGGCGAAAAACTTTCCCTTGCCCTGACAGCCTACGCTTCTGCATGGGAAGAAAACAAGCTGGTACAGCCAGGCTTCCTCTCCTATCTGCAGAACCCGGAAAAAGTCAGCTTCCCGTGGACCATGATCGACAAGATCACCCCGCGGCCGGATGGTTCCATCGAAAAGATACTCGAGGAGAACGGCCTCGCCGATGCACAGCCGATCGTCACCTCCCGCCACACCTACGTTGCTCCGTTCGTCAATGCAGAGGAATGCCAGTACCTCGTAGTCGAAGATCATTTCCCGAACGGACGGCCGCCGATGGAAAAGAGCGGATGGATCTTTACCGACCGGGAAACTGTCAACAAAACAGAGCGCATGAAGGTCTGCACCTGCCTGAACCCGCTGCACACCACACTCGCTGTGTTCGGCTGCCTGCTGGACTATGAACTGATCAGTGAGGAGATGAAAAATCCGGTACTGAAAAAGCTCGTGGAGCGCATCGGATATGTGGAAGGACTTCCAGTTGTCACCGATCCTGGCATTCTCTCTCCGAAGCAGTTTATCGATGAAGTGCTGAACATCCGCGTCCCGAACCCGTTTATGCCGGATACGCCGCAGCGAATTGCGACCGACACGTCACAGAAGCTGTCGATCCGGTTCGGTGAGACGATCAAATCGTATCTTGCTTCTCCGGAGCTGTCACTCTCGGATCTTCAGGCAATTCCGGCTGTATTTGCGGGATGGCTGCGGTATCTGATGGGCGTGGATGACAACGGCGATGCATTTGATCTGAGCCCGGATCCGCTGCTTGCCACGGTCCGCCCGTATGTGCAGGATCTGAAACTCGGCGCACCGGCTGACCGTGAGGCGCTTTCCAAAACGCTGGCTCCGCTGCTCTCCGATGCTTCGATTTTCGGTGTGGATCTGATTTCCGCCGGACTTTCTGACCGTGTGCTGGATGCTTTTGTCTCGATGCTTCAGGGACCTGGCGCTGTAGCAGATACGCTTGCTGCTCTGACCGCTCAATTCTAAAGGGGAGGTATTTCCATATGAAACCTTTTATGGACGCTGACTTTCTGCTGCAGACCGATACGGCGAAAACACTGTACCACGAGGCGGCTGAAAAAATGCCCATTTTTGACTATCACAACCATCTGAATCCACAGGAGATTCTCGAAGACCGCCAGATGGAGAATCTGACACGCGTCTGGCTCGACGGGGATCATTATAAATGGCGTGCCATGCGTGCGATGGGCTTTTCGGAGGATCTGATCACCGGAAACGCCGATGATTACGACAAATATCTGGCGTTTGCCGAGACGATTGAGAACGCGATCGGCAATCCTTTATACCACTGGACACATCTGGAGCTGCAGCGGTACTTCGGCATCACGACACCGCTCTCCCGCGCAACAGCGAAGGAGCTCTGGGATGAGGCGAATGCAAAACTGCAGACGAAGGAGTTTACCGTGCGCAATCTGATTCTGAACCAGCATGTGTCGCATCTGTGCACCACCGACGATCCTGCAGATGATCTGCACTGCCATCTGGCATTACAGAAGGAATACTTTGCCTGCCGCGTTCTGCCGTCCTTCCGCCCGGACCGCGCCGTTCATCTCGAAAAGCCGGATTTCCCGGAATACGTGGAAAAGCTTGCCGCTGCCGCCGGCAGGACGATTGCATCCGCAGAGGATATGGTGCATGCCCTCTCCTGCCGCCTCGACTTCTTCCTCTCCGCCGGCTGCGTTGTCAGCGACCACAGCCTTGAGGGCTGCTTCTATGTGCCATGCACGGCTGCTGAGGCGAATGATGTATTTGAAAATCGCATGAACGGCGGTGCTCTCACTGAAAAAGAGCTCGGCATGTACAAGGGCTTCCTTCTGACGAACCTCGGACGGCTGTATCATAAGCACAATATTGCCATGCAGCTTCATATCAAAGCACTCCGTAACAACTCGAAGCGGATGTTCCGTGCGCTCGGTGCCGATACCGGCTTTGACAGCATGAACGATTTCGCCTTTGCCCCGATGCTCGGCGCTTTCTTAAACGATATGGACGAGGACGACGCACTGCCGAAAACTGTGCTCTACTCTCTGAACCCGGGCGACAACCCGATGCTTGCAAGCATGGCTGGAAACTTTGCTGCGCCTGGCATCCGCTCGAAAGTGCAGTTCGGTACCGCATGGTGGTTCAACGATCACAAATACGGCATGGAATCCCAGCTTGCGACGCTTTCCAGCATCGGCATGCTCTCCACCTTCATTGGCATGCTGACCGACTCCCGCAGCTTCCTCTCCTTCCCGCGCCACGAATATTTCCGCCGGATTCTCTGCAATCAAATCGGAAACTGGGTGGAAAACGGGGAGTACCCGGCGAACCTGGAGTTTCTGAAAGAGATGGTGGAAAATATCAGCTACAACAATGCGGTTTCGTATTTCCTGTGATTTTCGCATGCCTTATTGACAATTATTCCCACATACCGTACAATAAAAGGGATTACTGATCAACGAAAGGATTACAGAAACATGGACGACTCAGGCAGTATGCCTCGACGATGCTTTATTTTCATCATTTGATAAACGGAGACATAATCTATCTTTGATTCCGCCAGATTCAAGATAGGTTATGTCTTTTTGTACATTTTTTGCATCGTGTCCCGGTTTCCTAAGAAAGGAAAAACAAATGAACAGCGACATTGTGTCACTCATCATCATTCTTATCTGCGTCATGCTCTCAGCCTACTTTTCGGCGACGGAGACTTCCTTCACCTCGCTGAACCGCATCCGCATGAAAAATATGGCAGAAAAAGGCGACAAGCGGGCGGAACTGGTGTTAAAGCTGCTGGAGAACTTTGACAAGCTGCTCTCCACGATTCTCGTCGGCAACAACATCGTCAACATCGGACTCAGCTCCCTTGCCACGGTGCTTTTTATCAAGCTTCTCGGCGGCGACTCCGGTGCGACGGTTTCCACGATCGTAACCACTATCGTGGTCCTGATCTTCGGCGAAGTTTCCCCGAAAAGCATTGCAAAAGAATCTCCGGAGACGATCGCCAAATTTTCCGCACCGTTTCTCCACATTCTGATGATCGTGCTGACCCCGGTGACGTTTTTCTTTTCCCAGTGGAAGAAGCTGCTCTCCCGCATCTTCAAATCCTCGGAAAACCACGGCATCACCGATGAGGAACTGATGACCATCGTCGAGGAGGCGACCCAGGAGGGCGACATCGACGACCAGGAAGGCGATCTGATTCAGAATGCAATCGGCTTCATGGAGATGGAGGCCGCAGAGATCTTTACTCCGCGTGTCAACGTCATCGGCATTCCGCTCGATGCGACGAAATCCGAGATCGCTAAGACTTTCTCCGACACCGGATTTTCCCGGCTGCCAGTGTATGATGATGATATCGACCACATTGTGGGAATTGTGTATCAGAAGGATTTCCACAACCACATTTACCACACCAACAAACCGCTAAGCAGCATCATCCGCCCGGCGCTCTTTGTAACCGAGAATACGAAGGTCGGCCCGCTGCTAAAAAAAATGCAGGCGAAGAAATCGCATATTGCCATTATCATTGATGAATTCGGCGGCACCGACGGTATCATCACCATGGAAGATATCCTCGAAGAGCTCGTCGGCGAAATCTGGGATGAGCATGATGCGGTTGTACAGGAAATCCAGAAAGTTTCCGAAAACGAATACCTCGTGACCGGAACGGCAAGCATCGACAAGGTGTATGAAGAGCTCGATATTGACAAAGAATTTGACGTCTTTACGGTCAGCGGATGGATCATGGGGATCCTCGAGCGCGTGCCAAAGGAAGGCGATCATTTCGTCTCGGATGGCCTCGACGTAACCGTACTGAAAATGGCAGACCGGAGAGTCGACAAGGTACGGATCGTGCGGCTGCCGAAGGATGAAAATGAACAGTAAGTAATTGATACGATTTACACGCAAAAAACGGATCGAACATCTGATTTTAAAGTCAGATACTCGATCCGTTTTTTTGTATCCTCTATTCTTCTTTCAGACCGTCCGCAAGTCCATACACATCATTTTCCCTTCCTTTGCAGCCCTCCCATACAATCGGTTCTGCAAAGGTAAGTTTCAGAATGGTATCAATGCTGTCGCGCTCCGGAATCGGGACGGAGATCGAAAAGGTTCCGTTTTCTTCCGTCAGTTCTGCTTTTCCGCCGGAAATCACTTCCCATTTTTCCATTGTATTCCCCGGAATTTCAAACGTGATCTGATCTTTTTCCCATTCCAGAATATGCACATAAACAATATTGTCGCGGTACATCGTTCCGCCCCAGCGGTCCGCAATCACAGGGCCGCCGCGCAGGCCGTACAGCGTTTCGCCGTATTTCGAAAGCCATTCTCCGGCCTGGCGCAGGCGTTTTACCTGCTCCTCATCCATTTTTCCCGTTCCGTCCGGGCCGATATTCAGCAGATAATTGCCGTCCCGCACGGCGATTGAAACCAGATTCTGAATCAGCTGGCGCAGCGGCAGCACTGGTCTGCCCGGGATATAGCCCCAGGAATCCGCAATACAGTCGTTGCTGTCCCACGGCTTGTCCGTCCGCATCCCGTCGATTCTGCGTTCCCGCACATGGAAATCGCCTTCCCAGCCGCCGCGGTTATTGATCATAATATCCGGCTGCAGCTGTCGAATTTCATTTATCAGTTTCTCCGACTCCCAGAAATAATTGACCCTCATATATTCACTGGTCTGCCAGTCATCTTTCCTGTACCAGCCTCTTTCTCCATTCCAGTCCATTCCTCCAAGTGCAAGCCACTCACCATCGAACCAGAGCAGATCAATCTTTCCATAATTACTCATCAGCTCCATCAGCTGATCATGGCACTGTTTTTTCAG
This sequence comes from Blautia sp. AM42-2, assembly GCF_003480245.1. NCBI lineage: Bacteria > Bacillati > Bacillota > Clostridia > Lachnospirales > Lachnospiraceae > Blautia > Blautia sp. AM42-2. The sequence goes on from NZ_QUIM01000013.1 coordinate 74,130, forward strand.
TGCCTCTGCACTCTCCCAGTAAAGATCCGGCATGAAATATCCTGGAAAGCGCCAGTCGAGAGGAGAATAATAAAAGCCAACTTTCATTCCTTCTTTCCGGCACGCCTCCACATATTCTTTAACAAAATCCCGATGTGCAGCTCCTTTCATTGCGGTAAAATCACTGCATTTCGAATCGAACAGGCAAAAGCCATCGTGGTGGCGTGTTGTCAGCACCATGTACTTCATCCCCGCTGCCTTTGCATTTTGGGCCCACTGTTCCGCATCAAAATTTTCTGCAAGAAAGTCATCCTTCAGTGTCTCATACTTCCGCACATCCAGATGCTCATTCATCAGCACCCATTCCCCTTTTCCGAGCATCGAATATACTCCCCAGTGAATAAACATGCCAAACTTCGCATCCCGGAACCATTTCATCTGTTCTTCCGACAGTTTTTCTACCTTTTCCGGTCTGTAATTTTTTCTTGCCGCCGGAAAGGATTTCATTTCTTCTATTGTTTTCATTTTTTCTCCAAACTCCGCATCTTTTCCCGGTAGTCATGATACAGTTCTTGATTTACCTTTTCCAATATAGCAATTAATTCTGAATCTGTCATCTCATTCCAGATCATCAGGTGAACGATACGAATGGGCTGAGAAAGAAGCATTTCTCTTACATTTTTCTCTTCTTTCAGACGCTGCGCGAAGATTCCTCCTGCTTTTTCTGTAATTTTACGATACAGCTCTTCAAAAATCTGTTCCCCAGCCTTCGTTTCCAGCAGACGCTCCGTTTTATCCCATCCCTGGATCTGTCTTGGTACTGGAAAAACCGGTGTTACTTCGATCTTCTGTGCTGCACGGATATCCTGTACTGAAAATCCAAGCTCAAGTCCATACATTCCCTGCGGTACCGTCCGCTCATCAACGCGTTCATCGTAGAGTTCAAACAGTTCACGTGAAATGGAAAATACAAACTCTTTTTCTTCTCCCGCCTCCAGTATAATTTTCTGAAAATCGCGAAGTTCCCTGGCTGGCCTTGCTTTCCATGCTCTTGGATTTTTCACATAGAGCTGAACGACCTGAGCCCCTTTTCTGCTGCCCGTATTTTTAATTTTTCCACGCAGAACTGTTTTCTCACAATCTGTGATTTTCTCCTGCTCCACGCTGCACTCCGTAATTTCAAATGTTGTATACGAAAGTCCGAATCCAAACGGAAACTGCACCGGAATTTTTTTCGTCTCGTATCCTCGGTAGCCCATAAACATACCCTCGCGGTACGTCACCTGCTCCGTCTGCTCTGCAAAATTTTCATCCGAGATAATCTGTTCCCGGAACGCCGGAACTGACACAGGCATATGTCCGGACGGATTCACCTCTCCGCTTATCACTTTCACAATCGCTCTTCCAATCCCCTGACCGCCGTAGAAGCATTCCAGAATCGCCTTTACTTCGTCAGCCCACGGCATGGCAACGGCTCCGCCGTTCATCACAACCGCAATTACATTCGAATTAACTGCAGCAATTTCTTTTAAAAGAGCCACCTGGTATTCCGGCAGTTCATATTGCACACGGTCATTTCCTTCTCCTTCAAAACCAAAATCCATAGCAAGGAAAAACAGAACCGCATCTGCATCCGCTGCTGTTTTCACCGCCTCATCCCGGAGTTTTTGCTGCTCCGCTTCACTTCCCGCATTGTTCCTGCGATATCCCATCGCAAACGGTGTATTATCTGCTCCGTTCCATTTTTCTGCACATTCCCAGGCGTCTTCTTTTCCTGCTCCTTCTACTTTTCCGGAGCCCTCCGCCTGAAACAGAGGTTCTCTCGCATATTCTCCAATAACCGCCAGCTTTCTGCCCTGCTGCTGCGGCAGAATATCCTCTTTATTTTTCAGCAGAACAATGGCTTCTTCTGCTGCTGCGCAGACTTTTTCATGATTTTCTTTTAAAAGCAGCTCTCGTTCTTCCTCTGTCTTTTTCGTTTTCGGAATCTTCCACTTTCTCGCATTTCGTATGATGCATTCTGCCCGCTCACGGATCACGTGTTCGTCCAGTCTGCCCTGTTTCCACTGCTCCACCATATAAGCAGTGCTTTTTCCATCCGTTCCCGGCATTTCAAGATCCAGTCCTGCCTCTGCCGATTTCACCCGATCGTCCAGTCCGAACCAGTCCGTCATGACCAGTCCGTCAAATCCCCATTCTTTTCGAAGAATATCGAACAGCCAGCGGTTTTCTGCACAGTATGTTCCATTGATCTTCGAAAGGCTCGTCATGACCGCTGCCGGTTTTCCCTCACGGATTGCAATTTCAAATGCTTTTAAATACAGATCCCGCAGGACATCTTCCTCACAGATTACATTCAGATATTCCCGTTCGGTCTCCTGATTATTTGCAGCAAAGTGCTTGATACATGCGCCGACCTGCTGTGACTGCACGCCGCGGATATAGGCACCTCCCAGTCTTCCTGCAAGAAGCGGATCCTCGGAAAGATATTCCACATTTCTTCCGCAGAGGGGATTCCGTTCCAAATTAACCGCCGGTCCCAGCACCAGATCCACTCCGTACGCAGCCGCCTCTGATCCAATGATTGTTCCTACCTGCTCTGCTACATCCGGGTTCCAGGATGCCGCTACTGCTACTCCCGCCGGCAGACAGGTCGCCGGTTCACTTCGATTAATGCCAAGAGAATCCTTATCCTTTTTCTGATAGCGAAGCCCCATCGGTCCATCGCTCATTTCCAGGGATGGAATATCGTATTCCGGCAGTGCTTTTGTATTCATAAACTGATCGCCGCAGAGAAGCGAAATCAGTTTTTCTGTTTCCATCTCTTTTATTTTCATTTGCTTTCCCCCAATTTTTTCTCAGCCTTTTACAGCTCCAATAGAAATTCCTTTTACAAAATATTTCTGTACGAATGGGAATACGATCAGAATCGGAAGCAGTCCGACGATGGCGATTGCCATACGCACGGTCTCCTGCGGGATTCCCCCTCCTACGCTGGCCAGGTTGATATTACTGTTCGCATTTTTGGAAAGAAATTCGATGTTTTTAATCATATTATTCAAAAGCTGCTGAATGCTGAATTTGTTAGTATCTGTAATATAGTATAATCCATTCGTCCAGTCATTCCAATAACCAAGTCCGGCAAATAATCCGACCGTTGCAATGATCGGTTTACACATAGGAAGAACTACTTTGCGGAATACCTGAAACTCTGTTGCACCATCAATTTTGGCAGCCTCACTTAATGCCGCCGGTACATTTGACTGAATATACGTTCTTGTCAGAATCACATTAAAAGCACTCATCAGCAGACCCGGTATAATTAATGCCGGAATCGTATTTTTCATGTGCAGGTAGCGGGTATACATAATATAGGTCGGTACCAGTCCACCATTAAACAGCATCGTGAAAAACAGATAAAATGCAAGAAATGTTTTTCCAGGAAATTTCTCATGTGCCAGTACATACGCATACAAAAGTGTCATCATCACGCCAATCGTTGTTCCAATCGCGGTTACCAGAATGGTGATTCCATATGCATGGAAAACCTGTGCCCTCTCGTTCCAAATGTACCTGTATGCTTCCAGACTCAGTTCTTTTGGGAAGAAAGAATATCCATGCAGCACAATCTCATTGTTGCTTGTAAACGATGCAACCACCAGAAGCACCAGCGGAATCACCATAATCAGTGAAATCAGTGCCAGAACTACCGTGATCATTCTCTGATAACGCCGTTCCTGTTTTCCTACCATAATTTTGTCCTCTTTTCTGTCAGAACAGTGCATTCTCACTGCTGTAACGTTTTGTAAGCCAGTTTGCAATCATGACAAGTGCAAATCCCATCAGCGACTGATATACACAGGCTGCCGATGACATACTGATGTCACCCAGCTCAATCAGTCCTCGATATACGTAAGTATCAATCGTGTTGGTTGCATTGATCAGCGCTCCCGAGTTCATTGGTACCTGATAAAACAGACCAAAATCAGAATAGAAAATTCTTCCGATGGACAGCAGTGTCATTGTGACTACTGTAGATTTCAGCAGCGGAAGGGTAATACATTTGATTTTATGCCATCTTGTTGCTCCGTCAATCTCAGCTGCCTCATACATTTCCTGGTCAATTCCAAGAATCGCTGCCAGATAAATAATGGATGAATATCCGGCTCCCTTCCAGCAGTTTACAAAAATCAGGATGAATGGCCAGTATTTTGACTCGGTGTAAAATGAGATATTTTCTTTTCCAAGAGAAGTCAGCAGTCCATTAACAAAGCCAGTACGTCCGCTTAAGAACGCATATACCAGATAGCTGACAATGATAATCGAAATCAAAGATGGAATCAGAACAGCAGACTGAAAAATTTTCACTTTTGTCTTGCTTCTTAATTCACTCAGTAAAATTGCAATCAGAATAGATACCGTCGTATTAACGACAATAAATGCAAAATTGTATAATAATGTGTTTCTTGTAATCAGTGCTGCATCCGGTGTTTTAAATAGATATTCAAAGTTGGAAAGCCCCGCCCAGTCACTGTGCAAAATTCCTTTTGCAAAATTCAAATGTTTAAAAGCAATGATGATACCGGTCATCGGCACATAGTTATTAATTAAAAGATATAAAAATCCCGGCGCTACCATTATATATAATGGAAATGCTCTTTTTATATTTTTCCATGTTTTCTTTTTTCCCATAGGAATCCCTCTTTTTCTGTCTCAAAAGCCAGGGCCGGCCGATTCTCATCGTCCGACCCTGTCTGCCTTGTTTATTTATTTGCAAGCCATTCGTCTACCTGTTTCTGCATATCTTCGATAATATTGTCGATACCTGCTGATTTCAGTTCTTCATTGAACTGCGGCAGTGTCGTACTTGGATCTGCATCGCCGTTTTCGATGATTGCTTTATATTTATCTGTTACGTTTGTAATTGCTGTAATTTCATTTTTTACATTTGTCGTGTCATAAATGAATCCATACAGCGGAGATTCCTGTGCAGTATCATTGTATTCCGTAAATTTCTCGTATACATTTTCCGGATCAGTTTCCCATGCATAGCCAACAGAACCATTACCACATAGCCACAGCTCGTTGCCCCAGCCTACCGAATCAGAAGTTACTCCATCTGGATAAGATGCAATTCCATCCGATACAACATAATCTTTGCCTTCAATTCCATATCGGAACAGATTCTGGAAGTCGGAGTCTGAGTACAGCAGATTCAGGACTGCAAGAGCTTTTTTCGGGTTCTCGCACTGTGCCGGAATTGCCCACTGGCAGAAGTTAACAGAGGAAGTACTGATAGTGCTTCTTCCAATCGGAATCGAAACGATTTCTTTACCGGAGTTCATTGTTTCCTGTGTTGCAGTTCCCGGATGCTGGCTTCCATAATAGCTGAACGCTGTATTAGCACGGAACAGATCCTGACGGGTTGTTGTATTCGTTGTAGAATCTGGCATAAAATAGCCTTTCTGGTTCCAGTCATATGCTTTTTCAGCCATCTCTTTGTACTTTTCTGTGTCATACGTATTAATAACGGTGATTCCATCGGATGCATCATCATCGATATCAACGCCGACACCTGAAGTTACAACATCAAACTCTCCTTTTACATAGTTCGCGAAACATCCATTGTTCAGATCCGACGGAATCATCGGATAAAGTTCCGGATGTACTTCCTGGCATTTTTTCAGTACTTCCTCGATATCATCAAAGTTTTTGATATCTTCCGCTTTATATCCAAGCTCTTCCAGAATGTCTGCTCGGCACATAAATCCTGCCTGGGATGCAAGGTCACGATACGTCGGCAGTCCATACAGATTACCGTCGAAATAGCATGCTTCAATATAACGCTCCATTGCACTGTATGCATCCGGTGCATACGTCTCTATCAGATCATTGATTGGATAGAGCTGTCCTCTCTGTCCATCTTCACGAATATTGGACATCAGAAATACCATATCCAGTTTTTCACCGCTCGAAAGCATCAGGTTCGTCTGGTCGTTATAAGCACCCCATTCAATAATCTGAAGTTTTACTTTTGCATCTACCTTTTCTCCGATGATCTCATTCATTTCATCCTCTACGGCCTGCATATCTGCCGGTGATGCATTAGATCCTGGCCATACCATCAGAAGTTCTTCTGTTTTTCCATCCTTCAGATCGGATGTACTATCTCCTGCTTCACTTTGGTTCGATGCTGTTGTCTGCGCAGAATCTGCCTTTGTGCTGTCCGAACTCTTGCTGTCCCCACATCCTGCAAGAAGTGATGCGGTCATTGCCGCCATCAAAACTGCTGCTGCCATTTTCTTTCTCATTTGTGTTACCTCCCGTGTTTTTTGATGGTTTTATCTTACCGCACTTCCACTTCTCTCTCAATTTCAATCCCGACCCGTTTTATAACAAAAACGACTTATCCTTTTGCTTTTGCCGCACGATATTCCAATGGTGTACGTTCGGTCTGTTTTTTAAATATTTTAGAAAAATAGGCCGGAGAATCATAGCCTGTACGAATACTGATTTCAGAAATCGACAGCGTCGTCTCCCGCAGCATTTTCTTTGCCATCAAAATTCGATAATGCTGTACATACTCCATCAGTGTATATCCTGTCTGTTTCTTAAACTCCCGGTTGATATGATCCTGGTTCAGATGCACCAATTCTTCAATCTTCTTTCGTGTAATCACTTCACTGTAATGGCTTTCCAGATACTTTTTAATCGTATTGACCGCATCTGCTATCTCCGGATCTGCTTCCGGTTTGTTTTTTGTTTTATACTCCTCCAGCTTTTCCACTGCTGAAGCAATTGTTTCTTCCAGTTCATCAAATGCAATCGGTTTCAGTAAATACCGGTAAACCCCAAGGGAAATTGCACTTCTCGCATAATTAAAATCCGGGTACCCAGTCAGAATAATATTGATAATTTCAGGATACATATCCTGAATCCATTGAATCAGACTCAGACCATTCTCTTTTGGCATTTCAATATCGCAGATCACAAGATCAATTTTGGAACTACTGATAATGTCCCGTGCAAGATCCGTATTGTAGGCCGTAAAAACCTTTTGAATTCCCTTCTTTTTCCAGTCAATTGCCTTCTCCATAATATGCAGCATGGCAATTTCATCATCTACCAGCAGCAGATTCATTTTTGCTCCCTTCTTTCTACTGTTTTTCTATTCTCGGCAGTAAAATGCGAATTTCACTATATCCCGGCTGACTTGTAATTTTTAATTCATACGCCTCCCCATAAAATTCACGGATACGTTCCTTCACATTCTGTATTCCGATATGTTCTCCTTCTTCTTCAATTGACTCATTCCGATTAATTTTATCAAGAATTTCTTTCTTAAATCCTAAACCATTATCTTCGATCAGAATCAGCAGATCATGCTCGCCTTCTCTTTTTACTGTCAGCTCGATTTCCAGATGCGGAACCAGCATAATATTATGTTTTACACTGTTTCCAACAAAAGTCTGAATCACCAGTGGAAGAATCATTTCATCCTCCATTTCCGGTTCTACGTTTACCTGAATTTCCAGCATATCTTTATAACGGCAGTGCTGAATTTCAACATAGCTTATCAGACATCGAAGTTCTTCTTTCAATGGTACAAAGGTTCCTTTCTGCCCCATCAGATAACGGAAATATGCAGCTGATACCCGGCAGAGTTTCTGAATTTCTTCAAAATCCTGAATCTGTGCCATTCCATGAATCAGATTTAAAATATTGGTATAAAAATGCGGCTGAATCTGCACCTGCAGGAAACGGCTTCGCGCCCTCTGCCGCTCCAGCTCTTTTTCATAAACATCAATTCTTAAAATCTGAATCTGATCTGCCATATGATTAAAGGTCTGATAGAGCTGTCCGATCTGAGATACATTTTCCCGCTCCGGCAGACGTACGTCCAAATCCCCGGTACTGTACTGCTCCATGGCTCTTCGAAGCTGTTCTAATGGCGCAAAGACTGTTTTTCCCTGCAGACCAATTGCCATCAGAATGCTGGCAATTGCAAGCATCATGACTCCCATTAGCAGAAGCGTTCCGAACGTTCCTCCCGGGTCCAGCATTCCTTCATCCATACTGACATAAATCTGTGCATTTGTATATTTCAGTGGATAAACACAAGTTGTACTAATTCCGCTTTTTCTTGTCCCCTGGTGTATTTTTACTTCTCCTGTCTCATTATCCCGCACTTCTACGCAAAGATCTTTTCGTTCTCCGACAAAACCAGATACAATTCTTTCCAAAGAAAATGCAGCTCCAATGTATCCATTTTCAGCCGAATAAATACGCGCCAGGTACTGATGTCCATCAAATTCCATAAAAATCCAGTTTTTCTCTGGTTCCTGATATTGGTTCGCGATATAAGAAATGATTTTCTCTTTAAACGCTCTCTGATAGGCATAAGTTGTCCCTTCCTCTGTGCTTACAAAATAAATATTTCGTTCCGGCACATAGACAAACAGCATCATTTCCCTTCCATACCGTTCTCCCATTTCGATCATGATTTTCTGCTGCTGTACTTTAGCAGTTTCCACCGTTAGCGGATCTTTCGAAATACACAGCTGCTGATAATATGGTGTTGAATCCGTTCCGCTCATCAGCAGAAGCGCTTTTGAAGTTGATGCAAATTTATCCTCCCAGAACTGGCCGTAGCTCTCTATCGTATTAGAAAATAGCCTCTCCGTCTTTCTTCTGTCTCTCTGAATCAGAAAAATACTTACAAGCTCAATAATGAGGACAGCTAAAATCATAACTGTCCCCATGATCCAGAGTGACTTGTAAATAACTGACTTGTCCTCTGTTTTTTTCATTTTCTTTTCCTCATGCAATCTTCTTTAACAAATCACCAGTTCACCATCAAACGCCTGCAGCGTGCAGGTATCTTCCATCTTTTTCTCCTGCAGCACCCCATATCCATTCTCTGGAAGCTCTATTTTCTGCTCCTTTCCCGTCAGATTCACATAAAAATACTGGTTTTCCGCTATTTTTCTTCCAATTACTCCCTGCGGTGTAACCACGGACTGCATACTTTTTTCCCTGCAGCATTCATCAAGAACCTCGCCTAAAAGTTCCGGCTCTGTTTCACAAAACAAATAATACGCCGCTCCTTTTCCATACCGATTTCTGGTTATAGCTGGAATCTGATGTGTCTCCTCACGCTGCAGGACTTCTGCATCTGTTGCTTCGATCTGCTCATAATAATCCACATCAATCCATTTTTCTCTCACTTTCAGAAGTTCTCTTCCGTTTGCCGGATTTCTGCGAAGCTTCTGCTCTTCTTTTTCAGAAACTTCCATACCTGCGGTTCTCTGATATCCAACAATTTCTATTCCAAATACATCAGTCAGGTTTCCTGGTCTCGACGTGTCAAATACCTGACCGGTTTCTTTTACCCATGCAGAATACCCTGTCATAATTGCCGTACCGCCATTTTTTACAAATTCCCGCACCGTGTTTTCCTGCTCGTGATCCATTACAATTTCACCCGGAATAATCAGAATCTGATATTGTTCTGTCATTTGATGCAAATCTACAACATTATAATCCAGGTTTCTCTCTTCCAGAATCCGATGCGCGATGGCAAGGTTGTTGCTGTATGGCATTCGATACTGCATTTTTGCATACGCAGCCATAAGCTCACTGTCATAACTGTAAGAAACAGCAATCTCTGGCTGCGGCAGATATGGAAATCCGTATTTTTCCAGCTTCCGAAAATCCGATGCAATCCACTGGTATTCCCGATAATTTTCATTCGGTCTTCCATCATGATTCAGCATACCGGTCAGATATTGTTCTTCGCCATTCAGCATGCTTCGCCAGGTCCATCCCAGCATCATCTGCATCCGATGCAGCAGACACCAGAACGCATACATTCTGTTCATCCCCATTGCCGCATGATGAATCCCGAAACCACCTGTCACAAATTCAATGCACCACATTGGTTTTCCAGTTTCAGCAATCCGTTTCATGTACCAGGAACCCGTTTTCCAGAATTCCATACTCTCCCTGTCTCCATAGCCAGGATAAAAACCGATGCCAGGATAGTCAACAAATCCAGATGCTGCCTTCAAATAATCAAATCCAAGCGTCTCATATTCTGCAAAATGGTTCGATGTATGAGCCTTTCCCGGCGCATTTTGTTCTACCGTTTCTGCCAGTTCTGTAATAAAATCTGCGATACCATCGGAAAAGAAGCGCCGCATATCCAGCCATGCCTCCGGTGCCCCGATTTCGTATTCATTTACCTGCATTGCAACGTCTTCGAAAGATGAAAGCTTTCGGCTCCAGCGCTGGGTTGCCCAGGCATGATTTAGTGCTTTTATTGTTTTATATTTCTTTTCCAGCCATTTCTGAAATCTCTTCTTCGACGCTTCAGAATAGGATGGATAGCCTGCTCCCAGCTCATTGCACAGTCCAAACGCAAACAGCGCCGGATGATTTTTATAACGGGAAACGATTTTTTTAGCAAACCGCAGTGCATACTTCTGATACTCTGGATCAGAAACATCGTCCATATATCGGCGCAGCGGTGCCTGTGGAGCTCCATTTTTTCCTCCTACATTGCATCCCGGGCAAAGTTTATGAACCCAGATCGGTGCCGGATGCATCGACACATCCAGTATTACATCCAATTTGTATTTTACGCATAACTCCATAACCTGATCAAACCATTCGAAGGTATAAACGCCATCCTCCGGCTCATAGCTGTCCCAGCACAGATGTCCCAGCCGTACTGTATCAAATCCAGCCTCTTTCATCAATTGAAAATCCTTTTCCCACCGCTCCTTCGGCCAATCATGCGGATGATAATTTGTCCCGATATATAAACTCATTTTATTCACTCCGTTTCTGTTTTTTCTTACCTCCATTTTGCAGCAAAATCATTAAAATTCCTATGACAATTACGACGTAAAATATAATTTTATCGAGTTTTTCCTGTTTTTCCATTTTTTCTTAGTCAATTATATTCTAAAGTTGTCTATTTTTCCACTCTTTCTCTGCTTTTTCTTTTTCGAATGCCCAACATCTTACTATGCTGGACAAATCTATTATAAAAGCAGAATTATCTTTATGAGGATTTGTTTTCCGCTAAAATAGGATAACAGCAAAAAAATCCACAGAGCCCTTATCCCCCTGTGGATTTTTCTATTTCTATTCTATTTTCTTCTCCACCCGGTACTTCTTCGGCGATATTCCATAGCGCTCTTTAAAAATCCGATGAAAATAACTCATGTTCTCGTACCCGACCCGCTCGCCGATGTCTGCCACGGAAAGTCCTGTCGTTTCCAGCAGATACGCGGCCTGGGTGAGGCGTTTGTTCTGGACAAGTTCAGTGTAGTTTTTCCCGGTCAGGCGGCGGATCATGCGGCTTAAGGTGTAAAAATCGTAGTGCAGTTCTTCCGCCAGTTCCGAAAGGCTGCCCTCCCGGTAATGTTCCTCGATATAGCGGTATACGCCGAGCAGCATCTCCTGTTCAAAATACTGCTCTCCCACCTGCACGCGTTCGGTGTAGTTCATGAGTTGCAGGAATAAAAGGCCCATCGTAATCTGATTGATGCTCCGCTTATTGCTCTGGTGATGTAAGAGCGTCCAGACGAGATTTTCGATCAGATTCTGCACCGGAAGGACATCCGCGATTCTGTAATGCAAATAACAGAGCGGTACCTCCCCGCTTTTCAGACAGCCGACGATAAAATCCTTTAACTGATTCTCCTCTGCCCCGATCATTCGCAGCGTCTGGTCAAAAAACTCCGGCAGAATCAGAAAGTTGACCGCGATATCGTCACGCCCTGCCGGTTCAATTTCCTGCACTGCATTCTGATTCAGAATCAGCAGCTCACCCGTTTTCAGCTCGATCCGGTCCCCGTTGATGGTGTGCACGGTGCTTCCCTGGCACATGTAGATCATCTCGACATAATTGTGGCTGTGCGCCGGAAAACGAATAAACCGCGTGTGCGGCCGAATATCAATCAATTTTCCCCTCTCCAGCAGCTTTCCCGCATCCATCACAAACTTCTGCCCGCTCGAATACCGCTCCTTTTCCACTTCCGTCTTGCCGTCCAGAATCGCCTGTTCCTCCTCCGTAATCCGGGACAGGTCTGCTATAATTTCCTGTTTCACGATTATTCCTCACATTTTTCACGTTTTTTCTGCTTTCTATTATATTCCATTCTGGTGCAATTGACACTCCCCACAGCTAAAGCAGGGGGATTCTTGTTTCTTCCACTACTGCATTGACGAATCCCTTACGGTACTGCAATGTCTTACACAGTGTCCACAAGCTATGTTTATCCTGTTCCCGTATGCCCTACGGTACAGCTTTTCATCTTTATGCAGACTGCATCTGCAGTGCTTTTTTCAGAATATTAATGCCTGCATTCGTATCCCGGTCATGAACTGCATGGCATTTCGGGCACTCCCAGATACGAATGCTCAGATTTTTTATCCGTGGATTTCTGTAGCCGCAAGAGCTGCAGGTCTGACTGCTCGGATACATCGTTGGTACTCTGTGAAGTTCATTTCCATACCAGCTGGCTTTATATTCCAGCATTTCGAAAAACTTTGCCCAGGAAACACTTGCTATGGATTTTGCCAGTTTATGGTTCCGGATCATTCCCTTCACGTTCAGATCCTCGATACAGATGGTTTGGTTTTCGCGCACCAGCATCGTTGACTGTTTCTGCAGGAAATCATTCCGCTGATTGGCTATTTTCTCATGCACTCTGGCTACCCTGAGCCGCTGCTTCCCGCGGTTATGGGAATCTTTCTGCTTCCGGGAAAGTCTGCGCTGTTCTCTTATGAGTTTTCGCATGGAGCGTTCCAGATATCTGGGATTTGATACCGTATTTCCATTGCTGTCAGAATAGAATGCTTTGATTCCGACATCAATTCCAATCGTTCCTCCAGCATTTGGGCGTGGTTCCGGTTCGAAATCAACATTTAAGACTGCAAAATATTTTCCGGCCGGTGTGTACTCAATGGTTACGTGATTAATTT
>NZ_QUIM01000014.1:0-52997 GCF_003480245.1 Blautia sp. AM42-2
TGGAAGTGCCGTAAGGCATGGAGCTGACTGTTACTAATCGGTCGAGGGCTTGACCTGAAATGCAAAACAAAAGTTTTGCAGAAAATGGTTGTGTTCGGAAAGAAAGTATGGTATGATGTATAGATGTTAAGTGTATGCGGTTTTGAAGGTATATCTAGCGTAGGGGATTGGTCAAATGGTATGATAGGGGTCTCCAAAACCTTTGGTGGGAGTTCGATTCTCTCATCCCCTGTATTAGGAAAGAGTGAAGATACAAAATCTTCACTCTTTTTTCGTATTGTTTAAAAGAAAAGTCTAACAGAACAGGATTTACAGAATTTTAAGATATTTTTGTAAAGCAGGACTGTTTTTTATGGTGTAAATAAGGTACAATAGAGCCACAGAACATATTCAAAAATAATGAAAAATGAAACATGAGAAGGGAGTGGGTGTAACGTGAGCAGAGAAAAGAATGGAAGCCGCGGCACGGTAAAAGCTGTCATTTATCTTCTGATCGTAGTAATCCTTGCTGGAATGGTTGTTTATCTGACGCAGTCGTTGCGGCGGGACCGGGAGCCGGAGATTACGGGGACGTTTATTGACAGCAAGCTGGAGGCGGCGGGGGAGCTGACGTCGGCGAAGATGATTTATAACGGGCTGATTCATTACTCGGACGGGTCGATTCCGTTTCTGACGCAGAAGGCGTTTAATATGACATACCGTGCAGAGGTACGTGCGGGCGTGGATCTCTCGAAGGCGAATACGGAGGTGACGGATTCAGAAGTAACAGTTACACTTCCGGCAGTGGAGATTTTTGATATTTCCATCGACAATGATTCCATCCAGTATTACGATGAGAAGGCAGCGCTTCTGAACTGGGAGCGGAAGGAAGATGCGATGGATGCAATCGCGAGTGCGAAGGAGGATGTAGAGCAGCAGACGAAAGAAATGGATGACCTGGAAACGATGGCACAGGAACAGGCGAAAACACTGATTACCGGAATGCTGTCCGAGACGGTCGGGGACAAGACATTGGTTGTAAAATTTGAAGAATAGTACATAGACGGGATGTCGGCACTTCTTTTTGGGGGATAAAAAAAGGAGGGCCGGTATTTCTTCTGGCAGAAACACCGGCATTATGAAAAAGAAAAATCTATATAAATTGGAAAGAATATTAGGTTGGGACAACGGTTGAAAGATAGAGGAAGATGATTTGTTGTCCCTTTGTTTTGATACGTTTAGTATAGTTGTCATATGTGAGGAAAGTGTGAATGGAGTTTGAAGAAACTTTGAAAAGATTTGTGAATGGCGCGGGTGAACATCGGAACATCCCAACGCCCGGATATCGCCGAATTTGCATAGAATTAACTTGAAAGTGAACACTGCTTCATGGTACAATCGTTTGGCATGTGTGAAATATGAGTTACATTTGAGAGGACAAAAACTATGGACTATAAACTGCTGCTGGACACCGCGGTCATGGCGGGAGAAATCCTGCTGGAAAGCGGGGCGGAGACGTGGCGGGTGGAGGATACCATGCTGCGGATGCTGCGCATGTCCGGCCTGAAAACTGCGGATGTACTGGCGCTGACGACCGGCTTTGTGGTAACGCTCGACGACCCGGCGATGGATTCCATGACTGTTATGCGCAGCGTAGAGAGCCGTGCAACGGATCTGAACCGGATCCATGCGGTCAATCAGCTTTCCCGCGATTTCTGCGAAGGAAATATCGACCTGGATGCGCTGTTCCACCGGGTGCGGGATATCTATCGTGCCAAGTCGGAAATTAAAAAAAATCTGCTCGCGATGATGGCGACGACCGCAGGCTTTGCAATCATGTTCGGAGCCGGGTTCTACGAAGTGCTGGCATCTGCACTTGCAGGTTTTATATCAGGAATCGGTGTTTACGGAGGAAAAAAAGCCGGGATGCAGTCGTTTCTTGTGAACTGTATCGGGTCATTTTTGCTGGCGGTCACATCTATTCTCTGTGTTCATTACCTGCCGGGGACCATGGATCTGAACGTCATTATCATTGCATCGATCATGCCCCTCGTACCGGGTGTGGCGATCACGAATGCGGTGTATGATACCCTGCACGGCGACTACATTTCCGGTGCGGCACGGATGCTTGAGGCGTTTGTAACCGCTGCGGCCATCGCAATCGGCGTGGGACTTGGCATGCTGCTGCTCCGTCCACTGGTGCGGTAGAGAAAACCGATACAGAAAAAAGATGAGGTTAAAGCAAAAATATGAGAATAGCAGGTGAAATCATCCTGAAATCCCTTGGAGCCTGGGTTGCAATCTGGGGATTTTCAAGACTGTTGAACGCACCAAAAAAGCTGGAATGCTACACGGCCGGTGTCGGTATGATCGGCTGGGCGGTCTATCTGATCGTGGAAGTATTCAACGACGGCATTCTGATGAAGAACTTTCTTGCCGCCGTTGCCGTCGCCCTGGTTTCCCAGGCAATGGCGCGTCATTTCAAAGCGCCGGTGATCCTTTTCGTGATCCCGGGCATTCTTCCGATGGTGCCGGGAGCCGGTATGTACCGCATCGTCTACTCGATCGTTATGGGGCCGGAAAACATGGTTGGAACGTATCTTTTAGAGACAGCGACCGCGGCAGGCGCAATTGCCCTTGGAATTTTCCTCGGAGAAGCGCTGCAGAAGGTATTTTTTTACGAATTCCATAGGTGATTTACGAAAAAAGTGAGAAATTTGCCAAAACCAAATTTTTTGCTTTTTTTTGTCGAATTTTATGATATACTTAACAGTGTATGTGCCCTTGGACAAAAGAAGAAATCTATAGGGGCATTTTTAACATCAGTAGACAAGAAGTCCCCCGCTTCTAAAGCGGTGGGATGAATTGTTAAAAGAAACATAACGGTAGTGGCGGGCGGAGAGAAATCGGTATCCTCCACTGACATGAGGTAAGTCACAGTCGAACTATTTTCGACATGTCAGACTCCGTGAAAATACCGACTGTGAGTTGAAACAAGGAAAAAAGAAGAGAAGTAAGTAAAGTGCAGACACAGAACTATGAGGAGCAAAAAATATGAAGTTTGAAGATGATGATTTAAAGGACGGTAAACTTTGGGCTGCCCTGCAAAAAGAGATTGACCGTGACCTGGCGGAAAAGGAGAGCGGTGAAACATTCCAGGAAGAACTGGCAGACATCGAAGACTCCATTGAATTTGAAAGCAAAGAAACAAAAAGCGAAGATCACATCCCGGATGAGACTGCAAATTTAAGTAATCTGCGAAGTGTCCTTGAGGCAACTGAGCGTGCAAAAGACGAAGAAGCGAAGCAGAAAATGAAGCAGACCAAAGTGGAGCCTGTGACGCAGGACATCGAGATTCCGGAATTTACAGAAGAGGAAGAAGAAATCGAAGAGACGCCGGCGGAGACAAAAACAGAATCGGAACCGGAAGAAGTGATGGTGGATGATGATCTGATCATCAACGATCCATTCGCAGATGAGGATGATCTGCTGGGAGAAGAGAAGACAGAGACCAAGGGTTCGGAGAAAGAAGTGCTTGGTGATCAGGTGGAAGCCGCAATGGAGCGCCTCGTCAGCGACACGGTAGGCCATATCCCAATGCCGGAAATAGACGATGAGGATGATGACTACGACGATTATGAGGATGACGACGAAGAGTACATTCCGCATGGCGCAAAACCGCAGAAGAAAAAGGGAAAAGGCGGTGCGGTTATCGCCGTTGCAGCCGTTGCTGTTATTGCTGTGGGAGGCTTTTTCTATGGAAGCAAAATGTTCCATTACCAGAATTATTTTTTCAACGGAACAACCATCAACGGAGTAGACTGCTCGGATATGACGGCCAAAGAGGCAGAAACGAAAATCAAAGAGCAGGCTGCAAACTATACCTTAAATGTAAAATTCAAAGACAATGATACGAAGAGTGTCAGCGGAAAAGACATCGACTACACCTACGCCGGAGACGGCAGCGTGGAGAGCGTGTTAAAGAAACAGAACAGTTTCCTCTGGTTCCTGGGAAATGGCGGAAAAGAGAAAGATTCCCAGGTCACCATGCAGTACAGTCAGGAAAAACTGGATGCGGTGATTGATGGATTTGACGAATTCCAGTCCGCAGACGGTGAGAATGCACCGGCCAGCGCCTACATCACCTTCCAGAACAATGAGTTTGAGATTGTGGATGCTGTTATGGGTGAGGGAATGGATCTTACCCTTGCAAAACAGTGCATCGAAAACGCGCTGATCAATGCGGATACCGAAGTGGATCTTGAAAAAGCAGGCGTTTACGACGGAACCTTGGTAACAGCAGATGACGAAACACTGAATGCACAGAAGGATCAGTTAAATGAACTGGTACGCGCAAGTATCACATACAGTATGCCGGATGGAACAACACAGGTTCTTGACGGAAATACCATGAAAGACTGGCTGGCGGTCGATGCGGATGGAAATTATTCCAAAGATGAAAACCAGTGGAATGAAAAAGTAAAAGAATATGTGGCAAATCTTGCGGCAGCGATTGATACCGATGGCAAGGATCACACCTTCCCGGCAACCGGTATCGAAGGCGGCGTGACCATCAGCCAGGAAGGCTACGGATGGAAAGTGGATCAGGAGCAGGAGATAGCAAAGATCGCAGAAGAAGTAGATGCTCACGCAGCAGACGCAAGAGAGCCGCAGTATGCGCAGAGAGAGTTTGCTGCTTCCACAGAGAACAACGGATTCGGCAAGACGTATGTTGAGGTTGATGCCAGCCGTCAGCATATCTGGCTCTACAAAGATGGAAATCTGGTTGTCGACGGTGACTGTGTAACCGGTCTGATGGAGCAGAGCAGCTACACGAAGCCGGGTATCTACACAACCGCAGCAAAAGAAAGCCAGAAAAAACTGCACGGAGAGCTTCAGGCAGACGGCAGCTATTCCTGGGAAAGAGATGTGGATTCCTGGATTCCGTTCAACGGAGAGATTGGTTTCTACGATGCTTCCTGGAGAAGTAGTTTCGGCGGAAACCTGTATCTGACTGCAGGATCGACGACAGGATCTGTTGCACTTCCGACTGCAGTGGCACAGGCATTATATGACAATGTCGATGACGGAACACCGGTTATCATTTATTATTCCGAAGCTTATGAGGTAAGTGAAGACACGCTTACTGTGACACAGGCACCGGAAGCAGATGACGAAAATGTCGATGATACGACGAATACCACGACAGTAACGCCGACGAGAACGCCATCCTACACGTACGATGATTACACGCCGTCAACTCCGTCAACCCCATCAACTCCATCAACCCCATCAACTCCATCGACCCCGTCTACGCCGGAACCGACCACAGCACCGACCGAGATCCCGTCTACGCCGGAGCCGACCGTAGCACCGACGGAGACCCCGTCCACACCGGAACCGACCCAGGAGCCGAGCGCACCGGATCAGGGAGACCATACGGGTGACGATGATTACCCAGGTAAGGGCGAGAGCTGAGAAAAGAAGAAATAGAACATAAAAAATACGCATTCCGTTATCAAAACAGGAATGCGTATTTTTTATGAGAAAGAAACTGTTAAAAATTAATTTTCCGGTACGAACAGTGTGACAAGATCCATCGGGGAAGTGATGGTGTAGTCCGGGTTTTCGGTCTGACCAAAACCGTATGCGGCATGGACAAACGGGATTCCGGCCTCGCGTGTCGCCTTGTAGTCGCCGTCGGTATCGCCGACATAGACCGCGTGCTGCAGATGGTTCTGTTCGATGATTGTACGGATGTTGTCTGCCTTTGCCTTTCCGGTATCGCCAGGACAGAGATGGCCTTTGAAATAGTGACCGAGGCCTGTGGCTTCCAGAAAAACTTCGATATAGCCCGCCTGGCAGTTGCTTACGATATAAAGCGGGTAATGTCTGGAAAGAATAGAAAGTGCATCGACAAGTCCCGGATAAACAGGAGCCGGTGTCGCAAGAAGTGCCTCATGCTCTTTGGCACAGCATGCCTCGATCAGTTCTAACTGGCGCTCCTTTGGATATTCGTGGAAAATGACGGCGGCGATATCCGGGAGCAGGCGGCCGAACAGGCCTTTTAACACGGTTCCGGTGAGGTTTGGTGTCATATCAGTTTCTTTTTCCATAATCTGATTCCATGCGTCGGCAACAACGTCTGTGGAGTCCCACAGGGTGCCGTCCACATCAAAAATAATACTGTCGATCAAGAGTTTTTCCTCCATATCTTAAGGGTTTTGGTTATTCTTTTAAAGTATTTATTAATTTTAATCAAAAACACGTGAGAGCGCAATGTTTATTTTGCATTTTGGAGGAAAATGTGGCAAAATAAGAATGATATATTAACAGGAGATTACTATGCAGGACACAATCACAAAGCCATTATTGAAATGGTATGGCGAAAATAAAAGAGTGCTGCCGTGGAGAGAAAAAAAGAACCCGTATGAAATCTGGGTTTCCGAGATTATGCTCCAGCAGACGAGGGTGGAGGCGGTCAAGCCGTTTTATGAGCGGTTTATGCGTGAACTGCCCAATGTCGCAGCACTTGCGGTCTGTCCCGAGGAAAAGCTTTTGAAGCTCTGGGAAGGCCTTGGTTACTATAACCGTGTGCGGAATATGCAGAAGGCCGCACAGAAAATTATGGAAGTGTATGACGGTGTATTTCCGGCAGATTACGAAGCCTTAAAAGGACTTCCGGGAATTGGAAATTACACAGCGGGAGCCGTTGCATCGATCGCGTTTTGCATTCCGGTGCCGGCGGTGGACGGAAATGTGCTTCGTGTGATGGCACGCCTCCGGGAGGACGGTGAGGACATTTTAAAGCAGTCCGTGAAAAACCGCGTGGAAGCGGAATTGACCGAAATCATGCCGGCAGAAGATCCGGGAGCCTTCAACCAGGCGATGATGGATCTCGGCGCAATGGTCTGTCTGCCGAACGGCGCACCAAAATGTGAAGTCTGTCCGCTTTTTGACCAGTGTCTGGCGGGACAGCATCAGACCTGGACGGAATATCCGTTTAAAAAGAGCGCAAAGCCGCGCAGAATCGAAGACAGAACCGTTCTGTTATTTCTGGACGGTACGCACACAGCAGTGCGGAAACGGCCGAAAAAAGGACTTCTGGCGGGACTTTACGAGTTCCCGAACTTCGATGGCGTGCTCTCCGAACAGGAAGCACTTGAAGAGGCAGAAAAATTCGGCGTGACGCCGCTTCATATTCAGGCATTGCCGCCGTACAAGCACATTTTTTCCCATGTCGAGTGGCATATCACAGGATACGCTATTAAAATTGCAGGAAACGATGTGGAGCAGGAAGGGGAAGAAAAAGCCGGATTGATTTTTGCGGATGCGAAAACCGCGGCTGAAAGATATGCCATTCCGTCTGCGTTTGCGGAATACGCAAAATATACAGATCTGGAACGTGCCTGAAACGGCAGAAGAGCAAAAAAGAGCAGGGAGAAAAAAGATGAAGATTTTATCAATTGCAGTACCATGCTATAATTCAGAAGCATATATGGAGAAATGTATCGATTCGCTGCTGGTCGGCGGAGAAGAAGTAGAAATTCTGATCGTGGACGATGGTTCCAAGGACGGAACCACAGAGATTGCAGACCGCTATCAGGAAAAATATCCGACGATTGTAAAAGCGATTCATCAGGAAAACAAGGGCCACGGCGGAGCAGTCAACACGGGTGTGGAAAATGCGACGGGTCTGTACTTTAAGGTTGTGGACAGTGATGACTGGGTAAACCCAGAGGCATACCAGAAGATTTTAAATGTTCTGGCAGAAGTCGTACGCGGACCGAAAACACTCGACCTTCTGATCAGTAACTATGTGTATGAAAAAGAGGGCGCCAAGAGAAAACGTGTGATGCGCTATGCGAAATCGCTGCCGGAAGGCCGCTTTTTCGGATGGGATGAGGCGAAAGCTCTCGGCAAAACACATTATCTGCTGATGCATTCGCTGATTTACCGGACTTCTCTTTTAAGAGAGTGCGGCATGAAGCTGCCGGAGCACACCTTCTATGTGGATAATCTGGTTGCGTTTATTCCGCTTCCGTACGTCAAAACGATGTATTATCTCGATGTCAATTTCTACCGCTACTTTATCGGGAGAGCCGACCAGTCGGTTAACGAGAAAGTCATGATCGGCAGAATTGACCAGCAGATCCGTGTCAACAAGCTGATGATCGATTACCTTGGTGAACAGAAAGGGCTGTCGAAGCACCTGCGGAAATATATGATCAGCTATCTGACCATTATTATGACGGTTTCTTCCGTGATGATGATGCGCTCTGGAACGGAAGAAAATCTCGAGAAAAAGAACGATCTTTGGAGATACCTGAAACAGGAGGATGCAGCCGATTACTTCCGCATCCGCCACGGCATTTTCGGAACTGTTATGAGCAGCAAATCAAAACCGGGACAGAAAATTGCAGTCTATGCCTACAAGGTAGCGCAGAAGCTGTATGGATTTAACTAGAAAGTAACGAAGCGGAGGAACGAACAATGCGAGTAGGAATGGGTTACGATGTGCATAAACTGGTGGAAAACCGGAAACTGATTCTGGGCGGTGTGGAAATCCCGTATGAATATGGCCTTCTGGGACATTCCGATGCAGATGTGCTGGTCCATGCCATTATGGATGCGCTTCTCGGCGCTGCAGCACTGCGGGACATCGGACGCCATTTTCCGGACAATGATCCGGCGTATGAGGGCGCAGACAGCATCGAACTGCTGAAAAAAGTGGGTGAGATGCTCGAGGAGCGGATGTATCTGATTGAAAATATCGATGCAACCGTTATTGCACAAAAGCCGAAGCTCCTGCCATACATCGACACGATGGTGAAAAATGTGGCGGAGGCGCTTCATCTCGAAGAGGATCAGGTCAATATCAAGGCAACGACCGAGGAAGGACTTGGCTTTACCGGAAAGAAAGAGGGAATTTCCGCACAGGCGATCTGCTGCATTTCCAAGGCACTCGACCTGATGCCGGACGACCGGATCGCAGGCGGATGCAGCGGCTGCCCAGGATGCGCAAAGAACGCAGAAGAATAAAAGAGAAATGCGATTGCACAAGGCCGGAAGATGTGGTAGACTGGAAGAAGAATAAGGGAGTAGTCGGCGGCATACGTGACGCTATAAGGCCAACAACCGAAGAAAAAGCATTTCTTCTGGCTTTGTATGAAATGACAAGACTTATCTGTATCAACAAATATGGTGCGGATAGGTCTTTTTCTATATAGAAAGAGACCAGTGTACCAGTGGGAACTTATCACAGGAACGCAAAAAGCGTTTTCAGAAGAAAGGACGGATGGAAATGAAAGAGTATCTGGAAAAAAGTTCGAAGATTCTTGATGAGTTACAGACAACGGAGCAGGGACTTTCCGAGGCGGAAGCTGCGCGGCGGCTTTCCGAACACGGACCTAACCGGCTGGCGGCGGGAAAAAAGAAGAGCAATCTGCAGCGGTTTTTCGAAGAGCTGAAAGACCCGATGATCCTGATCCTGCTCGCCGCAGCGCTGATTTCCGGCATCACATCGGCGTATGAAGGCGAATCGTACGCTGATGTGGTCATTATTCTCGCCGTTGTCATCATTAATGCGGTGCTCGGTGTTCTGCAGGAGAGCAAGGCAGAGAAAGCGATTGAAGCTCTGCAGGAGATCGCGGCAGCCACGTCGAAGGTGATGCGCGGCGGGAAAATGGAAGTGAAAAAGAGCGAGGAGCTCGTACCCGGTGATATTGTAATTCTCGAAGCGGGCGATGCTGTTCCGGCGGATGGCCGTATTTTAGAGAGCGCCAGCATGAAAATCGAGGAAGCAGCGCTGACCGGAGAATCTGTCCCGGTCAATAAAACAGCGGATGTTCTGAACGCCGGCGCAGCCAGCGAGGTTCCGCTCGGGGACCGGAAAAACATGGTCTATATGGGAAGCACCGTTGTCTATGGCCGCGGCCGCGCTGTTATCACCGGAACGGGTATGAAAACCGAGATGGGAAAAATCGCCCATGTTCTGACGCAGTCGGCGGATGAGAGCACACCGCTGCAGAAGCGGCTGAACCAGCTCAGCAAAATCTTAAGCGTGATGGTGCTCGCCATCTGTGCCGTGATTTTCGTTGTCGGCATTTTAAAAGAGGGCGTGACGCCGCAGAACATCTTAAATACCTTTATGGTAGCCGTCAGCCTTGCCGTAGCGGCAATTCCGGAAGGACTTGCAGCAGTTGTCACAATCGTGCTTTCCATCGGTGTGACCAAAATGTCAAAGCGGAATGCGGTGATCCGGAAACTGACGGCTGTCGAGACGCTCGGCTGTACGCAGGTGATCTGCTCGGATAAGACAGGAACGCTGACCCAGAATAAGATGACCGTGGTAAAACATGAGGGAAGTGATATAAAACGTCTCGTATCCGTCATGGCACTCTGCTCCGATGCGGAGCCGGACGAAAACGGCGAGGCAGTCGGAGAACCGACGGAATGTGCGTTGGTCAACGATGCGCAGAAAGAGGGATGCCCGAAGAAGAGCCTGTCCGTCCAGTATCCGCGTGTCGGGGAAGCGCCGTTTGATTCGATGCGGAAACGCATGACAACGATCCACCGCGCAAACGACGGAACGTATTTTTCCTGCACAAAAGGCGCACCGGATGAGATTCTGAAGCGGTGTACCTCCGTTTGGCGTGACGGCAGAAAACAGCCGATGACAGAAGCATTCCGGCAGGAAATCCTGTCGCAGAACAAGGCGATGGCAGACCAGGCACTCCGCGTGCTGGCGGCAGCAGGAAGAGCGTGGAACCAGATGCCGTCCTCCCAGGAGCCGGACTTTCTGGAGCAGGATCTCTGCTTTTTAGGACTTTGCGGTATGATTGATCCGGTGCGGCCGGAAGTAGTCGATGCGATCCGGGAATGCCGCGGGGCAGGCATCCGTCCGGTGATGATTACGGGTGACCACAAAGACACAGCGGTTGCTATTGCAAAAGAGCTGGGTATTCTGGAGGCGGGCTGGAAAGCGGTAACGGGAGCCGAGATTGACCAGTTAAGCGATGAGGAGCTTGACCGGAGAATCGAGGAATATGCTGTTTACGCACGCGTTCAGCCGGAGCATAAAGTGCGGATTGTCGATGCGTGGAAGCGGAAAGGCAGAATCACCGCGATGACAGGAGACGGAGTCAACGATGCGCCGTCGATCAAGCGTGCGGATATCGGCATCGGAATGGGCATCACGGGAACGGATGTGACGAAAAACGTGGCAGATATGGTGCTCGCGGACGACAACTTTGCGACGATCATCGTAGCGGTTGAGGAAGGAAGACGAATCTACGATAATATCCGTAAGGCAATTCAGTTCCTTCTGGCATCGAACCTTGCCGAGGTGCTGTCGATTTTCTGCGCGACGCTGATGGGCTTTACGATTTTAAATCCGGTGCATCTGCTCTGGATCAACCTGATTACGGACTGCTTCCCGGCGCTGGCGCTCGGTATGGAGGACGGTGAGGCAGACATCATGAAACGCCCGCCGAGAAATGCGGATGACGGTATTTTTGCGGACGGCCTCGGCTTTGATGTTGCGTTTCAGGGCATCGTGATTACGGTGCTGACGCTGGCGTCCTACTTCATCGGCCACTATCTGGAAGCCGGCCGCTGGGAAATCGTCAACAGCCCGGACGGCATGTCGATGGCGTTTCTGACACTCTCTATGGTGGAAATTTTCCATTCCTTCAATATGAGATCACGGAAAGGTTCTATTTTCCATATGAAGCATCAGAACAAGTATCTGTGGGGCGCGATGGCACTCTCATTTGTCCTCACATCCGCCGTCATTTACATCCCGGCACTGTCGAGTGCGTTCGGTTTTGAGCGGATCAGCGCGTTGGAATATGATGTGGCGATCGGCCTTGGACTGCTTGTCATTCCGGCGGTCGAAATCAGCAAGTGGATCCGGCGGAAATTTGCTTGACAAACGAGAAAAATTTGCATAAACTAGAACAAACGGAAACAGAAAAAGGCTTGGAACGGAAAAAGTAGAAAATCAGAATTGTTTCACAGAGAATGGCAGACAAATGGGGCTGGAAGCTGCCTGAAACGAGGGTTTTTGAAGTGCGTCCGGAAGCTGGCCGGGTGAAGCGGAAAAAGTGGGTAGTCCGGCACGGGTCCTGCACGTTATGCAGAAGAAAAGAAGAGGGCATGCATGCCCTTAAAGTAAAGTGGAACCACGGAGCTATTTCGTCTTTATCGGAGATGAAACAGCTCCGTTTTTGAATATTGCCCTTCGGGCAAAAAAGGTGGTAAGAAATAAAAATCTGAAAAAGTCCCAGCAGGAGGCAAGGAGAGGAAAGATGAGTTTTTTCGCGTATTTTAAAGAGGAATTTCAGGTGATTCAGGAGCGGGATCCGGCGATACATTCTCCCATGGAAGTCTTGCTGTATCCTTCATTTCGTGTTATGCTGAAGTACAGACGGGCGCACAAGCTATATCTGAAAGGCCATTACTTTCTGGCCAGGTGGATTTCACAGCGGGCAGCGAGAAAAACCGGTATCGAAATCCATCCGGGTGCGACGATCGGAAAGGGATTGTTTATTGATCATGGTTCTGGTGTGATTATCGGAGAAACAGCCATTATCGGAGACAACGTGACGCTGTATCAGGGCGTGACGCTCGGCGGTAATGGTAAGGAGACCGGGAAACGTCATCCGACGCTGAAGGACAATGTTATGGTCAGCGCCGGCGCGAAGATCATCGGATCGTTTACGATCGGGGAAAACTCCAAAATCGGAGCCGGATCGGTTGTGATCGAGGAGGTTCCGCCGAACTGTACCGTCGTCGGCGTGCCGGGGCACATTGTGAAGCAGAATGATGTGCGGATTCCGAGAAAAAGCATGGATCACATTCATCTGCCGGACCCGATTTTCGAGGATATCAAAGTACTCCAGCAGGAGAATACGGAGCTTACGAACCGTGTGCTCGAGCTGGAGGGCGAGCTGCGTCAGATGAGGAAAAAAGAAAGGACAGAACAGAAGTGACGGAAGTGGGCAAAGAGACAGAAAACGAGGAGCTTTTTCCAGAGGCGGTTTTCGGGGAGAAGGATTATCTTTCGGAGGTATTCGGACTGGAACAGCATGACATCCGCATGTATTCGCCGCTTACGCTGGCCTACATCGGGGATGCTGCGTATGAGATCGTCATCCGCACGATTCTGGTGCGGAAAGCAAATATGCAGGTCAACAAGCTGCACCGCCATGCGGCAGGGCTTGTAAAGGCGGAGAACCAGTCGGCGATGATTGAAATTCTGGAGCCGCTGTTTACCGAAGAGGAAAAACAGATTTATAAAAGAGGCAGAAATGCGAAATCCTATACCAAGGCAAAAAATGCGTCCACGATCGACTACCGCCGGGCAACCGGGTTTGAGGCCGTGATGGGGTATCTGTACCTGAAAGGGGATTACAAGCGGATGATCGACCTGATCCGGGCAGGACTTGGCGAAGTGTGAGAGCAGATAAGATTCAGAAAATAAAAAAGAAGCGGCAGGGCAGTGGGGCTTTTGAAAAAGAAAAAAGTTCCACTGCTTTTGGAGCCGCGGAACAGGAATGATATGAGAGAAAACAACAGAAACGACAAGAGAAATTTTGAAAGAAAAGATGGAAAAAAGCGCGACTTTAAAGGAAAACGTGATTACCGTGACAGAGACAGAAAACAGGAAACACAGCAGATGGATGAGGAATTCGCAGGCGGTATGGTAGAGGGAAGAAACGCCGTAATCGAAGCGTTCCGTTCCGGCAAGACCGTGGACAAGCTGTTCGTCCTTGCAAGCAGCCAGGACGGCCCGATCCGCACGATCATCCGTGAGGCGAAAAAACACGATACCATCATCAATTATGTAGAAAAAGAACGTCTTGACGAGCTGTCCACCACCGGAAAGCATCAGGGTGTCATTGCACAGGTGGCTTCCTACAGTTATGCAACCGTTGAGGACATCCTCGCGCGCGCAGAGGAGAAAGGGGAGCCGCCATTTATCCTTCTGCTGGACGGCATTGAGGATCCGCATAACCTCGGTGCGATCATCCGTACCGCAAACCTGGCAGGCGCACATGGTGTCATCGTGCCGAAGCACCGCGCAGTCGGCCTGACAGCAACCGTTGCCAAAACGTCGGCAGGTGCATTAAATTACACACCGGTGGCAAAGGTGACGAATCTGGTGCAGACCATGGAAATGCTGAAGGAAAAGGGCATCTGGTTTGTATGCGCGGACATGAACGGACAGAGAATGTATGATCTCGACCTCAAAGGACCGATCGGCCTTGTAATCGGAAATGAGGGAGAGGGTGTCAGCCGTCTGGTGAGAGAAAACTGCGACTTCACAGCCACAATTCCGATGAAAGGCGATATCGACTCTCTGAACGCTTCCGTGGCAGCCGGCGTGCTCGCTTATGAGATTGTAAGACAGAGAAGCTGCTAGAAATTGCGGAAAATCACATTACGCTCCGGCGGAAGAAAGATGAAGGATACAAGAGATATGATGGTGAAAGATTACGATACCTGCACGGATGAGGAGCTGATTGCGCGTCTGCGGGCAGGAGAACGCGAGATTACCGATTATCTGATCGACAAATACAAATCGCTGGTGCGGACCAGGGCGAGGGCGCTGTACCTGGTGGGCGGAGATCACGAGGATCTGATCCAGGAGGGCATGCTCGGGCTTTTTAAGGCAGTGCGTGACTACAAACCGGGGAAGGAGGCATCGTTTGCCACCTTCGCCGGCCTGTGTATCGACCGTCAGATGTATTCTGCAGTGGCATCGTCCCAGCGCCAGAAGCATCAGCCGCTGAACAGCTTCGTTTCGTTAAGCGAACCGGTTTCCGAGCAGGAGCTGCGCCTGGTGGACGAGGAGACACCGGAGGAGATCATGATCAGCCGGGAAAACGTAATCGGCATGCATGAGCGGATCAAAGAACGGCTCAGCAAATTTGAGTACCAGGTGCTGGAATTGTATCTGAAAGGGTACGATTATACGCAGATTGCAGAAAAACTTGGAAAGCAGCCAAAGGCAATCGACAATGCACTGCAGAGAATACGCAGTAAAGTGCGGGAGGTCTGTTCGTGAGATGGAAAAACGACCGAAAAAATTACGGTGAATTGTCAAAAGTGCAGGAAAATCTGTGAACAAATAAAAATTTTCAAATTTGTAGAAAAAACTGTTGACAATTCACTATAGTTTTGATAGAATACTAAATGTAGCAAGGAGCTAACAAAAAAACAAAACAACTTGCGAGTGCTGATGTGGCTCAGTCGGTAGAGCGTCGCCTTGGTAAGGCGGAGGTCACGGGTTCGATTCCCGTCATCAGCTTACTAAGAAAGATCCCGGGAAACCGGGATCTTTTCGTTATATAAAAAACAGCAGGAGATGGGCAGGAAGAAAAAGACACTATTACAAAAGGTACAGTTATGATTGTGAGGGAAAAAGAAGATGCGTCATTCGCTTGGGGGAAAGAAAGCTCGAATATAAGGATTCCAAAGGACAGGACTGTTATTTCTATTATTCGAACATTGCCGGAACCGATCTGGATATGCCGTTCTATGTCTGCAATGCCGAGTGTGTCAGCGGCATGAAAAAGAGAGAATCCAAATCGGAGACATTCAGCGCAAATCCGTTTGAATACGAATTCTTATACGCACCGCTCGGGGACAAGGGCGCTTACGCGTACCAGCAGCCGTGGTATGGATTTTCGGTCAACAAAGACAGCGAAGAGAAAGAGATCGCGGTTGAGTTTCTGCGCTTTATGATGCAGGAAAAAGAGATCGACGAGATGGCCAGTATTAAAGGCCTGCCGTCGGTGGCAGAAAACGGAACCGATGAGCGGTATGCGGGGCTTCGGGATGCAAAAAATATTGAGGCAAGTTTTATCAACGACGGCAGCGTGCCGGATTCCATCCGCGCGGCATTGGAGCAGGTCTGCAATGACTTCGGAGCAGGCGTGTACGGCAATGCAAACGAGGCAGTGCAGGCGTTTGTGGAGCTGTGTGCAGAGAAATAAGATAGGAAAACGAGAAGAGCGACTCATTTGTGAAAACAATTGGGTCGCTTTTTGGTGCCAAAGATGGTAGAATAGGTACAACAGAAAAAATGAGGTGAAGAAAACAATGGAGTCAAAACGTAAGGTACTGCAAAAACTGTTCCTTTCCACGCTGTATCTGAGCGCATTTACGTTCGGCGGCGGTTATGTGATTGTGACGCTGATGAAGAAGAAATTTGTGGATGAGTACCACTGGATTGAGGAGAATGAGATGCTCGATCTGGTGGCGATTGCGCAGTCATCGCCGGGGCCGATTGCGGTGAATGGGGCGATTGTTGTCGGGTATAAACTGGCGGGGATGATTGGTGTGCTGGTTTCGATTATTGGAACGATTATTCCGCCGTTTCTGATTATCTCTGTGATTTCGGTCTGCTATCAGGCGTTCCGGGATAATTTTTTCGTGAGCCAGATGCTCGAAGGAATGCAGGCAGGCGTCGGAGCCGTGATTGCATCCGTGACGTATGAGATGGGAGCCGGGGTTGTGAAAGAAAAAGATCCGCTGTCGCTGGTGATTCTTGTCTGTGCGTTTGCAGCAGCCTGTTTTTTCAAGGTCAACGTGATTTATATTGTACTGGTCTGCGGTGCCATCGGTGCGGTGCGGACGATTCTGGCGAAACGGAGGGGTGCGAAATGATTTATTTTCAGCTATTTTTAAGCTTTTTCCAGATCGGCCTGCTCAGCTTCGGCGGAGGCTATGCGGCCATGCCGCTGATTCAGGGACAGGTGGTGCAGGGACACGGCTGGCTTTCGATGTCGGAGTTTACGGATCTTATCACCATCTCTCAGATGACACCGGGGCCGATCGCAGTCAATTCGGCAACCTTCGTCGGAATTAAAATCGCAGGCATCCCAGGAGCGCTCGTGGCAACGTTTGGATGTATTCTGCCGTCGTGTATTCTCGTCACACTGCTTGCGAAGCTATATTTAAAATACCGCGAAATGGCAATGCTCCAGGGAATCCTCCACTCCCTCCGCCCGGCGGTTGTGGCGATGATCGGTTCCGCAGGGATTTCAATTCTGGTCACGGCGTTTTGGAGCAGTGAAGGAGATACCGTGATCCGGCTGGCGCAGACGAACTGGAGTCTTGTCGTGATCTTTATCATCAGCCTCATCCTGCTGCAGAAAGGCAAAAAGAACCCAATCTTTGTGATGGTACTGGCCGGGGTGATGAAGGTGGCAGTGGCGCTGGTGGAAAAATTTGCGGCATGCTGTGGGACGATTTTTTAAATTCAAAGGTGAATGCTTTTCAGGACGTATTAAACTCAAAAATATATATCGATAAAACAGGATTGCTGGAATACACCAACAGTGTGATTGACACAACATCGAAGTTTATCTGCAACAGCCGCCCCAGAAGATTTGGAAAATCGATCACAGCGGATATGATGACTGCGTACTACAGCAGAAGTCTGGATACAGAAGAAATGTTTGAAAAGCTTAATATTGGTCAGGCGGCAAATCAGAAAATACAGGATGAATATCAAACAGCAGATTCTTAATAGGGAAGGTAAACATAGTGTTATACATTATTTTTGATTTTATAATGGCAGTAATTATGTTTATGTCACTTCCTTTTATTATTGGAATAATGGTAGATATCCGCCATCAGGGAATTGGGTGCTTTGCGGCATGGGTAATATGGGGAGTTATGTTTATCTTATCGTTGAGGCTGTTTAATACTCTGAAATTAAAATGTCAAAAAAAGCCAGAAAAAAGATAAAAAGGATCTTTCTTTCTAAACATGAATCGTGTATAATAAGCATTACTGTTCGGGGCCTGCCTGGAGAAATCCAGAAAGGCTCCGATTTATGTCATTTATTTTACACAGCAAGAAAAGGGGGAAACCATGCAGAAACACAGAAAATTTATTGGAGACAAACGGTTTTACCTGATGGTGCTTGGCGTTGCGATGCCGATTATGATTCAGAACGGTATCACCAACTTTGTCAGTCTTCTCGACAACATCATGGTAGGACAGGTCGGCACCGAGCAGATGTCCGGCGTTGCGATTGTCAACCAGCTTCTTTTTATCTATAACCTCTGTATTTTCGGAGGGGTATCCGGTGCAGGAATTTTCACTGCGCAGTATTTCGGACAGGGCAACGACGAGGGTGTGCGAAACACCTTCCGCTTCAAGCTCTGGATCGGCGTGATCCTGACGGCAGCGGCAATCACTATTTTCCTTGGTGCGCACGAGCCTCTGATTCGTCTCTACCTGACAGGCGATCAGGGAAGCCAGGACATGAATGCGACATTAGCTTATGGCATTTCTTATATGAAGGTCATGCTGGTAGGTCTGCCGCCGTTCCTGTTTGTGCAGCTTTATGCCAGCACGCTGCGCGAATGCGGCGAGACGATGCTTCCGATGAAGGCCGGTATCACAGCCGTATTTGTCAATCTGATTTTTAATTATATTTTAATCTACGGAAAATTCGGCGCACCGCAGCTCGGAGTTGTCGGCGCGGCAGTTGCAACGGTGCTGTCCCGTTACGTGGAGATGGCGATCGTGCTGATCCGCACGCACGGAAACAAAGAAAAATATCGTTTTACGAAGCATCTGTACCGCACGATCCGTGTTCCGGCGGCTTTGACGAAACAGATCCTTATCAAAGGAACACCGCTGATGCTGAACGAAACGTTCTGGGCAGGCGGCGTTGCGATCCTGATGCAGTGTTACTCCGTGCGTGGACTGAATGTCGTAGCCGCGATGAATATCTCCAACACGATCTCGAACCTGTTCAACGTCGTTTTCATCGCACTCGGCGATTCCGTTGCCATCATCGTCGGACAGCTCCTCGGAGCCGGAAGGATGGAAGAGGCAAAGGATACCGATACGAAGCTGATCACGTTTTCCGTATTACTCTGCATTGTGATCGGCGCGCTGATGGCGCTCGTGGCTCCATTCTTCCCACGCCTCTACAACACGACGGACGAAGTACGCCACATGGCGGCAATCTTCATCGTGGAAGTGGCCATGTTCATGCCGGTCAATGCATTCCTGCATGCAAGCTACTTTACCCTGCGCTCCGGTGGAAAAACGATCATCACGTTCCTGTTCGACAGCGTCTTCATCTGGGTTGTCAGTGTGCCGGTGGCTTTCTGCCTGAGCCGTTTTACCGGACTTTCGATCTACGCAATCTACTTTATGGTTATGTCGGTTGACCTGATCAAGTGCGTGATTGGATTTGTCCTTGTCAAGAAAGGAGTCTGGCTGCAGAATATTGTGGCGGAGTAAAGAAAAAAATCTGTCTGTTTTCCAGTCTGAAAAGGATGGGAGGCGGGCAGATTTTTTGCTTTATAAAAAACTTTGTTGAATTTTACTGTAAAGCAAAAAAAGCCCTCCGGGCAGGATCGGACTGCGGCTGAGAGAAAGAAAAAGAGTATTTTTGATAAAATTTCGCAAATGAAGCAGCTGTTTTTGGTGGAAAAGTGGAAATTTTTTCATTAATCAAAACACCGGTTGAAATTTAGAGAACGCTTGTTATAATAGGGGTGCAGCGAACAGACATCCCGTGTGACGCGTGAATCTCTCTTCCTATTATTAATGAGACGCAGTCACACATGAAATGGAGGAAAAAAGCGATGGATTACGCAAAAGAATCATTAAAGATGCACTATGAATTACGCGGAAAGCTTGAGGTCACTTCCCGGGCGGCCGTAGATACAAAAGATGCCTTGAGTCTTGCCTATACACCGGGTG
This sequence comes from Blautia sp. AM42-2, assembly GCF_003480245.1. Classification (NCBI taxonomy): domain Bacteria; kingdom Bacillati; phylum Bacillota; class Clostridia; order Lachnospirales; family Lachnospiraceae; genus Blautia; species Blautia sp. AM42-2. The sequence continues at coordinate 19,723 of NZ_QUIM01000014.1, forward strand.
TGGCGGCGCCGTGCCTGGAAATTCAGAAAGATGTCAACAAGAGCTACGAGCTGACCAGAAGATGGAACACGGTAGCTGTTGTTACAGATGGAACCGCAGTTCTCGGACTTGGAGATATCGGCCCGGAGGCCGGCATGCCGGTCATGGAAGGAAAATGCGTGCTGTTTAAAGAATTCGGTGGTGTCGATGCAATCCCGCTCTGCGTGCGCAGCAAGGATGTGGATGATATTGTCAATACCGTGCGTCTTCTCGCAGGAAGCTTCGGCGGTGTCAACCTGGAGGACATCTCCGCACCGAGATGTTTTGAGATCGAGAAGAAATTAAAGGAATGCTGTGATATTCCGATTTTCCACGATGATCAGCATGGAACAGCCGTGATCACACTGGCCGGTGTCATCAATGCGCTGAAACTGGTTGGAAAGAAACTGGATGAAGTCAAAATTGTTACCTCAGGAGCCGGTGCAGCCGGAATCGCCATTATCCGCCTGCTGATTTCGATGGGTCTCAAAAACGTCATCATGACAGACCGCAAAGGTGCGATTTACGAGGGACGCGACGGCCTCAACCCGATCAAAGAGGAGATGGCGAAGATCACAAACTACAACCATGAGAAGGGCACGCTTGCAGAGGTAATCAAAGGAGCCGATATTTTTATTGGCGTTTCTGCGCCGGGTACGCTCACTCCCGATATGGTACGTACGATGGCAAAAGATCCGATCATCTTTGCCTGCGCAAATCCGACGCCGGAGATTTTCCCGGACGAGGCGAAAGCAGCAGGAGCAGCCGTTGTCAGCACAGGAAGAAGCGATTACCCGAACCAGGTCAACAACGTACTCTGCTTCCCGGGCATCTTCCGCGGAGCGCTCGATGTGAGAGCATCTGATATCAACGATGAAATGAAGGTCGCAGCAGCTTACGCAATCGCAGGCCTGGTAAGCGATGAAGAGCTGAACGCAGACTACATCCTCCCGGCAGCCTTTGATCCGCGTGTCAAAGATGCGGTGGCAGCAGCCGTTGCAGAGGCAGCAAGAAAGAGCGGCGTAGCGAGAATCTAAACAGAGTTTGATATAAAAGAAAACGACAGAAAAAGGCTTCCCGGACAGCAAGAAAATCCGGGAAGCCTTTTTGCGTATCATTAAGAAATTATGAAGGAAAGCAGCAGTTACATTCAGCCAGCCAGATCGTCTTCTGCCGGCAGTTCCGGTCCGGTCAGAGCGTACGGATCGAGAATGGCGTCGAGCTGTTTCTGTGTCAGCAGTTCGTCTTTCAGAACCAGAGAAGTAACACTCTCGCCCGTCTTCAGCGATTTCTTTGCAATCGAGGCCGCTTTCTGGTATCCGATATACGGGCAGAGCGCCGTTGTGATGCCGACACTCTTCGAAACGAGATCCTCGCACCGTTTCTCATTTGCGGTAATGCCGAGAATACAGTTCTTCACAAGCGTATTCACAGCGCCTGTCATCGAGGTGATGGAAGAGAACAGGGAGTAGAAGACAACCGGTTCAAACGCGTTCAACTCCATCTGGCCAGCCTCAGCCGCCATCGTGATTGTGGTGTCGTTTCCGATGACATGGAAGGCAACCTGTGTCACAACCTCCGGGATAACCGGGTTGATCTTGCCCGGCATAATCGAGGATCCGTTCTGCATCGGCGGCAGGTTGATCTCGCCGAATCCGGTCCGCGGTCCGCTGGACAGCAGGCGCAGGTCGTTGCACATCTTGGAGAGGTTGACGGCGCAGGTCTTTAACGTGTTGGAGATCGTCACAAATCCGTCGAGGTTCTCCGTCGCGTCAAACAGATCGTCCGCCTGCATCAGCGGATAGCCTGTCACAGCAGCGAGGGTCGGCACGATGTGGTGGAGATAGTAATCGGAAGCATTGATCGTCGTACCGATGGCTGTTCCGCCGAGGTTCAGGGTGAACAGCTCTTTTCTGGCGCATTCGATCCGGCGGATATCACGCTCGATCATCGTTGCGTAAGCGTGGAAGCTCTGGCCGAGACGCATCGGAACGGCGTCCTCAAGCTGGGTTCTTCCCATCTTTAAAATGTGGTCAAATTCCTGGGACTTATCGAGCAGTGCTGCGTGGAGTGACTCGAGCGCATGCAGAAGATCCGGGAGCAGATCGAGTACGGTCAGTTTTCCTGCACTTGGGATAACGTCGTTTGTGGACTGTGCCATGTTGACGTGGTCATTCGGGTGGACAATGGTATAATCACCCTTGGTGCCGCCCAGGATTTCGATGGCGCGGTTTGCGATGACTTCGTTTGCGTTCATATTGGCACTCGTTCCGGCACCGCCCTGGATGCCGTCAACGATGAACTGGTCTTTTAATTTGCCGGCAATGATTTCATCACAGGCATAGATAATGGCAGCCGCTTTTTCCTCCGGCAGTCTCTGTGCTTCGCGGTTGGAGATGGCAGCTGCCTTTTTAATTTTCGCCAGATTCTGGATCATGACCGGGTGGATCGACGTTCCCGTGATGGGAAAATTCCGTTTTGCCCGCAGGGACTGTACCCCGTAGTAGGCGTCGGATGGGACTTCAAGGGAACCAATGGAATCTGCTTCAATTCTTGTCTTCATAATAATCTCCTTCTTTCTGCACGCATTGAGTTGTGTATATTGTCTGAAACAATTCTTGCTTTGCCTTTCGATACCGGAAGAATAACACCAGGGCAGAAATTTGTAAATACCGCCGCCGAAGAACTGTGGAATCTTATTTATTTTTGTATTTGATTTTAAATACCAAGGGAAAGAGGCACTTTTACTTATTTTTCGAAAGCAGTTTCCGCGAGGACACGTTTTCGTAGACAAAAAACGGCGAACGTGATATGCTGAACAGTATAAAAGTGAAAAAACAGGAGAGCAGCGTATGAAACATGAAAAAAGCAAGAACGATGCGATGCGCCATGAGCTCGATCACATCGATGCAAAAATCTTGAATCTCCTTCGGGAAAATGCCAGGATGCCGCTGAAAGAAATCGCGGAACACGTATTTTTATCCTCCCCGGCAGTTTCCGCCAGAATTGAGCGGCTGGAGAAGGAAGGCTACATTACAGGATATCAGGTCAAATTAAATCCGGCGCTTTTGGGATATCCGATCAAAGCGTTCATCAACCTCGAGGTTGAGCCGGTTCAGAAAAAAGAATTTTATCCCTATATTGAAAAGGTCCACAATGTCGTGGAATGTAATTGCGTTACCGGTGATTACTCCATGCTCATTGAGGGCCTTTTTGTTAGCACCATTGAGCTCGACCAGTTTATCGGCGAGCTGCAGCATTTTGGACGGACGCGGACGCAGATCGTGTTCTCGACCTCCGTGGAGCACCGCCAGGTGACCGCACACGAGGCAGAAGAATAGGCACCGGTCCGCTCCGGCGGCTTTGTGTACCGAAAAAAATGCTTTGCAGGAGAATGCTTTTGTGTTATAGTGATAGAATACACAGAGCATTTTGCGCCCTTTTCGGGACAGTGCTCCAAACGAAAAGATTCGAGGGAGGCCTGACCTTATTATGGAAGAAAAAGAAGTTGTTTCCAAAAATTTTATCGAGCTTGCGATTGACAAAGATCTGGCAGAGGGCGTTTACGACCATGTATGCACACGATTCCCGCCGGAGCCAAACGGCTATCTTCATATCGGACATGCAAAATCCATCCTGTTAAACTACGGTTTATCACAGGAGTACAACGGAGAGTTCCACATGCGTTTCGATGATACAAACCCGACGAAAGAGAAAACCGAGTTTGTTGATTCCATCAAAGCCGATATCCAGTGGCTTGGTGCAGACTGGAAAGATCATCTGTACTACGCATCCGATTATTTCCCACAGATGTATGAGGCAGCCGTAAAACTGATCAAAAAAGGAAAAGCATTCGTCTGCGATCTGTCCGCAGAGGAGATCCGTGAGTACCGCGGAACCTTAACCGAGCCTGGAAAAGAGAGCCCGTACCGCAATCGTTCCGTGGAGGAAAACCTGGACCTGTTCGAGCGCATGAAAAACGGCGAATTCGAGGACGGAAGCAAAGTACTCCGTGCGAAAATCGATATGGCATCACCGAACATCAACATGAGAGACCCGGTTATCTACCGTGTAGCCCATATGCATCACCACAGAACCGGCGATACCTGGTGCATCTACCCGATGTACGACTTCGCGCATCCGATCGAGGACGCCATCGAAGGCATTACCCATTCTATCTGTACGCTGGAGTTTGAGGACCACCGTCCGCTGTACGACTGGGTTGTACGCGAGCTGGAATATCCGATGCCGCCGCGCCAGATTGAGTTTGCAAAGCTGTATCTGACCAACGTGGTTACCGGAAAACGTTACATCAAAAAGCTGGTAGAGGACGGCGTGGTAGACGGCTGGGATGACCCGCGTCTCGTATCCATCGCAGCACTCCGCCGCAGAGGCTTTACACCGGAGTCCATCAAGAAATTCGTAGATCTGTGCGGTGTATCAAAAGCAAACAGCTCCGTTGACTATGCGATGCTGGAGTACTGCATCCGCGAGGATCTGAAGCTGAAAAAAGCCCGTACCATGGCAGTCTTAAATCCGGTGAAACTTGTCATCGACAACTATCCGGAAGACCAGATTGAGATGCTGGAAGTACAGAATAACCTCGAGAATCCGGAGCTTGGCAGCCGTCAGGTACCGTTCGGAAGAGAACTGTACATCGAGCGCGAAGACTTCATGGAGGAGCCGGTCCGCAAATACTTCCGTATGTTCCCGGGCAATGAAGTCCGCCTGATGAACGCATACTTCGTCACCTGCACCGGATGCGAGAAAGACGAGAACGGAAATATTACCGTAATCCATGGAACGTACGATCCGGAGTCCAAGGGAGGAAATTCCCCGGACGGAAGAAAAGTAAAAGGAACAATCCACTGGGTAGCAGCAAAGACCGCCGTCAAAGCAGAGTGCCGTCTGTACGAAAACCTGATCGACGAGGAGAAGGGCGTTTACAACGAGGATGGTTCCATGAACCTGAATCCGAATTCCCTGACCGTATTAAAAGAGTGCTATCTGGAGCCGTCTTTAAAAGATGCGAAAGCATATGACAGCTTCCAGTTTGTCAGAAACGGATTCTTCTGTGTAGACGCAAAAGATTCCAAAGAGGATGCGCTGGTGTTCAACCGTATCGTATCCCTGAAGAGCTCTTTCAAGCTGCCGGCAGCGAAATAAATAAGAATTTTGAAATGGAACAGAGCAGCCGCCTGGATGAAGCCGACATCCCAAGCGGCTGTTCTTTTTGTCAGGGAGATGGGAAGATGAATGAATTGACGATTTCGCTGGATCCGCATCGGAAGACACCGCTCTATGAGCAGATCTACGGTTTTATCCGCGAGGAAATCCGCGGCGGACGGATCCGTGCAGGGGAGCGGCTGCCGTCGGCGCGGGCGCTTTCGGGCTATCTGTCGGTGAGCCGGAGTACCGTGGATCTGGCGTATGAGCAGCTGGTATCCGAAGGATATCTGGAGAGTGTGCCGTGCAAAGGCTACTTTGTCTGTGAAATTGAGGGGCTGTACCGCCTCGATGAAAAGAAAGAGGAGACAAAAGAGGATGATGCCGCGGAACAGATGCCGTTCCGCTACGATTTTGCCGTGACCGGTACGGCGCCGGGCGGATTTCCGCAGAACAGCTGGAAGAAGATCTCGAAAGAAGTCCTGCTGGACGCAGATGACAGCCTGTTCCAGCTCGGGGATGCGAAGGGCGAGCACGGTCTTCGGGAGGCAATCCGCGACTATCTGCACCACGCACGCGGCGTGAACTGCCGCACGGAGCAGATCATCGTCGGAGCGGGAAATGATTATCTGCTGATGCTGCTTTCGGTGATCTTAGGGCGTGGCCATAAAGTGGCGATGGAAAATCCGACCTACATCAGTGCCTACCGCTGTTTTGCGAAGCTCGGCTATGCGATGTGTACGATTTCGATGGACGAAGCGGGCATGCGGCCGGCGGAGCTGGAAAAAAGCGGGGCGGATCTGGCGTACATCATGCCGTCGCACCAGTTCCCGATGGGCATGGTCATGCCGATGAAGCGGCGGATGCAGCTCCTTGCGTGGGCATCGAGGGAAAATGGGCGGTATCTGATTGAGGATGATTACGACAGTGAATTCCGCTACAAGGGCCGCCCGATCCCGGCACTGCAGGGCAATGACACAGAGGGAAAAGTGATCTATCTTGGAACGTTTTCGCGGGCGATTGCGCCGTCCATCCGCATCAGCTACATGGTGCTGCCGGAGACGCTGCTGCCTGCCTACGAGGAGAACGGAAGATGCTTTTCCGCGACAGTTTCGAAGACGGACCAGAAGATTCTGGAAGAGTTTATGCGGAGCGGCGCGTTCGAGCGCCATCTGAACCGGATGCGTGCACAGTATAAAGGGAAACACGACCTGCTGATCCGGCTTCTGAAGGAGTTTGGGCGGGAGTACACGGTGTCCGGCGAGAATGCGGGAGTCCATGTGCTGGTCCACCTGCCGAGAGGACTTTCCGAAGCGGAGGCGGTGCAGCGGGCAAAAGAGGATGGCGTGCGCGTGTACGGGCTGGAACGGTACTGCATCGGCGCTGCCGCAGATCCCGCACAGGGCGGCACAGTGCTGCTTGGGTACGCCGGGCTTTCTGAGGAGGAGATTGCAGAGGCAGCTGCGATTCTGAAAAAGTGCTGGAATGCGTGAAAAAAGATATGAAAAAAACGGATTGCTTCGCCAGTAACAAAAGCTGACGGAACAATCCGTTTTTACTGTTTGATAGAGAGTTACAATGCGGACAGGATCAGCAGCCCAGCTCTTCGGTCAGCTCGCAGATCTCATCGATGATCGATCCAATCGTCTCGATCGTATCGAGAAGCGGTGCATCCGTCGAGATATCAACGCCGGCCATTTTTGCCAGCTCTTCCGGTGTCTTCGTGCTTCCGGCGGTCAGTACCTTTTTCCAGTCATCGACAGCGGTCTGGCCTTCGGTTTCGATGCGCCTGCAGACCTGTGTGGCAACGGTCAGTCCGGCGCTGTAGGTGTAGGAGTAAAGTCCCATATAGTAATGCGGCTGGCGCATCCAGGTGAGCGCTGCGTCATCGGAAATTTCCACATCATCGCCCCAGAACTTCTGCAGGGTCTCTTTCATAATGCTGCTTAACGTCTCAGCCTGTACGCTGTCGCCGGCATCGATGAGCTTGTAAACCTCGCGCTGGTAAGCAGCCTCCATCAGATGGGTGACGAAGTTATGATAATATGTGTTGCTGATCATACAGCTTAAAACCCAGCGGCGGAACCGTTTGTCCGGGGTCGTTTTCAGCAGATAATGAGCCATAAGAAGCTCGTTCATGGTAGACGGCGCCTCGACAAAATAAGAGGAAACCTCGGTATCGAGAATCGCCTGTGCGCCGTTGCAGAGACGGAAATGGCCGGCGTGGCCGAGTTCATGCGCCAGCGTGAAAACATCTGCCATGCGGTTATTCCAGCTTAAGAGAATAAAGGAACCTTTTCCGTACGGGCTGGCACAGAAGCCGCCGGTGGATTTTCCCTGGTTCTGTGCAAAGTCAACCCAGCGTTTTTTGTATGCCTCCTGAATCATGGAAACGTAATCATCACCGAGAATGGCAAGGCCTTTTTCGATGTACTGTTTTGATTCCTCGATCGTGACAGACGGATCGTACTCCGGGTCGACGGCGATTTTCAGATCGGCGAAGGTCATGCGGTCAAGGTTGTGAACCTTTTTCAACAGGCGGGCATATTTGCGCATATGCGGAGCCAGGCGGGTGGTGATGAGATCGATCTGGCGGTTGTACAGCTCACGGCTGACCTGCTGCGGGAACAGCAGAGAATCGATGACGGAATCGAAGCCGCGCAGCGTGGCCATGGTCTTTTCTGTCTGCAGCTGGGCATTGTAAGCAGCTGCCGTTACATTTTCGTACTGTCTGATTTTTGCAGAAAAGGCGGAGAATGCACTGCGGCGGATATCGGTGTCTTTTTCGTACTCGTAATTATCCTCAAACAGGGAGTAGCCGAGCGGATATTCTTTTCCGTTTACGGTGAAAGAATCAAATTTCATATCGGCAAGCTTTGCCATGTTGTAGATCTGGTACGGAGCCGAGAAGGTCTGGGAAAGAGCGGAAATGGCACGCTCGGTTTCCGGGCTCAGGCGGTGTGCCTTGTTGCGGAGAATCTCGGCGAGATAGCAGCGGTTCGTATCTGACTGCTGCATGGCCTCGTTCAAAACATCCTCGGACTGTTCGGAAAGCTCGCTCTCGATAAAGGTGAGACGGCTGAAAATCTCAGAGATCAGGCTGTTGATGCGGTCGTTGCGCGTCTGGTTTGCACTGTTGTAATAGTCGACAGAAACGGCGAGATCGCAGTAGTTGGCGGTCAGTGTGATCAGACGGTAGACCTCCTGGTAATCGTCGAGGCAGTGGTTGATCGTGGCTGCATCGGTGAGGTTTCCTTTGTAGGATGCTTCCATAGAAAGACTTAATTCTTTCATTTTCTGCGCATCAGCCAGCATGGCCTCCTCGGTTGGATAAATTAAAGACAGGTCCCAGGTAAGTTCTACAGGAACGTCATCGCGTTTTGCAAGTTCCATAACAATCTCCTTTCCATAAAAAAGGGGAGGTTTCCCTCCCCAGGAATTACTTCCTTATGTTTCTATATTCTGTTTTTGGGTTTTATTCTGTGGTTACTTCGCTTTCTTCCTGTGGAGAAACTTCACGATCCGCACAGCTTTCTTTTTCAGCGTCTTCTTCTTCGGACTCTGCGGTTTCGCTTTCAGCTTCTGTATCAGCTGTTTCGGAACCTTTATTGCAAGCTGCAGATTCCGGATCCGGTGCAGCATCCTCCGCACCTTTCGTTTTCGGAAGGGTCGTATAAGTACGTTCAGCAGGAGCAGGCTCTTCCTCTTCAAATTCGTCTTTAAAATCGTCAAAATCTGTTTCAAGATCTGCTTTTCCTTTCCGGATAAAATAGACTGCCGCACCGCAGGCTGCGCCGACAGCGGCAGAAGCCAGAGTAAGCAGAATACGTTTTGATTTTCGTGACATCTCGATTCAAGTCTCCTTTCAAATGCCGTCCTTTGAAACTATTGTAATACAGTTTCAACAAAAAAGAAAGTAAAATCTTACAGAATTCGGAAAAAGTGCCAAAGAAAACAAGAAAAAGAAGGTTTCCTGACACAGAAACAGAATCAGGCAAGGATAAACTTACGAAGAATCTCCGCCACGCCGCTGTGATTGCAGTCGTTTTCCGTGATATAATCGGCACTCGCCTTTACGGCATCGGTCGCATTTTTCATGGCGGCACCGACGGCAGCGGCCTCGATCATCGAAATATCATTTTCCTGATCTCCGGCAGCCACGGTGTTGGCAAGCGGAATCTGAAGAAGCTCGCAGAGTTTTTTCACGGCATGGCCCTTGGAAACGTGTTCCGGGACATGCTCGAGGTAATGCGGGCTGGAGTAGAACATCGAAATTTTTCCTTTTGACCACGGCTCCATGGCAGCGCGGTAAGCGTCCATTTTTGCACGGTCGTGGAGATCAATCACGATCATCTTGCATGGTTCCTCGGCGAGGTGCTCCGGCAGAAGCGGATCTTCCACGACGGGAATGTGGATTGCCTGTGTGTAAACGCGCGTTTCCTCGCCTGCATGGCGGCAGAGAAGGGAGGTGTCGGAGTAGGTGTGGCAGTAGAGGCCTGCCTCCTGCGTTTTTTCAAAGATCACGCGTGCATATTCGAGCGGAATCGTGCGGCGGTACAGCGTTTTCTTTGCCGCGCAGTCGTAAATCAGTCCGCCGTTGAATGCGATGGCATAGCAGCCTTCGCGGTCGAGTCCGAGCTCTTTTAAGATCGGCAGAAAGCCGGAGAGCGGGCGGCCGGTGTTGAACACAATTTTGTGGCCGGCAGCAAGTGCCTCTGAAATGGCATCCATGTTTTCTTTTGTCACCTGCTTTTCGGAATTCAGCAGGGTATCATCCATATCGGTAAAAAATATTTTCACAGTCTGATTCATATTCTCTTTTTTTCCTTTCCAAGAATCTGAAAAACAGTTTCATTTTAGCATAAAGTGCCGGAAAAGAAAATATGGTTGCGCAGGGAAAAAATACAGGATATAATGATTGCGGACAAGAAGAGAGAGAAGAAAGAAAATCGAAGAACAAAAGAGACAAAGAAGGGAAGTCAGAATATGATAAAAGCTTGTATCTTTGACCTGGACGGCACCATCGCAGACACTGTAGAGTCGATTGCGCACGCAGTCAACCGCGTTCTGGAACATTTTGGACTTGTGCCGCGCCCGGTAGAAGCCTTCAACTTTTACGCCGGAGACGGTTTCGATCTGGCAGTGGAGCGCGCTTTAAAAGACGCCGGAGATGCAGAGCTCAACTATCTGCAGGAGGGCATCCGCCTTGGCCGCGCGTGGTTCAACGAGGACCCGCTGTATCACGTAAAACCGTATCCTAATATGCGGGAAACCCTGACCGCGCTGCGGGAAGAAGTTCCGATTGCCGTATGTTCCAACAAGCCGCACGAGGCGGCCATCCACGTCGTGGAGAGCGTGTACGGACCGGGCTTTTTCAACCGGATTCAGGGGCAGACCGCAGAAATCCCGAGAAAGCCGTCTCCGATCGGTGCGCTCGCGATTGCAGACGCACTCGGCGCCAGACCGGAAGAGTGCCTGTACTTTGGCGATACCAATACGGATATGCAGACCGGAAACGCCGCAGGCATGTTTACCGTTGGTGTGACGTGGGGATTCCGCCCGCGCCAGGAGCTGATCGACAACCATGCGATGGAGCTGCTCGACCGGCCGGAGGAAATCTTAACGCTTTTTCACAGAAAGAATCAGGAAAAATAAAACGAACAGAGGAGAAAACCAGAATGGGAGAATATACTGAAGAATGCATCAACACATTTTTAATGAATCAGGGCCAGTTATTCGACGAGCCGGTGGCTGAAAATTACGATGAGGCAGAGGCCTTTCTGGAGGACTGCCTTGCAGTCGTTGCCGACAATCTGGACGACGTGCGCGCCTACATGGAAGAAGAGGGCATGGACGTGGAAGAAATGTCGGATGCAGAATTAGAAGAGCAGAGCGAAGTCTTTGCCCTGCCGGACGGCCAGTATCTGATCGTGATGGGATAAAAAACGAGAGGAAATTAAAAAAGAATGAAATATGATGTCATTATTATCGGCGCAGGCCCGTCAGGTATTTTCTGTGCCTATGAACTGCTGAAAGAAAAACCGGATCTGAAGGTGCTGATGATCGAAAAAGGACGTTCGATCGAGAGCCGTCAGTGTCCAAAGAGAAAAACGAAAAAATGCGTGAACTGCAAACCGTGCTCGATCACAACGGGATTTGCCGGAGCAGGCGCATTCTCCGACGGAAAGCTTTCTCTTTCCCCGGATGTCGGTGGAAATCTGCCGGAGATTTTAGGATATGAAAAGACGGTTGAGCTGATCCATGAGTCCGACCAGATCTATCTGGATTTCGGCGCAGACAAGAATGTTTACGGTGTCGATAAAGAAAAAGAGATCCGTGAGATCCGCCGCAGAGCGATCAACGCCAACCTGAAGCTGATCGAATGTCCAATCCGCCATCTCGGAACTGAGGAGGGCTACAAGATTTACAGCCGCCTCGAGGATCACTTAAAAGAGATCGGCGTGGAAATGAAATTCAACACGATGGTCAATGATATTACAATCGAGGACGGCCGTGCGACAGCTGTAACACTTGAGGACGGAACGGTTTACGAGGCAGATGAGATTGTCTCCGCAGTAGGCCGCGAGGGAGCCGACTGGTTCTCACATATCTGCAACGGCCACGGCATCGAGACCGAGGTCGGAACCGTCGATATCGGTGTCCGCGTGGAAGTCCGCGACGAGGTCATGGAGTTTCTGAACAAGAACCTGTACGAGGCAAAACTCGTTTACTATACCCCGACTTTTGACGACAAAGTGCGTACCTTCTGTACGAACCCGTCCGGTGAGGTGGCAACTGAGTATTATGAAAACGGTCTGGCAGTTGTAAACGGCCACGCCTACAAATCCCAGGAGTTCAAGACAAACAACACGAACTTTGCCCTCCTGGTATCCAAGAACTTTACGAAACCATTTAAAACCCCGATCGAGTACGGCAAACAGATCGCACAGCTTTCCAACATGCTCTGCGACGGCAAGATCCTCGTTCAGACGTACGGCGATTTCAAACGCGGAAGAAGAACGACAGAAGAGCGCCTCTGCCGCAATAACCTGATCCCGACCTTAAAAGATGCCGTTCCGGGCGACCTTTCCCTGGTATTCCCGCACCGTATCATGGTCGACATTGCCGAGATGATCGAAGCCCTCGACAAAGTAACACCGGGTATCGCCAGCGATGAGACACTGCTGTACGGCGTAGAAGTCAAATTCTATTCCAACAAAGTTGTCGTAGACAAAGACTTCTGCACCAGCGTCAAAGGCCTCCGCGCCATCGGCGACGGCGCATCCGTAACCCGCGGCCTCCAGCAGGCAAGCGCAAACGGACTGTCGGTTGCGAGAAGCATTCTGAAAAGCATGAAATAAGAGAAAACGAAAAAGATCCTTCGTCTGTGAAATGAGACGGAGGATCTTTTTTGGCGCCGGAAAGAGGGGTGTTTCAGATTATATGCCGTACAGCTTCCGGAACTGCTTCGGCGTTGTCCCGGTCTGCTGGCGGAAAACCGAGATAAAGTAGCTGACATCGCGGTAGCCGCAGAGGGCGGCGATGCCGTCGAGCGTAGTGTAGGGACGGCTGATGAGAAGCTCCTTGGCGCGGCTGATGCGCAGAACGCTGATGTACGAGCGGACAGAGCTGCCGACAAAACGCTGGAACAGGCGTGTCAGGAACTCAAAGCATCCGACGGAGAGCGCAGCATCGTCGATGTCATTTTTCAGAAAATGTGAGTCGATTATGCGGTCAATCCATTCCTGAAACCACGCGCCCTCTGAGGCCGGAACGAAAAGATACGGCGAGACGGCACAGATTTTATAGAGATCATCGGAGAGCTTTCCGTCAAAGGTCAGAAAGGATGTAAACCACATCTCCCTGCCGTCGTTTTCGCGGTATTCATGCGGCACATGCGGAGCAATCAGAACACCGTCACCTGGTTTCAGCAAAAGTTCCTGGCCTTTGAGGGTCAGCAGCCCTTCGCCGCGTTCCGTCTGAATCCAGTGATATAAGGGGAATCCGTTCGGGCGCACAACGGGCTCCTGCAGCCAGCGGTTGCCGATGCTGTCAGCGGAGAGGGAAAAATCAGAGGCGGATGGTTTAAAGAAAATAGGCATAACAGTCAGTTCCTTTCTGAAAGAAAAGTCTAAAATAAGATTCCGGAATGAGTTTCGAAAATTCATACTTTTTAGACAAGCATATCATACTTTTCTCACAAAGACCAGTATATAATAGAGCCATCAAAACGAGATATCCAAACACAGGAGGAATCAAAAAAATGCAGCCAAAATTCAAAAAAATGTTATACGGAGGAGACTACAACCCAAACCAGTGGCCAAAAGAGATCTGGGATGAGGATATGAAACTTTTCCATCAGGCCGGCATCAACAGCACCACGATCAACGTATTTTCCTGGGCAAAAATCCAGCCGTCCGAGAATGAGTACGACTTTACAGAGCTCGATGAGATCGTAGACACCCTGACAAAAGAGGACGTCCAGATCGTCATGGCAACATCCACCGGCGCACTCCCGGCATGGATGGTACACCGTTATCCGGAAGTGGCAAGAACCGATTTCGAAGGACGCCATCACAAATTCGGTCATCGCCACAATGCCTGCCCGAACAGCCCGGTTTTCCAGAAATATGCAAAACGCCTGGCAGAAAAACTGGCAGAGCGTTACGGCGACAACAAAAACATCGTCTGCTGGCACATCAGCAATGAGTACGGCGGCGAGTGCTACTGCGAGAACTGTGCAAAAGCGTTCCGCGTATGGCTGAAAGACAAATACAAAACACTCGATGAAGTCAACAAGGCATGGAACATGGAGTTCTGGGGCCACACCATCTACGACTGGGACGAGATTGTACCGCCGAACGATCTGGGAGACGGAATGCCATGGGGAAGCGGCACTGCATTTGCAGGAATGTCCCTCGACTACATGCGTTTCAACTCCGACGGCATGCTGAACAACTACAAAATGGAGCGTGACGCGATCCGCAAATACGACAAAGAAACACCGATCACCACAAACCTGATGGGAACGTACAAAGGTCTCGACTACTTCAAGTGGGCAAAAGAAATGGATATCGTATCCTGGGACAACTACCCGAGCTACAATACACCATGGAGCCACGTAGCTATGACCCACGACCTGATGCGCGGCCTCAAAGACGCACCGTTCATGCTGATGGAGCAGACTCCGAGCCAGCAGAACTGGCAGCCGTACAACTCCTTAAAGAAACCGGGCCAGATGCGCGCACAGAGCTATCAGACCGTTGCACACGGCGCAGACACGATTCAGTTCTTCCAGCTGAGAAGAAGCGTCGGCGGATGCGAGAAATTCCATGGTGCTGTTATCGCACACGCAGGAACCGCAGATACCCGTGTCTTTTGTGAGGTAACCCAGCTCGGAAAAGAACTGGAGAAAATCGGAAGCCGTGTGATGGGCTCCGAGAACCACGCAAAAGTCGGCATCATCTTCGACTGGGAAAACTACTGGGCACTGGAGTACACCAGCGGACCGAACCGCGATTTACGTTACGTAGACCAGATCGAGCAGATGTACAATTACTTCTATAACAAGAACATCGCTGTCGATATGATCCCGATCGATGCGGACTTCTCCAAATATGACCTCGTTGCAGCACCGGTTCTCTACATGGTAAAAGACGGTGTGGCAGAGAGCCTGGAGGCTTATGTACAGGCAGGCGGAACCCTCATCACCACCTACATGAGCGGTATCGTCGGACAGTCGGACAACGTTCATCTCGGCGGATACCCGGGACCGCTCAGAAAAATGGCAGGCGTATGGGTAGAAGAGATCGACGCTCTTGCACCGGAGCAGAGAAACAAGATCCGTTTCGCAGACGGAACCGAGGAAGAGTGCCGTCTCGTATGTGACCTGATGCACCTCGAAGGAGCTGAAGAAATCGCACAGTATGAGAGCGATTTCTATGCAGGCATGACTGCTGTTGCAAAAAATCAGTTCGGAAAAGGAACCGTATATTATGTCGGAACCGACCTTTCTGAGAGCGGCCTTGCAAAAGTTCTTGCTATGGCAGCAGACAGCGCAGCCATCCAGCCGGTGATTGGAGAAGCAACAGCACTCGAGATCACAAAACGCCAGGCAGACGGCGAGGATCTGTACTTTATCATCAACTTTAAAGATGAGGAGATTCCGCTTCCGGCAGTCTTCGACGGAAAAGAAGATATCCTGACCGGCGAGAAAGTACAGGGCGGTGAGATGCTGAAGAAATACGATCTGCGGATTGTCAGCGTTCCGAGAGCATAATATAAAACATATTAACAAAAAAGACACAGCAGGAGGCAGAAAGATACTTCCAGCTGTGTCTTTTTGATGTTGTGAATTTATGCGGGTGCTTAGTGGGAAAACGAAGCCCGTGCGACGATGTTCTCCATCTCGCCCCATTTCTCCTCCATATCCGCTACAAGCGCGATCTGTGTCCGCGCCCGTACGAGGTTGTGCTCCGGGTAAGCGGTTTTGAAGTAGGTATCGCCCATCAGGTAATCGGCGAGAAAACGGATGCCGCATTCGAGGGTCATTAATTTTGCACCCATCGGCAGCATTTCGACTTCCGCACGGGTCAAAGAGCCTGCGCAGCCTGCGAGAAAGCCCTTTGTATAGCTCTCAAAGAGAGGAAGGGAAAGAGACACCTTCGAGACATCCTGTTCGTCCTCAGCGGCCGTATTCGCGCCGAAGCGGATGGAATCTCCGAAGTCAAAGATCGACAGTCCCGGCATAATGGTGTCTAGATCGATGACGCAGATGCCCTCGCCGGTTTTGTCATCAATCATAATGTTGTTCAGCTTCGTATCGTTGTGCGTTACGCGGAGCGGCAGCTCGCCCGAGGCCTTCATGCGCTCGGCTACGCCGTAATCGTCTGCGTGGTCGAGGAAAAACGCCATCTCATCCGAAACGTTTTTCAGCCGTCCTTTCGGATCCGCCTGTACCGCCTGTAAAAGCGCCTGGTAGCGGAGCGGTGTGTTGTGGAAATCCGGGATCGTCTCGAAAAGAGAGGCGGACGGAAAATCGGAGAGCATCTGCTGGAAGCGGCCGAAAGCATTACCGGTCTCGTAAAACAGCTTTGGATCTGTCACGGCATCATAGCAGGACGCATCGGAAATAAAGAGAAATGCGCGCCAGAATTCTCCGCGCTCATCGACGAAAAACCAGGCATCGTCTGTCGTCGGAATCAGGTTCAGCGTCTCGCGGAATGGATCTCCTCCTGCGGCTGTGATTTTTTTCCGCAGAAATGATGTTACCTGTGCAATATTCTGCATCAGCTCCGTTGGATTGTGGAAAACGGTGCGGTTCATGCGCTGCAGAATCGATTTGCGGAGGACGCCGTTTTCGGTGGAGCGCACCAGAAACGTATCGTTGATATGGCCGTTCCCGTGCGGCGTCCAGTCTGTAATCGTTCCCGGGAAAGCAAATGCGTGGACAATGGAAGAGAGTTCTTCCTGTGTGTATGTAATCATCATGGGTATAAACTCCTTATTTTAATTAGACAAACCTGATTAAGTAAAGCACGCGCAGGGCGAAAAGTCAAGAAAAGGGCGCGAAACGATTGACAACGAGCGGCATTTCCGACTATAATAGACAGTAATTTAAGAAAAAACAAAACCTAAAATGCAGTGACAGGGAGGAGTACCTGGCGGCGCAAAGCAAAGAGAGGAGATGGATGGTGAGAATCTCCGTGAGCGTGCCTGCGGAAGTAGCCCTCGAGCAGTGGACTGAACAGAAAAAGCGGACAGCAATGTTTTCCAAGTAGGCTACAACGTAGTTCCCACGTTACCGGGATGCCGTATCGGATGAAAAAAGTTAAATCCTGTACGGAATGAGCAGAAGTGTATTCTTCTGGAATTCAGGTGGTACCGTGGATGGAAACATTCTCCCTGAACGTAAGGCACAGAAAAGGTGTTTTATGTTCGGGGATTTTTTATGCAGCAAATTTAGAACAGGAGGTTTTCATATGAAACAGATTACAGGAAACAAACTTCTGGTAAAGGCTCTGAAGGAGGAGGGTGTTGAGTATCTCTTCGGTTATCCGGGAGCCTGCACCATTGATATCAGCGATGAGCTTTACAAACAGGATGAAATCAAAATCGTTCTGCCGCGCCACGAGCAGGCGCTGGTGCATGAGGCGGATGCCTATGCGAGAACGACAGGAAAAGTCGGCGTATGCCTCGTTACCAGCGGCCCTGGCGCAACCAACCTGGTCACCGGTCTTGCAACGGCAAACTACGACAGCGTTCCGCTTGTCTGCTTCACCGGACAGGTAGCCCGCCACCTCATCGGAAACGATGCATTCCAGGAGGTTGATATCGTCGGCATCACCCGCAGCATCACGAAATACGGCGTGACGGTAAGAAACCGTGAAGATCTCGGACGCATCATCAAAGAGGCATTCTACATCGCACGCACAGGAAAACCGGGCCCGGTTCTCATTGACCTTCCAAAAGATGTCATGGCAGAGTTCGGCAGCGCAGAGTATCCGAAAAACGTCAACATCCGTGGCTACAAACCGAACACCAGCGTTCACATCGGTCAGTTAAAACGTGCGTTAAAGATGCTTTCGAAAGCAAAACGCCCGCTGTTCCTTGCCGGCGGCGGCGTCAACATCGCACATGCGCAGGAAGTGTTCCGCGAAGTGGTCGAGAAAACACAGGTGCCGGTTGTCACAACCGTTATGGGACGCGGCGCGATCTCCACGAAACATCCGCTGTTCATCGGAAACCTTGGCATGCACGGCGCGTATGCGGCGAATATGGCAGTCAGCGAGTGCGATCTGCTGTTCTCGATCGGAACACGTTTCAATGACCGTATCACCGGAAAGCTGCATGAATTTGCCCCGCACGCGCAGATCGTCCACATCGACATAGACACCGCTTCGATCTCTCGAAACATCCATGTCGATATCCCGATCGTAGCCGATGCAAAAGAGGCGATCACGAAGATGGCAGAGTACGTAGAGCCATGCTCCACATCGAAATGGCTTGCCCAGATCGATGCCTGGAAGAACGAGCATCCGCTGACGATGCGCCAGAACGGCGTGATGGGACCGCTCGATATTTTCAACGCGATCAACGAGAAGTTTGACGATGCGATCATCGTCACCGACGTCGGACAGCACCAGATGCTGACAAGTCAGTACGTCGACATTACCGAAAACCGCCAGATCATCATGTCCGGTGGCCTTGGAACGATGGGATACGGCCTTCCGGGCGCGATCGGAGCAAAAATCGGCAACCCGGACAAACCGGTCATCGCGATTTCCGGTGACGGCGGTATGCAGATGAATATTCAGGAGCTGGCGACTGCCGTTCTCGAGGAGCTGCCGGTCATCCTGTGTATCTTCAATAATGAATACCTCGGCATGGTACGCCAGTGGCAGAAGCTGTTTTACGGCAAACGGTACAGCATGACAAATCTGCGCGCCGGTGCACTTTCCCGCAGAACAGACGGAGAAGAGTACCCGGAATACACGCCGAATTTTATCAAATTGGCTGAGAGTTACGGCGCAAAAGGCATCCGTGTCATGAAGAAAGAGGATATCGCGGCCGCGTTTGAAGAGGCGAAGAAAAACACCAAGACTCCGACGATCATCGAATTTATCATCGATCCGGAGGAGATGGTTTACCCGATGATCAAGCCGGGCGGAACGCTCGAAGATATGATTATGGACTGTTAGGAGGAGAGCGCGATGAATAAGGGAATGAAAAAAAGATGGATTTCACTGTACGTAGAAAACCAGGTTGGTGTCCTTTCCAAGATTTCCGGGCTTTTTTCCGCAAAAAGCTATAACTTGGACAGCCTGACCGTCGGAACGACCGAGGACCCGACCGTATCGCGTATGACGATCGCCACGGTCAGTGACGATGAGACGTTTGAGCAGATCAAAAAACAGCTGAACCGCATGGTCGAGGTCATCAAAGTCATCGACTTTACCGACGTGTTTGTGCGCATGAAAGAGATTCTGTATATCAAGGTATTCAACTGCAGCGCAGCTGACAAAGTCGAGCTGTTCCAGATCGCTGAGACGTTCAAGGCGAAGGTCATCGACTACGGAAAAGACAGCCTGCTGCTCGAGTTTGTCCAGACGGCGACGAAAAACGATGCAGTTGTGAAGCTGATGAAAGAGGAATTCGGCAAGATCGAAGTCGTGCGCGGCGGAAGCGTCGGCATCGAGTCGATCAATGTGATGGAGCGGTAAAAGAGAGGACGTTTTTGCGTGAACGAAAAGAGTATTACCACAATTACGTTAAAAAAGATTAATAAGAAAAGTGTGTATCAGTACATCTATGAGCACCGCCAGACGGCGAAGCAGCAGATTGTGCAGGATCTGACGATGGGGCTTTCCACGGTGAGCCAGAACCTCAACGTGCTCGAGAAGGAGGGGCTGATTTCGCGGGACGGATTTTTCGAGTCGACCGGCGGCCGGAAAGCCCAGGTGATCCAGATCGTGCCGGAGTACCGGATTGCGGTCGGTGTCGGCATTCTGAAAAATATGTTTCACCTGGCTGCGGTCAATCTCTACGGGGAGGCGATCGCAGAGGAAACGGTCGCTGTGCCGTTTGCGCAGAGTGATGCGTATTATGACGGGATTGCATCATCTCTGGAATCATTCCTTGACCGTAACGGGTATGACAGGGAAAAGATCCTCGGTGTATCAATTGCGACGCAGGGAATCCCGGCGCCGGACGGGGAGTCGGTGCTTTACGGAGAGATTCTCCACAATACGGATATGAAGCTTGCCGACTTTTCCACAAGGATTCCGTATCCGTGCCGCCTCGAGCACGATTCGAAAGCGGCGGCGTCCCTGGAACTGTGGAATCACCCGGAGATTGAAAGTGCGGTGGTCTTCCTGCTGAACCGCAACCTGGGCGGGGCGGTGATCACGAATCACAAGGTGCATCAGGGGCTTTCGATGCACAGCGGAACGCTCGAGCATATCTGCATCGACCCGGAAGGGCCGGAGTGCTACTGCGGACAGAAAGGGTGCCTTGAGACGTATTGTTCCGCGAATGCGCTGGAAGCGGCGGCACAGATGCCGGTCAAAGAGTTTTTCCCGGCGCTGCGGGCAGGAAACGATGCGCGTCTTATGGAAATCTGGGATGCGTACCTGTCCCACCTTGCCTATGCAATGAAGACAGCAAATCTGCTGCTCGACGGAGCGGTGATTGTGAGCGGTTACCTTGCGCCGTATTTCAAAGAAGAAGACTGCCGGACACTGCTTGAAAAAGTCGATGCAGCCAGCCCGTTTCCGCTTGTGCGGGAGCAGCTTCTGGTCGGCACACACGGCCAGTACACGCCGGCGATCGGCGCGGCGCTTCTTTTTATTGAAGAGTTTCTGCAGTCGGAATTTTAATTTTTAGTTATAGAATTTCAGGGATAGAAAATCCGGGAACGGAAAGTTTTACATTGCTTTCCATTCCCGGATTTTTTCTGTTTTTTATCAGTGTTCGTTTTTAGATAAACATCGCATAAATCGACGCTCCGACCACAGTCAGAATACCTGCAACTGCAATCGAAAGGCTGCTCATCGCGCCCTCGACATCGCCCATCTCCATGGCCTTCGCCGTACCGATCGCATGGGAGGCCGATCCGATACTGATGCCCTTTGCAATCGGCTCCTCAATGTGAAACAGCTTGCAGAGCGTCTCCGCCAGCATATTTCCCAGTACACCCGTGATGATGATAACGGCAACCGTGATCGTCACCGCACCGCCGAGCTCTTCCGAAACACCCATGCCGATGGCCGTTGTGATGGATTTCGGCAGCAGTGTTACATACATTTTATGATTCAGATTGAAGATCAGCGCCAGCGCGAGAACCACGGTAAGGCTCGTCAGCACGCCGGAGAGAATACCGGCGAGGATGGCTTTGATATTCTTTTTCAATGCTTCCATCTGCTCATACAGCGGAATCGCAAGGCAGACCGTTGCAGGAGTCAGCAGATAGCTCAAGTATTTTGCACCGTCATTATAATTCTGATAATCGATATCGAAAACAGCAAGGAATACAATGACGACTGCAATGGAAATCAGCAGCGGATTGAAAATCGGAAGCCCAAATTTTTTCTTTAACAGCATGCCGAGCTCATACGCCAGAAGGCTGATGACAACGCCGAAAAATGCAGATTCACAGAGCATATTTGTCATTTTGCGTCCCCTCCTTTGTGTTTCTTTTCCAGCCGGATGACCGCCTGTGTCACGCGTCCGGACACAACCATAACGACGATGGTGCTGACGAGCGTAATCACGAGAACCGGAACGAGAACGGCTTTTAATTCACCCCAGGATTCCATCAGGCCGACGCCCGCCGGAATGAACATGACCGGCATGATCTCAATCATAAACTTGCCTGCGTCCTCGACGGCATCAAGTTTTAATGCCCCCGTCATCAGAAGCGCCAGCATCAGCACAAGGCCGTAGATACTTGCCGGAATCGGAAGCGGCAGCACGGCGTGCAGGATTTCTCCGACGAACGAAACCGCCATAATTACAAGGAACTGTCTTAATAATTTCACTTTGTCTGTTGTCCTTTCTCCCCATAACCCACATAACATCATTACTTCTCAATGTCACGACCCCGATTATACTACCCGCATAAAAGAATTTCAACCGTAAATGTTACTGCAATTTTGGCAATTTTTGCAAAAAAAAGCAAAAAAATGCCCGCCGATCAAACGAAAAAGTGAAATCGGTGGGCATTTTAACATAATTTTTTGAGTTGATCCGATACGGAACTTTTTAAGCATTGCTTTCGGCATTTTTCCGGTCCGGCAGAACGAAGATAAAGATCAGCGAACTGACAAGCAGCATGCCCGGATAGAAGAGGTTTGCCATGATTTCAAAGGCGGAGAGCTCATATCCCAGTTCATGCACCGCGGAAATCGCCACGAGCATCTGCGCGCCGTACGGCAGGATGCCCTGTGAGATGCAGGAGAAGGTATCGAGGAGCGATGCCGTTTTCCGTGGGGTGATGCCGTAGTCCTCGGACATCTGCTTTGCGATCGGGTTTGCCATGACGATCGCGACGGTGTTGTTTGCGGTCGCAATGTCGAGCAGCGCGACGAGAATGCCGACACCGAGCTGGCCGCCCTTTTTTCCGCGGAAGATTTTGTGAATGGCACGAAGCAGGACAGTAAAGCCGCCGTTTTCCCGAATCAGCGCGCACATCGCAGCGACAAGAATCGCAACCATACATGTCTCAAACATACCCGAAGTGCCGCTTCCCATGCTGGAGAGCATATCCCAGAGCGTCGTCTGTCCCGTACCGAGCATGATAACGGCACCGGAAGCAATACCGATAAGGAGTACGACAAACACCTGAATGCCCGCGATGCCGCCGATCAGCACGAGCAGGTACGGAACCGTCTGCAGCAGATGGTATTCGTGGACGATCGGTGTGCCCGGCGCCTGTCGGAAGGAGATTACAAGGATCAGCGCCAGCGCGGCAAGAGCAGCCGGGAGAGCGATCCAGAAGTTTTCGCGGAACTTGTCTTTCATCTCGCAGCCCTGTCCGTTGCAGGCGGCGATTGTCGTGTCGGAGATGAAAGAGAGGTTGTCGCCGAACATGGATCCGCCCATGACGGAGGCGACGCAGAGCGCCAGCGAAAAGCCGGAGGTCTCGGCAACAGCAGCGGCGATCGGCACGAGAAGCGTGATCGTTCCGACGGAGGTTCCCATGGCCGTGGAGACGAAGCAGGCAACGACAAAGAGCACAGCGACGGCATACTTTGCCGGAATCCAGGAGAGCATGAAATAGGCAACGCTCTCTGCACTGCTCCTTCCGACAACGCCGACAAATGTGCCTGCGGCGAGGAAGATCAGCAGCATTGTGATGATGTTTTTGTCCCCGATGCCCTGTCCCATGAGGGCGAGCTTTTCTTCAAACGGGACACTGCGGTTCTGCAGACAGGCGACGAGGATCGCTGCCAGAAACGCGACGACGATGGGGATGTTGTAGAAGCCCATCGGAATTTTTAAAATATACTCGGAATAAATGCCGAGCCCCAGATAAAACACCAGAAAAACGGCGATCGGGAGCAGGGCGGATGGCTTTCCTTTTTTCATAGAAATAAATACCAGACCTTTCGTGTGATTTTCCTTATTTTTCAATAGGGCGAATAGAATTATTCTATCATCTGGATCAGAAATCGTAAAGTAAAAAAGCAGGAAAAACACGCCGGACATCTGGTAAATTCCAGAAATCCGGCGTGTTTTATAAGAGGTGCGTTTTGCTGTGCCTGTGCTTTATCATTTTGCAAGGAGCATCATAATCTGATTGCTTCTGCTTACGAATTTTGTCATCTCGTCCGGAGAGAGCGGTTTGTGGCTGATCATTGCCAGATCATACAGCTGCTCGCAGAACAGGGATGTGTTGTCGTTCTCGCCATTCTTCAGAATGTACTGAACGAGCGGATGTTTTGCATTCAGGATCAGGGTTTCCTGTCCGCCGAACATGGACGGATCCATGCCGGTCATGCCGTACATCTTCATCATATCCTGCATCCGGCGGCTCTCCTCGGAAAGCGTTACCATGGAGGATACATTTTCGTCTTTCAGGTTCTCAACTTTGACGGTCAGATCTTTCTTGTCGAGGACTTTGCGGAAGAGATCGGTCAGAGTATTTGTAGCATCGGTCAGATCCTCACCGGACTCGTCTTTCATATCGTTGGTCAGATCTGCATCGATGCGCTGGAAGGTTACATGCTCGTTGTAACGCTCTGCATGGGTGATGAAAGCGGAGTCGATGTTGTGTTTCAGGATGACAGCATCCATGCCCTGGCTGCGGAACATGTTGATGTACTGGCTCTGCTGAACTTCGTCGGTGACGTAGTAAACAGTCGTTTTTTCCGGCTCTTTCTTCTCGTCAGCGTTTTCCGTATTTTCGGTATTCTCCGTAGTTTCAGCCTTCTCCTCGGTGTTCTCTGCAGGAGCTTCTTCTTTCTTATTCTCGTTGATGCAGTCCTCAAGAGTCAGATATTTTCCGTCGATGTTCTTGAACAGAATATAGTCCATCATCTTCTTGGAGAATTTCTCGTCCTTGATGCATCCGTATTTGATGAATGGGTTGATATCATCCCAGTATTTTTCGTAATTCTCACGGTCGGTTTTGCACATGCCGGAGAGCTTGTCAGCGAATTTCTTGGAGATGTACTCGGAGATCTTCTTGACAAATCCGTCGTTCTGCAGTGCGCTTCGGGATACGTTCAGCGGCAGATCCGGGCAGTCGATGACGCCTTTTAAGAGCATCAGATATTCCGGAATGACTTCTTTGATGTTGTCGGCAATAAATACCTGGTTGTTGTACAGCTTGATGGTTCCCTCGATGGAATCGTACTCGGTGTTGATACGCGGGAAGTAGAGGATACCTTTGAGGTTGAACGGATAGTCCATGTTCAGGTGGATCCAGAACAGCGGCTCGCGGTAGTCGTTGAAGACTTTGCGGTAGAATTCTTTATAATCCTCATCGCTGCACTCGTTTGGATGTTTGGTCCACAGCGGGTGGATATCACTGATGGAAACCGGGCGTTTGTTGATTTTTACTTTCTCTTTGGCCGGGGAAACTTCAACCTGCTCTTTCGTTCCGTCTTCTTTTTCTTTCTCTTCGTATTTTGCGTCCTCGTGGATGTGCTCTACGACAACGTCGTCGTCTTTTAATTCGCTTTCATCGATGGTCTCGTATTCCTGCGGCGCATTTGCTTTGGACAGGAAAATTTCAACCGGCATGAAGGAGCAGTATTTTTCCAGAACTTCGCGGACACGGTATTCGTTTGCGAATTCCAGGCAGTCCTCGTTCAGGAACAGAGTGATTTCGGTACCAACAGTTGTCTTGCTGCCCTCGGACATATCGTACTCGGTGCTTCCGTCACAGGTCCAGTGTACCGGGGTGGATCCTTCTTTATAGGAAAGAGAATCGATGTGAACTTCATCTGCTACCATGAAAGCAGAGTAGAAACCAAGACCGAAGTGGCCGATCATCTGATCTGAATTCGTTTTGTCTTTGTATTTCTCCAGAAATTCGGTAGCGCCGGAGAAGGCGATCTGGGTAATATATTCTTCGACTTCGTCTGCGGTCATACCGATACCGTTATCGATGAATTTTAAGGTTTTCTCATCCGGGTTTACAATCACCTGAATGGCTGCTTTGTAGTCATCCGGCAGAGTATATTCGCCCATGCCGTCGAGTTTTTTTAGTTTGGTGATGGCATCGCAGCCGTTGGAAACGAGCTCACGGACAAAGATATCGTGGTCGGAATACATCCATTTTTTGATAATCGGGAAAATATTGTCGCTGTTGATTGAAAGATTTCCATGTTTCGCACTCATGAGAAACACACTCCTTTTCTTATAAAAATATTTTGATCCAGCAAAGCGGGAATATCATGCTTTTTTAGATGTCTGCAGCTTTTTTACTGCTCTGATAGTTATAGTAATACTGGCACAGGGAAAAGTCAAGGGAAAATTAGCACTCGAGAAAAAAGAGTGCTAACAGAACGACGGAAAGTATTGAATTTACTGGTATTACGGTACTTTCTAAACTTTTTGTAAAGTCTGATCAGAAGGGCTGCGCAGTTGTTTCTGGAGAATGGATATGCTACAATGAAAAAGCATAGAAGCGTTTCGAACAGAAAGATTCCGAGGGTACATAAAAGAAAAATGGAGGAAATACATGACAAATGCGACAAAGGCGGCGCTGGAAGCGTCATTAAAAAAGCTGCTTTTGAAAAAGCCGCTGGACAAAATTACGATCAACGATCTGACGACAGACTGCGGCATCAGCCGGATGGCGTTTTATTATCATTTTAAGGATATCTACGATCTTGTCGAATGGTCGTGCCTGGAGGATGCGACGCAGGCGCTGCAGGGGAAGAAAACGTATGAGACATGGCAGGAAGGCCTGCAGCAGATTTTTGAGGCAGTGCTCGAGAATAAACCATTTATTATGAATGTCTATCACTCTGTAAGCCGGGAGCAGATCGAAACATATCTCTTTCATCTGACGCACGATCTGCTGTACGGTGTCGTACAGGAAAAAGCAAAGGGAACCGGCATCTCCGAGGCGGATCAGAGTTTTATCGCAGATTTCTATAAGTATAGCTTTACCGGTGTCATGCTCGACTGGATCAAAGACGGAATGAAAGGGGATTACCATATGATTGCGGAAAAAATGCACCGCACGATGGAAGGAAATGTCGTCAATTCCATCCGAAATTTTGAAAAAAGAAATAAAATATAGTTACACTTTACAAAACAGGGCGGATGATAAAAATTTAATCATCCGCCTTGTTTTGTAAATGGAAAAGCGGGGAAAAATGAAGTAAGATTCAAATTGTCAACAGACAATGGCAACACAAATAGAAACTTGTAAAACAAAGAAAGCAGCATAACCTATACGAACCGGAAATTCGAAAAAACATTCCGGCAGTCGTATTTAGAAAAGAAAGGATGAACGTCTATGTCAAAAAAAGGATTAAAATTCGGAATCGCATCAGCAGCAGTCATCGGAGCTGGAGCAGCAGTGCTGCGGGCAAAAAACAAGAGTGAAGCAAAAAAAGCAGCGGAGACAACCACTGTAACATCAGAACCAAAGAATGATTACCGCAACACCGAGCGCGGAAAAGATAAGAAAAACAGCAAAGGCATTTATTACACCAACGGAAACTACGAAGCCTTCGCAAGACCGGAAAAACCGGAAGGCGTCGATGAGAAGAGCGCATACCTCGTAGGAAGCGGCCTCGCAGCCCTCGCAGCAGCGTGCTTCCTCGTAAGAGACGGCCAGATGAAAGGCGATCACATCCACATTCTGGAAGCCATGGACATCGCTGGCGGTGCCTGCGACGGTATCTACGATCCGACCCGCGGCTACATCATGAGAGGCGGCCGTGAGATGGAAAACCACTTCGAGTGCCTGTGGGATCTGTTCCACAGCATCCCGTCAATTGAGACACCTGGCGTATCCGTTCTCGACGAGTATTACTGGCTGAACAAAAAAGACCCGAACTACTCCCTGTGCCGTGCAACGAAGAACCGCGGCGAGGATGCCCATACCGACGGCAAGTTCAACCTGAGCCAGAAAGGCTGCATGGAGATCATGAAACTCTTCATGACAAGAGACGAGGATCTGTACGACAAGACGATCGAGGATGTTTTCGATGATGAAGTCTTCAATTCCACCTTCTGGCTGTACTGGAGAACGATGTTCGCATTCGAAAACTGGCACAGTGCACTGGAGATGAAGCTGTACTTCCAGCGGTTCATTCACCACATCGGCGGACTGCCGGACTTCTCCGCACTGAAATTCACGAAGTACAACCAGTATGAATCCCTGATTCTTCCGATGAAGAAATACCTCGAGGATGCCGGCGTAGACTTCCAGTTCAATACCGAAGTAACCAACGTTATCTTTGAAATCAACGATGGAAAGAAAGTAGCAAAAGCCATCGAGTGCAAAGTAAACGGCGTCGAGAAAGGCATCGTTCTCACCGAGAATGACCTCGTCTTCGTTACCAACGGAAGCTGTACCGAAGGCACGATCTACGGCGATCAGAACCATGCACCGAACGGTGATGCAGAGGTCCGCACGAGCGGCTGCTGGAGCCTGTGGAAAAACATTGCAAAACAGGATCCGTCCTTTGGACATCCGGAGAAATTCTGCTCCGATATTGCAAAGACAAACTGGGAATCCGCAACAATTACCACTCTCGACAATAAGATCATTCCGTATATCACCAATATCTGCAAACGTGATCCGAGAACCGGAAAGGTTGTTACCGGCGGTATCGTAAGCTGCCAGGATTCCAAGTGGCTTTTAAGCTGGACCATCAACCGTCAGGGACAGTTCAAAGAGCAGGATAAAGATAAGGTATGCGTATGGGTTTACAGCCTGTTCACCGATGTACCTGGCGACTATGTGAAGAAACCGATGAAAGAGTGCACTGGTAAAGAGATCACCGAAGAGTGGCTGTACCACCTCGGCGTGCCGGTTGACCAGATTCCGGAGCTGGCAGAGAACAGCGCTGTCTGCGTACCGACCATGATGCCGTACATCACCGCATTCTTTATGCCAAGAAGAAAGGGCGACCGCCCGGATGTCATCCCGGATGGCTGCGTCAACTTCGCATTCCTCGGACAGTTCGCTGAGACACCAAGAGATACCATCTTCACGACAGAGTATTCCGTTCGTACCGCAATGGAAGCTGTTTACGGACTCCTCGGCGTAGACCGCGGCGTGCCGGAAGTATGGGGCAGCGTTTACGATATCCGCGACCTGCTGGACAGCTCCGTGAAACTGATGGATGGAAAATCCCCGCTGGAAATCGAGCTTCCTGGACCGCTCAACCTGCTGAAAAAACCTCTGCTGAAACTGGTAGATGGAAATGTAGTTGGAGATCTCTTAAAAGAGCATGGAATTATCAAAGAGGATATGGTGAAATAAGAAATAGAAAATAAGTAAGAAATTCAATAAGACCTGCGCTTTCAAACGGCGCAGGTCTTATTGCGTTGCTATGTATGCTCTCAAACAATTATAGCAATTCCAGAAAATAATGCAAAAAATCCAGCACTGCAGAACGTGAATTACTGCGTCACGGATTTTCGTCGTACCCCGGTACGCCTTCAAATCCGTTCCTTGTAATTCGCGCCCTGCAGCACTGCCTTTTTTGCGTTATTTTCTGGTCTTGCTATAAGCAGATTTCTTCGTGAAAAACAGTGCGGCACAGACGGCGGCGATGCCTCCGGCGAGCTTTGCAACGAGAAGCGGCACGACAAAATCAGGATCGGTGCCGAACGTAAATCCCATATGTGCGGCGATGGTCGATGCGGCGGAGACGAGGAAAGCTGCGTTTACAATCTTTCCGCGCTCGTCCATTTTTTCCATCATTGTGATCGCCGGAACAGGGCTGACAATGCCCATCAGAAGGCCGGCGGCACTGCTGTCGTTCATGCCGGTTTTTCTTCCAATAAAAGAGAGCGACTTTTTGAGCACCCGCTGTAAAAGCTCCGCCGTCGGAAGGCTGCCGAGCAGTACAATGCCGATAGACGAGACAACCGCCATCGCGTCCTCCAGCGGCGCAAGGTCCGGGAGCAGCGAAAAGCCGGTCATATAGCAGAACGCGCCCGCGATGAGGCCGATCGTCGTCAGAAGCCGGATCACATCTGCAAATACCGTGAACGCGCGCACGGTCTGTTCCGGAAAACGCCAGATGCCGAACATCAGCAGAAAGCAGAAGAGGAGCACCGGGAGCGACTGAAGTACGATCTGCAGAAAAGAGAGCCCTGAGAGCAGTCCGCCGACGATCATCGTGACGGGAAGCGTGCCCGTGCCGATCAGCATGCCGCGGGAGAAAAAGAGGCGGTCGCCGCTTTTCAGCATTCCCATGCCGACCGGAATCGTAAAGGTGATGGTACAGCCAAGCGTCGCCGCAATCACAAGTCCTGCGTAGCGTACCATCTCCTGCGATGCCGAAAGCTCTCCGGCGAGCTGGTAGCCGCCCATGTCAATGGCGAGAATGCCGGCGAGAAGTCCCGCATCCAGACCAAAAAAGTTCCAGATGGGAACGAGGGCGAAACGGAGAAAGCGGGAGAGCAGCGGGGTGAGGCAGATGATGCCCGACATGGAAAGTGCCGTCGGTCCAAGCAGCGTAAAGCCCTCCTCAAACCGTTTTCCAAGTCCGAAGCGATTGCCAGCGATCCGGTCGACACCGCCGAGTACCGCGCCGACTGCCATGATCCACATAATAATCTGATTCATAAAAAGAGAACCTTTCTAAATAAGTATTTTGTCTTTATATCTGTTCTTCAAATGCAATTTCATTTTTCAGCAGAAACTGGCGGACTTCCTCATCGAAGACGCGGTCGAGCGACTTGTCCATCGTAAAGATTTTGAGG
The DNA here is from genome assembly GCF_003480245.1 of Blautia sp. AM42-2. NCBI lineage: Bacteria > Bacillati > Bacillota > Clostridia > Lachnospirales > Lachnospiraceae > Blautia > Blautia sp. AM42-2. Next base: position 49,813 of record NZ_QUIM01000014.1, read on the forward strand.
GAAGTTCCGGTGGTAAGTAAGAGTTTTCCGTCCTTATACTGAAAATTCAGAAAGCATCCAAACACGTTCTCTATTTCCAGCGGCAGCGCATGGTCCGCGATCATTTTTTCGCACGCCGCCTGCGGAAGCTGAAACACAAATTTGAACTGCAGGGGTGTCCGTTTTCCTTTGATGACGGAATAGCAGAACGATTTCACATCTTTCCAGAGAAGCCGCGTCCGCCCTTTTTCTTTTAAGAGCTGCGCGTCATCGGGATCGAAAAAGTCCGTGTGAAGACTGCCGTCGATGGAGAACGTCGTAAACGTTGTGATCGACGCCTCGGAGACTGGAAAGCGGTCAAATGTCTCGAGACGGAGCAGGGTGTTCATAAAATTCTTTAACTGTGTAATCTGCAGGATAATCATCCGTAGTTAAAACCAGCCTTTCTTTTTAAAATACCAAATTTCAACAGCAACAATGAGAATACAGACGCCGATCAGGATGAAGTACGCATACGGGGCAGAAAGCTCAGGCATATGCGTAAAATTCATGCCGTACCAGCCGGCGATCAGGGAAAGCGGGAAAAAGATCGTCGAGACGACCGTCAGAATCCGCATCGTATCGTTCTGACGCAGGTCGATCTGCGCCTGCTGCATCTCGCGGATCTGCAGGGCGTACTCCCGCAGCATCTGGGTGTGGTCGTACAAACGGTCCACGCGGTTTCCAAGGCGCGAAAACTGACGGGCGCATTCCGGGGGAAGAAAGTGATTTTCGTCCTCGGAGAGTATTTCGCACATGTCGAGAAGCTGCTGGTAATAGGCATGGAACACGAGCAGCTCCCGACGGATCGTGATCAGGGTCCGCTGCAGCTCTTTTGGCAGAGTGTCGAGAAGAGACTCCTCGATTGTCGCGAGGCGCTTCTCAAAATTCTGCAGATAGAGCATATCCTCCTGGATCAGCGATTCCAGAAACGAGAAAAACAGGTGGAAGACATCGGAAGTATCGAGCGGTTCTTCCGGGAAGAGGAGGCTCTGCAAAGCCGGAAGTGTCTGTTCGTCGGCTGCCAGAATAAGCTGCCCCCGGTCGAGATAAAACGCAAGCGAGAATGCAAGGTGAAGCGGATGCGTCTTGTCCGGGACGGCAAGCGATCCGACCAGGCAGTCAGGCAGCAGCTCTGCGCGGCAGTATTCGATGCGCTCCGGCTGCAGACTGCGCCGGAAAAGAGAAAATCCGGGCAGCGCCGCGCAGGCTTTGGAAGCTTCCGAAAACGAAAGCAGGGAAAGCCGGACCGAATCCGAAAAAGTCCATTCCATACGTACCACCTCCTGAAAATAAGCAATGGAAAAATATCCATAAACAAAAAAGCCGTATGACCGTAGTATACCGCAAAAAGGGGAGTGCGACAAGAAAAGGAAAAAACTTTTAACGGAAAAACTTTTATTGGGAAAAAACTTTTTGCAATGGAGCACTAAGTGTGTTATGATAAAATGTAGTTATCAAAACTACATGACAAAATATCAAAAAATTCACTGTGTCGAATTCGTCCCTAGTTCAGGAAGGTTTGAAAAAGAGCGGTGATTGGAAATACGAAACGTCCGCAGTGAGAAAAAGCGGAATCAAGTTTGGAGGGACAAAATATATGAGTTTTCACATTGTTGCAGACAGCTGCTGTGAACTGACAGCAGATATGAAAAAAAGAGGAAATATTGAAATTGCACCGCTGACCCTGGAAGTCGGTGGTGAATCCATTCTGGATGACGAAACATTTGATCAGAAGTCATTCCTAAGAAAAGTGGCGGAGTGCCCGGAATGCCCAAAATCCGCATGCCCGTCTCCGGAGTATTTCCGCACGGCATTTCTGAACGGGGCAAAGCACTGCTATGCGGTAACGCTTTCCGCACAGCTCAGCGGATCCTATAACAGTGCAGTGCTTGGAGCCAACCTGGCACAGGAAGAAGATGAGGACTTGAAAATTCATGTGTTTAATTCCAGAAGTGCATCCATCGGTGAGACACTGATTGTGAAAAAAATCGTGGAGTGTGAAGAAGCCGGTATGAGCTTTGAACGTGTAGTTGAGACAGTAGAACTCTACATCAGCACACAGCATACCTATTTTGTGCTGGAAAATCTCGAAACGTTGCGGAAAAACGGCCGCCTTTCCAAAACAAAAGCACTTGTTGCATCCGCGCTTAAGATCAAACCGGTTATGGGAGCCACATCGGAGGGCGATATCGTACAGCTCGATCAGGCGCGCGGCATCAACAAAGCACTGATGAAAATGGTCGATGCCATTGTAAATGACGCACAGCATGTAGAAAACAAAACGCTTGCCATCTCTCATTGCAACTGCCCGGAGCGCGCCGAGATGGTAAAAGAAGCCCTTCTGGAGCGCCTTGCGGTACAGGATGTCTTCGTACTCGATACCCAGGGCGTCAGCAGTATGTATGCAAATGACGGCGGAATTATCATTGCATTATAACTTTTCTCTTCCCTTTTTGTTGAAAATGTAGTATAATTTTCAACATGTTTGAAAGTGCCGCCGAGCACTTTTTAGAAATCAAAGGAGAAGTAGAACCATGAGTCAGGAAAAAGTTGACCGCTATAAAAAGGAAAAAGCGAACCGTGAGAAAATCATGAGACGTGAAAGATGGATCACGAGACTGGAAGTTACCGCTTTCGTCGTTGTTCTGGCTACCCTGATCGGCTGGTTCTCCGTTGCTGTTTACCAGAACTCGGTAGCAGAGAAAAAGGCGAACCGCACGAAAGAAACCACAACGATGAACGTGACGGATATTCAGAATTATCTGAGCGAGACTAACACATCCAGCGACAGCAGTGCAGATGACACCAGCGACAGCTCTGATGCTTCCGATACATCTTCGGACAGCACAGCAGATACGGCAAGTGACAGCACAGCAGATTCCATCAGCGAAAGTACAGCGGAATAAGCAGAATTGTTAAAGAAAGTAAAAGCGCTTACCACAGACGGGAAAATCCCGGAGTGATAAGCGCTTTTGTTATAGAGATTTATAGCAATCCCCGAAAATAATGCAAAAAATTCAGCACCGCAGAGCGTGAATTACTGCGTCACAGATTTTCGTCGTACCCCGGTACGCCTTCAAATCTGTTCCTTGCAATTCGCGCTCTGCAGCACTGCCTTTTTTGCATTATTTTCGGGTCTTGCTATAGAAAAAACTATGAGAAAC
>NZ_QUIM01000014.1:53007-81438 GCF_003480245.1 Blautia sp. AM42-2
AAACTATGAGAAACACGCTCCGCGAGTTTCTCAAGTTATCGCGGCAGTCGCCAAGGTCTCGTGCAGGCATGGACTTTGGCTCGTTGCCCGCGTAAATTAAAAAACCGGAGGACATACATCCCCCGGCCTTTCGCTTATGGTTAATTAGCATTTAACAACGTTGGAAGCCTGCATTCCGCGAGCACCCTCGGTAAGATCGTAAGTAACCGCCTGACCTTCGTCAAGAGTTTTGAATCCTTCACCCTGGATAGCGGAGAAATGTACGAATACATCGTTTCCGTCTTCGCCTGTGATGAAGCCATAGCCCTTCTCTGCGTTAAACCATTTCACTGTTCCCTTGTTCATTGTGAGTTACCTCCATAAAATTAAAAAATAAGCATGATGTGGGAATGCATATGTTCCCCCATAAGCGAGTGAACTTTTGGTAAAAAAATTCACTAGCTATTACAGATTATATTGAAGGTGAATGCTAATATAATCTCTAATAGCTAGTGACCACGTATTACATCTCAACATCTTCTCGATTGAGACTATTATAATCTTGCAAATCAAAAAAGTCAAGAAAAAACTCTTTATTTCAGGAAAGATTTCGTGTATTATAAAAAGGAATAAATGGTCGGACGACGGCCAGAAGAAAAGAAAGGATCAGAGAACGTAAGATGAGTATCTTAATCAAAAATGGACAGGTCATCGACCCGGCCACCCAAAAAGACGAAATCAGTGATGTTCTGATCGAAAACGGCGTTATTACACGGGTTGAAAAAGGAATCCGTGTAAAAGATGCGCAGGTAATAGATGCAAAAGGCTGCTATGTAATGCCTGGCATCATCGATATGCATGTACATCTCCGCGATCCGGGGCAGACATATAAAGAAGATATTGAAAGCGGTTCGAAAGCAGCAGCAAAAGGAGGCGTGACAACGCTGGTAGCGATGCCGAATACAAAACCGGTCATCGACAGCCCGGACCGCGTCAACTATGTAACGATCAAAGCAGACCGTTTTTCTCCGATTAATGTACTGCAGGCAGGCGCCATCACAGTAGGACAGAAGGGTGAAGAGCTCGCCGATATCGAGGGCATGGTAAAAGCCGGCATCCCGGCGATCAGCGAGGACGGAAAATCCGTTATGAACGCGCTGCTCTACAAAGAGGCCATGGAGATTGCCGCAGAGAAAAACATTCCGGTGCTGGCTCACTGCGAGGACAAGAACCTCGTAAACGGCGGCTGCATGAATGAGGATGCAAACTCGAGAGAGTGGCATCTGCCGGGCATCACAAACTCCGTAGAGAACACGATTGTTGCAAGAGATATCGTACTTGCCGCAGAGACAGGTGCACACCTGCATCTGTGCCACTGCTCGACCAAAGAGAGCGTGGATATGGTGCGTGAGGCGAGAAAGGCCGGCGTTTCGATTTCCGCCGAGGTCTGCCCGCATCACTTTACCCTCTGCAGCGACGACATCGTAAAGGGTGACACCAACTACAAGATGAATCCGCCGCTCCGTACGAAAGAGGATCTCGAGGCACTGCGCCAGGGTCTGAAAGACGATGTCTTCGATGTCATCAGCACCGATCATGCACCGCATGCGCTGACCGAGAAACAGGAGTCCTTCAAGAAAGCTCCGTTCGGCATCGTCGGACTGGAGACGAGCGTGGCTCTTACCATCACCGAACTTGTGGATACCGAGATCATCACCCCGATGCAGATGGCGGAGAAGATGAGCTACAATCCGGCAAAAATCCTGCACCTGGACAAGAAAGGTTCTCTTGCACCTGGCATGGACGCCGATGTGGTTGTCATCGATCCGGAAGCAGAGTATGTGATCGATCCGAAGGAGTTTGTTTCCAAGGGCAAAAACACTCCGTTCGGCGGCAAGAAAGTCAAAGGAAAAGTTATGGCTACCGTATGCGGCGGCAAGATTGTATACGAAGCTGAGTAATTTCTATAAGAAAAGAAAGAAGAGGGAGAGTAAGCAGATGATTAACAAACTGATTGCAAACATTAAAAAAACAAATGCACCGATCGTCGTAGGTCTGGACCCGATGCTGAACTATGTGCCGGAGCACGTACAGAAAAAGGCATTTGCCGAGTACGGAGAGACACTCGAAGGAGCTGCAGAGGCTGTTTGGCAGTTCAATAAAGCGATTGTCGACGCAACATACGATCTGATTCCGGCTGTAAAACCGCAGGTTGCCATGTATGAGCAGTTCGGCGTTCCGGGAATGGCAGCATATGAGAAGACCGTTTCCTACTGCCAGGAAAAGGGTCTCGTTGTCATTGGCGATATCAAACGAGGCGATATCGGTTCTACTTCTGAGGCGTATGCAGTCGGCCACCTCGGCCACGTGCAGGTGGGAAGCAAATCCTACGCCGGATTCCATGAGGATTTTGCAACTGTCAATCCGTATCTTGGATCTGACGGCGTAAAACCGTTCATCAAGGTCTGCAAAGAGGAGAAAAAAGGTATCTTTGTTCTGGTAAAAACCTCGAACCCGTCCAGCGGCGAGTTCCAGGACCGCATCATCGACGGACGTCCGCTGTATGAGTGGGTCGGCGAGCAGGTTGCCGCGTGGGGTGAGGAGCACATGGGCGATGATTACAGCTATGTGGGAGCTGTTGTCGGCGCTACGTACCCGGAGATGGGCAAGGTGCTGCGTAAGGTAATGCCGAAATCCTACATCCTGGTACCGGGCTACGGTGCACAGGGCGGAAAAGGAAAAGACCTCGTTCACTTCTTCAATGAGGACGGACTGGGTGCAATCGTAAACTCTTCGAGAGGTATTATCGCTGCTTACAAACAGGAAAAATATGCCGAGTTTGGCACTGAGAACTTTGCGGATGCTTCGAGAGCAGCTGTAAAGGATATGGTTGAGGATATCAGCGGGGCGCTTGCTGCTGCAAAATAAGAATACAGGGTGAAAAGCTCAGAAGGTCTGCTGGGTAGACGTTATGTCCGCCGGAGGATATTTTGGGCTTTTCGCCGATTCAAGAAAATAAAAGGAGTGTTCAGCTTATGAAAATCAAGGAATGCTGTACTGTGGAAAGTCAGGAGTGCATTGCAAAAGGAATTTACAGCATGTGGATTTCCACGAAAGTGATTGCGAAAGAGGCGAAGGCCGGCCAGTTTATTTCTCTGTTTTCGAAAGACGGCAGCCGTCTTCTGCCGCGTCCGATTTCTCTTTGTGAGATCGACCGAGAGGGAGGAAGACTTCGGATTGTCTACCGTGTGGCAGGTGCAGGAACGGAGGAGTTTTCGCATCTGAAAGCGGGGGATGAGGTTGATATTTTAGGGCCGCTTGGAAATGGATTCCCGATTGAGGAAGGTAAGGGAAAACGTGTGATGCTGATGGGCGGCGGTATCGGTGTTCCGCCGATGCTGCAGACGGCGAAGGATCTTGGAACGGACACGATCATCTGCTGTGGTTACCGCGATGAGTTGTTCTTAAATGAGGAGTTTGCTGCGGCAGGCGATCTTCATATTGCAACGGAGGACGGAAGTGCCGGTGTGAAGGGCAATGTGATGGATGCGGTGCGCGAGGATCATCTGGAAGCAGATGTGATTTTTGCCTGCGGTCCGGCTCCGATGCTGCGTGCGATTAAGGCGTACGGTCTGGAAAAGGGAATTCCATGCTGGATTTCGATGGAAGAGAAGATGGCGTGCGGCGTTGGCGCATGTCTTGCGTGTGTCTGCCAGTCGACTGAGGTGGATGGTCATTCACATGTGCACAACAAGCGGATCTGCAAGGACGGACCGGTCTTTTTAAGTACGGAAATTGAGCTGTAAGTGACGCGAGGAGGAGAAAAAGCGATGAGGACAAGTGTGAATCTGGCGGGTGTGGAACTGAAGAATCCGGTTATGACGGCATCTGGTACGTTTGGCTCCGGCGCGGAGTACAGTGAGTTTGTGGATTTGAAGGAGCTTGGCGCGGTTGTGACGAAGGGTGTTGCGAATGTGCCGTGGCCGGGGAATCCGACGCCGCGTATTGCGGAGGTTTACGGCGGAATGCTGAATGCGATCGGGCTGCAGAATCCTGGTATTGATGTGTTCTGTGAGAGGGATATTCCGTTTTTGAAACAGTTTGACACGAAGATTGTGGTGAATGTGTGTGGACGGACGACGGAGGATTACTGTGAGGTTGTGGAGCGATTGACTTCGGAGCCGGTGGATCTGCTGGAGATTAATATTTCGTGCCCGAATGTGAAGGAGGGCGGTATTGCGTTTGGACAGGATCCGAAGGCGGTGGAGGCGATCACCAGAGAAGTTAAAAAATATGCGAAGCAGCCGATTATTATGAAATTGAGCCCGAATGTGACGGATATTACGGAGATGGCGCGGGCTGCGGAAGCCGGCGGTGCGGATGTGCTGTCGCTGATCAATACGCTTACTGGGATGAAGATTGATATTGAACGGCAGAAGTTTGCGATTGCGAATAAGACTGGCGGTATGTCGGGGCCGGCGGTGAAGCCGATTGCGGTGCGGATGGTGTATCAGGTGGCGCAGGCAGTGAAAGTGCCGATTATTGGTATGGGCGGTATTGCGTCGGCGGAGGATGCGCTGGAGTTTATTCTGGCGGGGGCTACGGCGGTTTCGATTGGGACGGCGAATTTCTTTAATCCGTATGCGACTGTTGAAACGGTTCGCGGTATCGAAGAGTATATGAGAAGGCATAAGGTTGACGATATTAATTCGCTGATCGGGGCGGTGAGATAAGACGGACGGCCTCGAGCGGCTTCGCATCTGCGGTGCGGCGGGCGAGAAAAAGAGGGCGGAACTGTGGCTCAGAATAGGCACGGGGAAACGGGAACCATCCCATTTTCCTGCACCTGTTCCGGGCTCACAGTTTCTGCCCTCTTTTTCTATGCCTGCCACACGGCAGGCGCAAATTCCAGTGAGGTCTGGTTGTGTGGAGCTGAAACGAAGTAGGTCTGGATCCGCCGGGGGCGGATCGGCGTGAGAGTGTTGTGGTGGGTGCATAGTATATAGAAAATGGAAGGTGGTATGTGAGATGAGGTATGGGATCATTAAAGTGAAGCGGGCGTTTTTGTATGAGGAGAATGGGGTTGATGTGGTGGATGAGGTGTTTTTTGGATGGAGCGTGATGTGGGAAGATGAGGGGGAGTGGATTGAGGTTTGGACGCATTATGGGTATCGGGGGTGGATGGAGAGAAATTTGATTGAGGAGAAAAGCCGGGAGTGGATGGAGGAGAGGGAAAAGGCAGGGAATACGTATGTGGTGACACGCGGGTTTGCGGATGTGATGAGGGGAGCGCGGGTGCAGTCGCGGATGTTGGAGACGCTGGGACGGGGGTGTTTTGTGGAGAAAATGGAGGAGACGGAGAATGGGTATTGCAGGGTGAAACTGGCGAATGGGATCAGTGGGTTTGTGCCGGAGGTGGCATTAAGAAAAAGACTGGATTCGGATCGGTTTTTGTGGGGAAAATCGGAAGAGAGTTTTTTTGTGGAGCAGGGGATTCCGGAGGGGTGGTCGGAAGAGAAGTTTCGGAGGAAGGTTGTGGAGTGTGCGAAGGGGTATCTTGGATGCCAGTACCGGTGGGGCGGGAAGGCGGCGGATGGGATTGACTGTTCGGGTGTGGTGTTTATGGTATATTTGATGAATGGGGTTTTGATTTGGCGGGATGCGGATATCAGGGAAGGGTATCCGATGAAAGCGATCTGGAGAGAAGGGGAGGAGATGTGTCTGGTGGAGGAACGGGCGAAGGCCGGGGATCTGCTGTTCTGGAGGGGGCATGTGGGGATGTATCTGGGGGACGGCAGGTATCTGCACTGTACGGGGCATGAGAGGGTGTTTGGGTGCAGGGTGAATAGTCTGCGGAGAGGGGATGAGGATTTTCGGGAGGATCTGGCGGAGGCGCTGAAAGTGGTTGGGAGTGTTTTTTCGTGAAATGTAAAATTATAGCAATCCCCGAAAATAATGCAAAAAATTCAGCACCGCAGAGCGTGAATTACTGCGTCACAGATTTTCGTCGTACCCCGGTACGCCTTCAAATCTGTTCCTTGCAATTCGCGCTCTGCAGTACTGCCTTTTTTGCATTATTTTCGGGTCTTGCTATAAATGTGATTGTGTGTGGTGAAATTTGACAGATTTTTCTGGGTGGGAGTATAAAGATAAACTGACGGGGCTTTACAACTGGAATTATCTGGAAACGGAAAGCTGGAGGAAAAGAGCGATGTACCGTGAAAAACAGGCATCGCGGGCGGCACGGAAGTAAATAAGATATATATAATTGACATCAGGAAATATCATTTTTGTATTGGAAATCCCTGAAAAAGTTTGTTATAATAATAACAAAGTCGAAAACAAAAGACAAAAGGCGGCTCAAACAGAGAGCAGGAAAAACAGAAATTCTGCTGATCTGATCTGCCGGAGCTGTCCATCAGAAGCAAAACAAGAAAGGGGTTCTGAACAATGGCAAGATTTACATTACCAAGAGATTTATACCACGGAAAGGGTGCTTTAGAGGCACTGAAAACATTCGAAGGAAAACGTGCAATCGTCTGTGTAGGCGGCGGCTCCATGAAACGTTTCGGTTTCCTGGATCGCGCAGTAGACTACTTGAAAGAAGCCGGCATGGAAGTACAGCTTTTTGAGGGAATCGAGTCTGACCCGTCAGTCGAGACTGTTATGCGCGGAGCAAAAGCGATGGAAGAGTTCCAGCCGGACTGGATCGTAGCAATGGGCGGCGGATCTCCGATCGACGCAGCAAAAGCAATGTGGATCAAATACGAGTATCCAGACATCACCTTCGAAGAAATGTGCAAGGTATTCGGAATGCCGAAACTCCGCAGAAAAGCTCATTTCTGTGCAATTTCTTCTACATCCGGAACAGCAACCGAGGTAACCGCGTTCGCAGTTATCACAGACTATGAAAAAGGTATCAAATACCCGCTGGCAGACTTCGAAATCACGCCGGACGTTGCAATCGTAGATCCGGATCTGGCAGAGACGATGCCGCAAAAGTTAGTTGCTCACACCGGTATGGACGCTATGACCCATGCAATCGAGGCATACGTTTCCACCGCGAACTGTGACTTCACCGATCCGCTGGCACTGTATGCAATCAAGATGATTCAGGCAGACCTGGTAGATTCCTACAACGGAGATATGGCAAAACGTGACAGCATGCACAACGCACAGTGCCTCGCTGGTATGGCATTCTCCAATGCACTTCTTGGTATTGTTCACTCCATGGCACATAAAACAGGCGCAGCATTCGCTGATTACGGCGCTCACCTGATCCACGGCGCAGCAAACGCTATGTACCTGCCGAAGGTTATCGCGTTCAACGCAAAAGACGAGACTGCAGCAAAACGTTATGCAGTGATCGCTGACGAGATGAAACTTGGCGGCGAGACAACGGAAGAGAAAGTAAAACTCCTCATTGACTATCTGCGCGGCATGAACGACAAACTGAACATTCCGCACTGCATCAAGAACTACGGAAAAGACAGCTATCCGACCGAGCAGGGCTTCGTTCCGGAAGACGTATTTCTGGAGAGACTGCACGACATCGCTGTAAATGCCATCGCCGATGCCTGCACCGGATCCAACCCGAGACAGCCATCTGTTGAAGAGATGGAAAAACTGCTGAAATGCTGCTACTATGATACAGAAGTAGATTTCTAAAAAGAAAACATATCAAAATCCCTCCGTTCTCTGGGCGGAGGGATTTTTTGCGTCAGAGAATGAAATTTATTTGTGTGGATTTTATGTTTTTTATGCGAAATCCTGTGTCTGGACTGGAAAAACAGAGGCGTTTATGGTAGTATAGAAAAGAATAGAAGTAAAAACGGGCGGCATTGCGAAAAAAGATGCCTTCCCCTGAAAATATGGAGGAAAAAAGATGGAACAGTACAAGCAGGAGTTTATCGAGTTCATGGTCGAGAGCCAGGTATTAAAATTTGGAGAGTTCACTCTGAAAAGCGGAAGAAAATCCCCGTTCTTCATGAATGCGGGCGCTTACGTAACCGGAAGCCAGTTAAAACGTCTCGGCGAGTATTATGCAAAAGCAATCCATGACAATTATGGACTGGATTTCGACGTTCTGTTTGGACCGGCCTACAAAGGAATCCCGCTCAGCGTTGTAACCGCTATTGCGATTCATGATCTCTACGGTGTGGAAGTACGTTACTGCTCCAACCGGAAAGAAGCAAAAGACCACGGCGGAGATGCAGGACTGCTGCTTGGAAGCAAAATTAAAGACGGCGACCGCGTTGTCATCATCGAGGATGTTACCACCTCCGGAAAATCCATCGAGGAGACGTTCCCGATCATCCAGGCACAGGGCAATGTGGAGATCAAAGGTCTGATGGTATCCTTAAACCGTATGGAGCGCGGAAAAGGCGACAAGAGCGCACTTGAGGAAATCCAGGAAACCTATGGCTTCCCGGCAAATGCCATTGTAACCATGGAGGATGTCATCACCTATCTGTACAACCGTCCATGCCAGGGCAAAATCCAGATCGATGACAAGATGAAGGCTGCCATTGATGCTTATTATGAGGAGTACGGTGTCAAATAAGACGTGGTACACTTGAAAAAAGGAGTTTTGCACGATGAATGAAAAAATCTATAAAACCATGGGACGTGTCGGCGGCGGAAATATCGCCATGGGCGCAGTACTGGTTGTGGTAGGGGTAGCAACCGGTGTCCTGATGATCGTAAGCGGAGCAGGTCTGCTGAAACGACGCGGGGAAATTATGTTTTAAGAAAAATGCCGGAATATTTTGGAAGCGCATGCGCCGAAGAGGTATTCCGGCGTTTCTGATACCACGCAGAAAGGGGAAACGAAGATGAAGCAGGAGACGAAAGCCAGAATCCGCGTTGTGGGACGGATTTTATTTCTGGTGTATCTTCTTGCGCTCGTTTATTTTCTGTTTTTTGCAGAAGAATACGGGAGAAGAAACTTTTTTGAACTGGATTACCGTTACAATCTGGTGCCGTTTCAGGAAATCAGACGGTTCTGGATTTACCGCGAAAAGGTGGGATTCCTTGCCGCATTTTTAAATCTGGCGGGCAATGTGATCGGTTTTCTGCCGTTCGGCTTTATCGTTCCGGTGATGCACAAAAAAATGGAGAGTTTCTGGAAAGTATCGCTTCTTGGTTTTATGTTCAGCCTCTGCGTGGAGACGATTCAGCTCATCACGAAGGTGGGCTGCTTTGATGTAGATGATCTGATCCTGAATACGCTTGGAGCCATGATCGGCTGCGGCGCATTCCTGATCTGCAATAAATTCAGGAGATGGAAATATGGCGAGGAAGAAGTATAATTACAATTTTGTCCGGAAGCCGTCGGAAGGCGGAAAGGAAGCTCTCTATATGGCAGGTGCTTCGGTCTTTCTGTTTCTGCTGGCTTCGGTCGTATCGTTTGCATTTCGCGGAAACGGAGGCATTTTTCTCGGAGCAGCGGGACTGTTCTCATTCCTTCTGTCGGGATACGGCTTTTATGTGGGAATGAAGAGCTTTAAAGAAGAACAGGTCAGCCACAGAATGTCGGTTCTCGGCTCGATTACGAGCGGCGGCATGCTGGTCGCATGGCTTGCACTGTTTCTGATCGGTGTGAGATAAATGTACTCTCGTAAAATCAAGCACAGAAAGACTCCGGGAATACATATAAAAGAAAAGGGGAAAAAGATGGATCGCGAACGTTTTGAAAAACAGCTGAATTTTATTCTGGAGATTGATAAAGAAAAACAGATCCTGCGCCAGACGCACATCCGCGGCTATTCGCGCCAGGAGGACGACGCGGAGCACGCATGGCACATGGCGGTGATGGCATTTCTGCTGCAGGAATATTCGAATGAGAAAATCGACATCGGCAGAACAATGCTCATGCTGCTGATCCACGACCTCGTGGAGATTGATGCAGGCGACACGTATGCGTACGACGCGGAGGCAAACAAAACAAAAGACGAGAGAGAACACAAAGCGGCCGAGCGCATCTACGGCCTGCTGCCGGAGGATCAGGGAAAAATGCTGATGGATCTCTGGCTCGAGTTCGAAGCGTATGAGACACCGGAAGCGCGCTTTGCCCATGTGATGGACAATTTCCAGCCGCTGCTTTTAAATCATGAGAACGATGGAAAAGACTGGACCCGCCACAATGTGCGGATTTCCCAGCCGTTAAAACGAAACGAGAAGACGGCGACTGGCTCCGAGGAGATCTGGAGTTATATGGAAGAGATTCTCGAACAGAGTATCCGGGATGGAAAAATTATTGACGACCGGGAAGAAAAACAGGAATAAGTTAAGAAGAATGAGGGGCAGATCTGCCCCTCGTAACAGTTAAAGAGAAACAGAAAGGGATTTTTTTATGACGGATGAATTATTAAACGAGCGGTATGCGCTTGCAATTGAGCGGATCCGCCAGATTCCGGCGGAAAAAAGCGTTCCGCAGCCGTACCGCGATTTTTTTGCACAGATGGCACAGTACCTCTGCAAAATGGACCAGATCCGGAGCAGAATCGCAGAAGGATATCTAAAAACAGCATCCGAGGAAGAGCTGGCTGTTTTTAACCGCGAGCCGTATGAAGATGTGATTGGAGAGCGGTATGAGACCTCCTACGGAAACCCGGCGTTTGCCGTGCGGGCACTTGGTGAAACGCATGGAAGGAGCCTCTGCTGCCTGTACCGGGAGCTGGGAAATGCTGTTGTCTGGGTCTATGAGGACCGCCTGCTGGAGCTGACTGCGGCGATGGAGCTGTATCTCGAGTTGTATGCGATGTTCGAGGAGGAGACGCTGCCGTCCGCGCAGTATGTAAAAGAGAGCATTTACTGGTATGTGAGCGATTACGCCGAGGAGCGCCAGGAATACCAGGTGCGCGAAATCGTCGACCCGTCGCTGCACTTTGTGAAGGATATTGTGATGGAATCTGATCTGACGGATCTGCGGTATTTGTACCAGTACGGCGAATATATCACCGAAAATGAGAAGGGTACAGCCCGCTTTTTAAATACGTTCAGCCAGAAAGAAATCGACGCGATGGCACGCACCTACACAGAAGGCTTCCGCAAGTGCTTTCTCGTGGCGCGAAAAGATCTGTCGAAAAAGAAGACAGTCAGCATCCGCTTCCACATCGGTTTTGAGCGTATGATCCGTGCGGCAATATTACAGTTCCGCGAGATGGGACTCGAGCCGGTGATTTCCCGCGGCGCGCGGAGAACGTGGGTTGCCGGTGCGTCTGCGAATAAGCAGTATGACTACGATCACCGGAACGATGAGGCGCTGTATCTCAACGAGGATCTCGTGAAGAGACGGCTCCGCGCGATGCAGGTGAAATACGACGAGTACAAAGAACTGGCGGACGGCTATGCCGGCCCTGCCGTGGTGGAAACCTTCGGCGAAGTTCCGTTTGAGCCAGTAAATAAAAAACAGGCACTGCACTTAAATGAGCGCCAGCAAAAGCTCCGTGTCGGTTTCCAGAACGAGGCGGGCCAGATTGTAAACCGCTATATCAAGGATGACGAGTACGGCTACACGATCATCGCCTACCCGATGCCGGAGATCGATCCGCGCTACGAAAAAATTTTCCGTGAGATCGTAAAGATCAACACGCTCGATTACGAAAAATACCAGCGCATCCAGCAGTACCTGATCGATGCGCTCGACGAGGGCGTTTCCGTGCATGTGCTTGGAAAAGGAGAGAACAGAACGGATCTGCGCGTGATGCTGCATCATCTGAACGATCCTGCGAAAGAGACGAATTTCGAGAACTGTGTTGCCGACTGCAATATTCCGGTCGGAGAGGTCTTTACTTCCCCGAGTCTTACCGGCACGACAGGCGTGCTCCATGTGACGGGGGTCTACCTGAATGAGCTGTATTACCGCGATCTCTGCCTGATGCTGACCGACGGCATGATCACCGCGTATGACTGCGCAAACTTCGAAAAAGAAGAGGACAATCGTACTTATATAGAAGAAAACCTGCTGTATCACCACAGGACGCTGCCGATCGGTGAGTTTGCCATCGGAACGAACACGACGGCGTACGTGATGGCAGAGCAGTACGGCATCGCCGGAAAACTGCCGATCCTGATCGCAGAGAAGATGGGCCCGCATTTTGCGATGGGCGACACCTGCTACGCCTGGGCGGAGGACAGCCCGATGTACAATCCGGACGGAAAAGAAGTAATCGCGCGTGAGAACGAGGTTTCGGCAAAACGGAAAGAAGATCCGTCGAAAGCATACTTCGGATGCCACACGGACATCACGATTCCGTACCGCGAACTGCAGTCGGT
The DNA here is from genome assembly GCF_003480245.1 of Blautia sp. AM42-2. Lineage (NCBI taxonomy): Bacteria > Bacillati > Bacillota > Clostridia > Lachnospirales > Lachnospiraceae > Blautia > Blautia sp. AM42-2. The sequence goes on from NZ_QUIM01000014.1 coordinate 65,266, forward strand.
TGCGGTCGAAAAAGCAGACGGAACGACGATCCCTCTCATTGAGGACGGACGCTTCGTCCTGCCGGGAACGGAAGAATTAAATGAACCTTTTGGCTGATTATGGGTTGACATTTCTGCGCCTGCTTAGTATATTATAAGCAGAACTGAATGATTAAAACATAAATATAAGCATAACTAATGAATAACACTTAGAACAGTTAATCAGAAAAGGAGAACAACATGGCTAAAGTAGGAATTGTGATGGGCAGCGACTCTGATATGCCGGTAATGAGCAAAGCAGCCGACATGCTGGAAAAATTTGGAATTGAGTACGAGATGAAAATCATCTCCGCACACCGCGAGCCGGATGTATTTTTCGAATATGCAAAAACCGCAGAGGAGAAAGGCTTCAAGGTTATCATTGCAGGCGCAGGTATGGCAGCTCATCTGCCGGGTATGTGCGCAGCTATTTTCCCAATGCCGGTCATCGGAATTCCGATGCATACCACATCGCTTGGAGGTCGTGATTCCCTGTACTCCATCGTACAGATGCCGAGCGGCATTCCGGTAGCAACCGTTGCCATCAATGGCGGTGCCAATGCCGGAATCCTGGCAGCAAAGATTCTTGCAACTTCCGATCCGGAACTGCTTGCAAAACTGAAAGCATATACACAGGAAATGAAAGAGCAGGTTGAGGCAAAAGACGCAAAACTGCAGGAAACAGGATACCGTAACTACAGTAAATAAAAACAAAGGACAAGGGAGGTTCACCATGGATTACAAGAACGCAGGAGTAGATATTGAAGCTGGATACAAATCAGTAGAATTAATGAAAGAGCATGTAAAGAAAACCATGCGCCCGGAGGTATTAGGCGGCCTTGGCGGTTTTTCCGGCGCTTTTTCCCTGGCAAAAATCAAAGAAATGGAAGAGCCGGTGCTGCTTTCCGGTACAGACGGATGCGGAACCAAGGTGAAGCTCGCCATGATTCTTGATAAACACGACACCATCGGCATTGATGCCGTTGCCATGTGTGTGAACGATATCGCATGCGCCGGCGGAGAACCGCTGTTCTTCCTCGACTACATCGCATGCGGAAAGAACTATCCGGAGAAGATCGCTTCGATCGTAAAAGGCGTTGCAGAAGGCTGTCTGCAGTCCGATGCGGCACTGATCGGCGGTGAGACCGCAGAGCATCCGGGCCTGATGCCGGAGGATGAGTACGATCTGGCAGGTTTTGCTGTCGGCGTATGTGACAAGAAAGACATGATTACCGGTGAAAATCTGGCAGCCGGAGACGTACTGATCGGCATGGCTTCCACCGGCGTTCACAGCAACGGATTTTCTCTTGTCCGCAAAGTTTTCGATATGACAAAAGATTCTTTAAATACATACTATGATGAGCTCGGCGCAACCCTCGGCGAGACCCTGCTTGCACCGACCCGTATCTACGTAAAAGCACTCCGCGCCATCAAAGATGCCGGTGTAACCGTAAAAGCATGCAGCCACATCACCGGAGGCGGCTTCTACGAGAACATTCCGCGTATGCTCAAAGACAACACCGTAGCCGTTGTACAGAAAGACAGCTACACCGTACCGCCGATCTTTGATCTGATGGCAAAGAAAGGCAATATCGATGAGCAGATGATGTACAACACCTTCAACATGGGTATCGGTATGGTACTGGCTGTTGATCCGGAAGATGTAGACGCAGCGATGAAAGCCATCCGTTCCACAGGAGATACGCCATATGTGATCGGCCACATTGAAAACGGAGAAAAAGGAGTACAGTTATGCTAAGATTAGCAGTTCTCGTCTCCGGCGGCGGCACGAACCTGCAGGCGATTCTGGATGCGATTGACGAGGGAACCATCACAAACGCGGAGGTTTCCGTTGTCATCAGCAACAATGCAGGAGCGTATGCGCTGGAGCGTGCGAAAAAGAAGGAGATTGATGCGGTATGCCTTTCCCCGAAGACCTTTGCATCGAGAGAAGCATTCAACGAGGCACTGCTGGCGAAACTGCAGTCGTACAACGTCGATCTCGTTGTGCTCGCAGGATGCCTGGTTGTGATCCCGCAGAGCATTGTGGATGCTTATCCGAATAAGATCATCAACATTCATCCGTCCCTCATTCCGTCGTTCTGCGGAACGGGCTATTACGGACTGAAAGTGCACGAGGGCGTATTATCCCGCGGCGTCAAAGTGACGGGAGCAACGGTTCATTTTGTGGACGGCGGAACAGACACCGGCCCGATTATTCTGCAGAAGGCAGTCGAAGTGCACGAGGGCGATACACCGAAGGCACTGCAGCAGCGCGTCATGGAAGAGGCCGAGTGGGTCATCATGCCGCGTGCGATTGATCTGATTGCAAACGGAAAAGTAACGGTAGAAGACGGACACGTAAAGATAAAGGAGTAAGAGCGATGAAAGTACTGATTGTAGGAAGCGGCGGAAGAGAGCATGCGATTGCCTGGAAGGTGGCACAGAGCCCGAAGGTAGACAAGATTTACTGCGCTCCTGGAAACGCAGGAATTGCGGAGTACGCAGAGTGTGTCAATATTACAGCGATGGAGTTTGACAAGCTCGTTGCTTTTGCGAAAGAAAAAGAGATTGACCTGACCGTCATCGGCATGGATGATCCGCTGGTCGGCGGTGTTGTCGATGCGTTTGAGGCAGAGGGACTGCGCGTATTCGGACCAAGAAAGAATGCGGCAATCCTGGAAGGATCGAAAGCGTTCTCCAAAGACCTGATGAAAAAATACCATATCCCGACGGCGGCATACGAGACATTCTCCGATCCGGAAGCGGCAGAGAAATATCTCGAGACTGCAAAATTCCCGATCGTGCTGAAAGCCGACGGTCTGGCTCTTGGAAAAGGCGTTCTGATCTGCAATACCTTAGAGGAAGCAAAAGAGGGCGTCAAGACGATCATGCTCGACAAGAAATTCGGCAGTGCCGGAAACGAGATGGTTATCGAGGAGTTTATGACGGGACGTGAGGTTTCCGTTCTCTCCTTTGTGGATGGAAAGACGATCAAGACGATGAGTTCCGCACAGGACCACAAGAGAGCAGGAGACGGCGACACCGGCCTGAACACCGGCGGTATGGGCAACTTCTCCCCGAGTCCGTTCTATACCGAAGAAGTGGATAAGTTCTGTAAAAAATATATCTATCAGCCGACCGTAGATGCGATGGCAGCCGAGGGAAGACCGTTTAAGGGAGTTATTTTCTTCGGACTGATGCTGACACCGGACGGACCGAAGGTGCTCGAGTACAATGCCCGCTTCGGCGATCCGGAGGCACAGGTTGTGCTTCCTCGTATGAAGACAGACATTATTGATGTATTTGAAGCCTGCATCGACGGAACTCTCGACCAGATCGACCTGCAGTTTGCAGATAATGCGTGTGTCTGCATCGTACTGGCTTCGAACGGTTATCCGGTTTCCTACGAAAAAGGATTCCCGATCCGCGGACTCGAGACGTTCAAAGAGCATGAGGGCTATTACTGCTTCCATGCAGGAACGAAGTTCAAAGACGGCGAGATCGTGACAAACGGAGGCCGTGTCCTCGGCGTGACAGCACTTGGCGATACCCTGAAAGAGGCACGTGCGAATGCATATAAGGCTGTTGACTGGGTTGACTTTGACAATAAATATTACCGCCATGATATTGGAAAAGCGATTGACGAAGCGTAACGTGAATGTGAATTTTAATTTTGAGTAAAATGGAGCCGCCAGAATCCCGGTGAAAGGGAAATCTGGCGACTTTGTCTTTTTATTCTGAAAAGGGAATAAAGCGCCGCCGTTCCGGATACAATAGTAAGGAGATCCTTTGCTTTTTAGCAGAATCAGAACAGGAAAGGCGGTCGGAAAAGATGGGAATCGTTTGTCTGGCGGGGATTTTTGCCGTATTTCTTCTGCTTGCATGGACGCTCTGCCGGGCGGCAGGATGGGAGAAAGAACGGGAAGATCTGGAACAGGAGCAGTACCTGAAAGAGTGGCGGGAGAAAAAGTTGAAAAAAATCGAAAAAATTTGAAAATTAGTGTTGACATTTGGCGGGTGGAATGCTATACTAACGAAGTCGGTTGGTGATACAGATAAAAAGCCAACAGACAAAACACCGATGTGGGGTCTTAGCTCAGCTGGGAGAGCATCTGCCTTACAAGCAGAGGGTCATAGGTTCGAGCCCTATAGGCCCCATATTTTATGAAAAACGGTGTTGAAAATGAATATGGCGAGATAGCTCAGTTGGCTAGAGCACGCGGTTCATACCCGCGGTGTCGAGGGTTCGAATCCCCCTCTCGCTACTTGTGGAACCCTTGAGAAATCAAGGGTTCTTTTGGCTTTATGTACAGTATGATGATATGGCTGTTATGTCAAAATCGTGTCTTGAAATCCACAGAGATTTGTGAGAAAATGAGATTACCTAAGAGCTTGTTTTGGGCTCTGAAAGTAAATAAAACAGTAATGGATAGAAGAAAGATAAGGAAAAAACAATGATAGAGTTTAATAAACCACCTTTTATTGGAACAGAACTGGAATACATCCGCCAGGCGGCAGAGGAAAACAACAAGCTGTGCGGCGACGGTCCTTTTACGAAGAAATGTTCTGCCTGGATGCAGGACAATTTCAACGTAAAACATGCGATACTTACGACATCCTGCACCCATGCACTGGAAATGGCAGCTTACCTGTCTGAGATTCAGCCGGGCGACGAAGTGATCATGCCGTCCTACACGTTTGTTTCCACTGCAGATGCCTTCGTTCTGCGCGGAGCAAAAATCGTCTACGTGGATATCCGTCCGGATACGATGAACATCGACGAGACCAAGATTGAGGATGCCATCACTGAAAAAACAAAAGCGATTGTTCCGGTTCACTATGCGGGCGTTGCCTGTGAAATGGATACCATCATGGATATTGCAAAACGCCATAACCTGAAGGTTGTAGAGGATGCGGCACAGGGCGTGAGCGCGTACTACAAGGGAAAAGCCCTTGGAACGATCGGCGATTTTGGCTGCTACAGCTTCCATGAGACGAAAAACTATACGATGGGAGAGGGCGGCGCGCTGCTGTTCCAGGATGAGAATTATCTGGAAAAAGCAGAGATCCTTCGTGAAAAGGGAACGAACCGCAGCAAGTTTTTCCGCGGACAGATCGACAAATATACCTGGATCGACTACGGCTCCTCCTATCTGCCGAGCGATATGAATGCGGCTTACCTGCTTGCAGAACTCGAGGAACATGAGAAAATCGACAGAAAGCGGATGGCCATCTACAACTATTACCATGAGCAGCTCCGTCCGCTGGCTGAGGCCGGAAAGATCGAGCAGCCGGTTGTGCCGGAAGGCTGTGTACATAATGCACATATGTACTTCATCAAGGCAAGAAATCTGGAAGTGCGTACAAAACTGATCAAGTATATGAAAGAGCGCGGTGTGATGTGTGTATTCCATTACGTTCCGCTCCATACCTCCCCGGCCGGACAGAAGTTCGGTGTTTTCCACGGAGAGGACAAATACACAACAAAAGAGAGCGAGCGCCTGATGCGTCTGCCGATGTTCTACAGCCTGTCTGAACAGGATATGGCATATGTCGTAGAGTGCCTCATGGACTTTAAAGAGTGGTAACATTTCATGTATGAGAAGTTTTTAAACTACTTTACGGACTATATTTTCGTGAAGGATGAGCCGCAGAAAGCCGATGTGATTTTTGTGCCGGGAAACGGATATCCGCAGATGGCGGCACACGCGGCAGAACTCTGGAAAGAAGGATTTGCGCCGTATGTGCTTCCGTCGGGAAGATACAGTACTGTGCTCGGGCATTTCGCCGGTGTACAGGATCTTGCGGAGCAGTACGGCGGGAACTATGAAACCGAGTGGGAGTTTCTGCGGACGGTACTGCAGAAAAACGGCGTGCCGGAGAAAGCGATTCTGCGCGAAGACAAGGCGACGTATACGTATGAAAATGCACTGCGGTCACGGGAAGTGACAGATGCGGCGGGCATCGAGGTAAAAAAAGCGATCCTCTGCTGCCGGAATCTCCATGCGAGACGGTGTATTCTGTATTACCAGCTTGTCTATCCGGAGACAGAGTTTTTTGTCTGTCCTTCGGATATTGAGTTCACCAGAGAAAACTGGCATACAAAGGGTGAATGGATCGACCAGGTGTTAGGAGAAATGGAGCGCTGCGGCGGTCAGTTCCACAAGATTCTGCGGGAACTGCCGGCGGATTCTGAATTTTAACACCAGTAGACAAGAAGTCCCCCGCTTCTAAAGCGGTGGGATGAATTGTTAAAAGAAACATAACGGCAGTGGTAGGCGGAGAGAAATCGGTATCCTCCACTGACATGAGGAAAGTCACAGTCGAACTATTCTCGACATGTCAGACTCCGTGAAAATACCGACTGTAAGTTGAAACGAAAAGATTTATAAAAAAGAGCGGAAATTGTGGTAAAATTGCGGCTCGTATGGTATACTATCGTTAAGTTAAGTTTCTAATCTAAAGCAAAGGTTGGTGGACAGTATGAATAAGATTGATGAAGTATTAGAGCTTTTAAAACAGAGAGAACGTGAGAGCGAAAAACCGAAAAACGTGATTTTATGGGTCCTTGCCATTGTCGGAGCGGTAGCGGCAGTTGCAGGAATCGCATACGCAGTATACCGGTTTGTAACTCCGGATTATCTGGAAGACTTCGAAGATGATTTCGATGACGATTTCGACGATTACTTCGAGGATGAAGACGAAGATAAGTAGGATGGAAAAAAGAAACTCCGGTGCCGGAACGTGGTACCGGAGTTTTTCTGTCCGGAAATTAGTTTGACATAGAAGGAGAAGAGAATGAAAAAAGGAGAAATTTACGAGGGAGTCGTGGAAAGAATCGATTTCCCGAATAAAGGACGTGTACATGTGGAGGGCGAGACGGTTACCGTGAAAAATGCAATTCCGGGACAGAAGATCCGCTTTCAGATCAACAAAAAAAGAAAGAACCGCATGGAGGGCCGCCTGCTCGAAGTAACAGAAAAATCCCCGATAGAAAAGCGCGATCCGGTCTGCAGTATTTTCCCGTCCTGCGGCGGATGCATGTACCAGACGATGAGTTATGAGGATCAGCTTGCAATGAAGGCCGGTCAGGTGAAAAAACTGCTCGACGATGCCCTCGTGGAGGCCGGCCAGGTCAATGAGGCGGGGGAGGCCGATTATCCGTTCCTTGGAATCAAGGGAAGTCCGAAGGAGTTTGCATACCGGAATAAAATGGAGTTTTCCTTCGGCGATGAATACAAGGACGGCCCGTTGTCTCTCGGACTTCATAAAAAGGGAAGCACCTACGATGTCCTGACCGCGTGCGACTGCAAAATCGTGCATGAGGATTTCACAAAGATTCTGACCTGCGTGCTGGCGTACTTTAAAGAGCGGAACGCAAGTTACTACCACAAGATAAGCCACGAGGGTTACCTGCGCCACCTGCTGGTGCGAAGAGCCGAGAATACCGGAGAAATCCTGGTAAATCTCGTCACCACAAGCCAGGAAGAGTGGGATCTGATGCCGCTCGTGCAGGAAGTGCTTGGTCTGCCGCTGGAAGGAAAGGTTGTCGGATTCCTCCATATCATAAATGATTCCCTGGCAGATGTTGTAAAGAGCGATGAGACAAAAGTGCTCTACGGACAGGACTACTTCTATGAAGAACTCCTCGGACTGAAATTCAAGATCACCCCGTCCTCCTTCTTCCAGACCAATTCCCTTGGCGCGGAAGTTCTCTACAGCACCGCCCGCGAGTTCGTCGGCGAGACGAAAGACCGCACGATCTTCGACCTCTACAGCGGAACCGGAACCATCGCCCAGATCCTTGCACCGGTCGCAAAAGAAGTGATCGGCGTGGAAATCGTGGAAGAAGCTGTTACAGCTGCAAAAGAGAACGCAGAGGCAAACGGCCTTACCAACTGCAGTTTCCTCGCCGGAGACGTGCTGAAGGTGATCGATGAAATCGAAGAAAAACCGGACTTCATCGTTCTTGATCCACCGCGCGAAGGAATCCATCCGAAGGCTCTGCCGAAGATAGTTGATTTATATAGGTGTGAAAAAATGCTTTACATCTCCTGCAAGCCGACTTCTCTTGCGCGGGATCTGGTAGAGTTTGCAAAATATGGATACCGTGTAGAAAAAGTCTGCTGTGTTGATATGTTTCCGGGAACGTGCCATGTGGAGAGTGTCTGTTTGTTAAGTAAAGTACAGAAATAGAAATTGTAGATATGCTCGAAAAGGCTTGAAATAAAGGGTTTCGGAAGATTTTGACTTGCTGAGAGTGATGGCTTAGATGAGCGTAGAAAAATAGTAAAACGCCTGCTGATGAGATTGCTTGGAATAGGTTGTGTAGACAAGAGTGTTATTAGTGGGTTGAGTAGATAAGAATGTTAGCATTTTATATCTACCATGATTAGCATGTTAGACTGCCAAGTGGTAGCACTTACTAATTTTTGGAGGTAGAAGAATGAGTAACAAACAAAAAGATTCAAAGTGGCAGAAACTTAAGAAAGAGTTTTATGGCACAAAAACCTGTGTGCAATCAGAGTATGGGACTATTGATTTTGATCCCGATTCTATGGGGGATGTAGTAGGTGGAGACAAACTAACCTATGATGAGTATCTCGATATTCTTATGAGGTCTGGTAAAAATGTGCGAGGTTGGTTTGAAATGTGCTATTTTGAAACAGCTTTAGAATTTGCTGGACAGGTTGAGAAAATCAATAAAGATAATATTTGTTTCAAGCGAATATATGTCTGCGGTATGTTTATGGATGGAGAATGCTTTAATGTTGATGAATTTGTTGCATCAAATGATGGGTACTGTTTGATTGTACCGGAGGTTATCGCATATATCTCCAAGAAGATGGATATAGCGAATGATTTTAATGGTGTAATCGTTGATACATACAAAAAGACACAGTATGTTCCGTTACTTGAAATTATTGGTTGCCATAGAAGTGGTACAAGAGAAGATTTGGACTGCATTATAGAAGCAGCTGATGAAATGATTAAAGATGAAAAGTTTAGAGAGGTATTGTATGCATACCTACTTCTTCCTGCAACGTAGCAGAAACTTCAGACACAAAGACTCTATGAGAAAGTAAAGCGATTGCCAATATTCCCTATCAGGACCAGAAGTGGCGTTGAGTATGTACCATATAGCAAGGACATTTATACCCACGATAATAAAGTTTCGGATAACGATTTCAAAATTCTAGAAACAAAGATTCTGAAATATGAAAGTGCGCAGGCAATAATTGGTCCTAATGATAGAATTAACGAACTTTCACAAGAAGTTTATGAAGCAAGATATCAGAATAATTTGATTGCGTACATTAGATCAAATAGAGATGTCAAAGAGAAAGCTTTTTATGTTCTTAATGAGTATAAGAACAATTTAACAAACTTCAGAAGATGTCATATTACTTTGAAAGGCATGATTTCAGAAATTCCAATGGAATTTATTAGTGGAAGCTATCAGACGGGTATTTGGATTAATGATTACACCAAATGAGAGGGCGGTGGCAGCTGTGGGACTATTAGAACCGATTACCCATAAAGAAGAAATAGAGAGCCTATTGAATGAGGCTCAATCAATGTATGATAACGCAAAAAATAAGTTTGAGTCACAGAAGAAACAGACAACTAAACGTTTGGAGAATCTAGGAAAAGTTAAAGTGAACGCTTGGGCAGAGGGGATGGATACTTTTGTGACTGCGTTTGGTACATTTAAAAATGTCGAGATGGATAGAAGAATCGATACTAACATGGAATTCATAGGTTCTGATGAAGAACCCAAGCAGATGCTTATGAATATTCAGAATGCATCTATGACGGCTAACGAAGTTGCTAAAGCTGGTTTTGCTGCTTTAGGAACAGGTGCATTGGTTGGTATCGCTTCTTACGGCGGAGCAATGATGTTTGGAACAGCATCAACAGGAACAGCTATTGCAGCCCTTTCTGGTGCAGCAAAAACTAATGCTACATTAGCTTGGTTTGGTGGAGGTGCCAAGGCAGCAGGTGGATTAGGAATGGCAGGCGGGAAGCTGATTCTTGCCGGAGTAGTTGTGGCTCCTATTGTAGCTGTGGCAGCAGTTATTGCAGGGGCTAAAGGAAAGGAAAAACTAGCAGAGGCTAAGAAGATACATGCAGAAGCAGAAGAAGCTGTATCACAGATGAATATAATGATAACTGGAATGGAAGGCATTGCAAAAATGTCCGATAACTATTCGAGTTTTATTAAGAAGTTAAATAGAATGTTTGCTCCATTCTTGCAGGAACTTGAGCGAATAAAAAATGCTCATCCAGTAGATGTGGATGGAATGATAGATTTTGACAGTTTATCTGTTGTTGAACAGAAAACGTTGCATGTTTCATGGCTAATGGCACAGGTATATTATCATGTATTGTCTACACCTATTCTTAATTCAAAGGGTGAGGTGTCAAAAGAGGCTAATGAGGCATTGAGTGCATCTACAAAGAGCCTTAAGCAGATAAAAAAAGATACATATACGATGGTTGCTGAAGAGGCACAGGTTGGTGACATTATATGGAAACCAGAAGCAAATAAAATACTTGTAGTTAATTTCTTTGCGGTAGGCATACTGATAGCTTTGGGATGTTTATCAATGAGTACGAGTGTCCTTAAGGGTATCTTATTCATACTATGTGGGGCTGTGGCTTTTCCTATATTTTTTAAGTTCAGAAGTCTTCCTGCTAGTAGGCTCTATACATGGCGCCTTGTAAGACTTATTGGAGCGATAGTTATAGCAATTGCAATTGCAGCATTACTGTAGGAGGTGCATATGTCGATTTTTAAGAAAGCGGCGAAAGACGCATCTAAAACAACAGGTAACTTAGTTGGTAATATGGCATCCGTGAACGCTCAAAATAGTACCAATGCAGCTGTTGATGGAATGGATTTATTTAGATGGAAAATGGGTACTTCTATTATTCAGAACGGTCATTTTGATCAGCAGAAAGGTAATCTGTTTGAGTATATTGAGGCCGCAAAATTCAATGCTGATGCAGCAGGGAAGGGGATGTCGGCTCGTGCAGTTGTCACAGATGTTTATGACCAAGGAGCAGCGGCAGATATATTAATCAAAGAAGGCGGCAAGGTACAGAAAGAGGTTCAGGCTAAATTTGTAAAGTCTTCAAATAAAGATGTAGAGAATAGTGCTGCAAGAAGTGTATTTGATCAGGCTGGTGGACAGAAGGGACACTGGGGCAAATATAAAGGCATGGACAGACTTATCCGTAAAGACGAACATTATAATGCTGAGGGCTCTATGTTAGATGAGGCAAAAAAACTGGCCAAAAGTAGAGCTGAATCAGGAAGTATACATGCAGAAGACTTTAAGGATGTTCACGAACATTTAACAGATGAATTGCATTATGGTGATGCTTCTTCGGGAGGAACTACTTTTGAAGAAGTTCAAATGGCATATGAATCGCCTGAAAAGTATGCAAAAGCATTTGAAAGAAAAGCAGTCAAAGCTGAAATGAAGTGTACAGCGGCCAATATGGCCAAGGCTAGTTTTGTAACAACAGGAATATTATCCGGGGTTACAAATATGTTTGAAGTATTTCAGGATAAAAAAGAACTGGCAGAGGCATTACATGATGTTGGAGCCGATGCAATAAAAGGAGCAGCAAGGGGTGGAGCAACAGGTGTTGTAAGTACGGCAATTCGATATAAAGGAATAAAAGCTGGAAGTGCTTTACTTAGTGATTCAGTTGCTGCAACAGTTATGGCGGGTGGAATTATTGATGGAGGAGTGGCACTTTATTCATATGCACGTGGAGAAATTGACGAGCAGCAACTTAAAGAGCAGTTAGTGGATACAACGGCTAAAGCTGCGACCACCATATATTTTACCAAGGCAGTCGGAGCTATTATGGGTTCTGCTGTAAATCCGATTCTTCCAATGGTTGTATATACTACAGCAAGTTATGTAGTTACGTGTACACGTGAAATCATCAAGAACGCAAAGCTTAATGCGGAAGAAAATGATAGGATAACAGCAATACTTCAGGAATCTATTCGTGAAATGAATGAATATCATGAAGAATTCAAACAGCATGTTGCTAAATGTGAAGAGCGTCAAAGACGGATGTTTGATCGTTTCATAGATACGTTTGAGTATAATCTAGAAACTGGAGAAAATTATGATCAAGCTTTATATGCGATTTGTCAGTTTGCGGACGAGGCTGGTATTGCTTTACAGCATGTTGTGTTTGACGAATTTAGTAATGCGATGAGATCAAAAGAAAGCTTTGTTTTAAAATAGATGAGAATCTAAGGAGGAAAGCGTCCGCCATCAATGGTGCTGTGAAACAGGAATGCAAAATATATAAGACAAAGTAGAGCCAGTAGCTGCATTGACATTTTCTATAGGGCAACGACCCTGCTAAAGGAGCATGAGCAGCATCCAACTATGGATAAGCAGAACGAAGGAATTTAGGACCCGTCAGAGGATGGTGATCCTGGTAGACATGAGAGGTTAGTTACTGTAGGTGGATTTGGGAAACAGGAAGGCCTTCATAAGAAGAAACAAAGACGTTTTATTTCTTGTACCTAAAATCATCAGAAATGGACTCCATGAAGTCACTTCATATCCAGAAAACTCTATTTTGTAGATATATGTAACTTATTAACTGTTCAGAAAAGTCAGTAAAATCAAGGCTTTTTGTTGAACATGCACTAAAAAGAATAGAGAGATGAAAAGAATTGCATTTTTTTGATTTTAGTGAAATTAAAAAAAACGAATCCTCAATTAAACGGACTTGGGGAGAGTACAGAGAGGCATTAGCTACAAAGAAAATTTCCTTTAATGATGTTGAAGCAGCAAAAGAGGAACTATTCTTAAAGACATATAATGATTTGTTTCATGACCATAATGGTATTAAATTGCAAACAAAAACTTTGGGGAGCATTGTCGGTATCCCTCTTGGAAGAGGCGCAAGATTAAAGGAAACAGAAATACCAGACTATGAAAGATTTTTACCTAAAAAAGAGTTTATCAATGAGGATAATCGATTTAGTCCAGCAGGAGTAGAATGGTTATATTTGGCTGTTGGTGATGGAAATACTAGAAGTGAATGTGCTAAAAAAGAATGTAGAATGAAAGCTGGAGAGCGGTTTGGCTTTTGTGATTTTCAATTATTAGACAATGTTCTTGGCCAGAAGATAGTTGATTTAACAATAGCTGATGCATTGTCATATGCTGATATCAATAATGAACTTGAAAAACATGGACAGAAACAATATAAACGAAGTTTAAAAATAGCTAAAGCAACGGGGTTGAATGTTCCAATTGATAAAAGTGCATTTAATGAAGCAATGACTAAATGGGGTGTGTTTACTTATTCTAAATTGTTGTCGCAACAAATATTTATTCCTTTGGGGGATGGAGTAGATAAATCAATAGAATATGCTCCTTTTCAGTCATTGGCGCAATACTTTATTTCACTAGGATATGCTGGAATAATGTATGGAAGTACGGTGTATCCGCAAGGAAAGAATCTTGTATTGTTTGATAAGAATATGGCAACACCGGTTGGCGGTATTGATATATCCGTTATAGTTTAGGTTGAGAGGTAGTCAGACACAGTTACCCGTTGTTGCAAATCTCAATAACCCCGTGGCTTTACCAACGAGCCATGTGGAAACGGTTGTTCTTTTGTCCCAACTGAAACAAAAGCCGGATGATTACATTAATGTCACGATTGAACTTGATGATATGGATATAACATCTGCAGAGACTAAGGCTACATATGATGAGATAAAGAAGTATGTGGCTGAACATAATGCCGGCATGAAGGTTTCCAATCTGTATATCTCACAGGTAAAGAGAAAATGCGGAATTGAGGTTGGAAAGAATTTGCGCGTTGCAACGAGGAGAATGGACTGCTTGCAGGGCAATTCGACGACTGCCGCGACAGACTTGGAACTTGTTCCAAGTCCTAATTTACCTAAAAATGAAGATAGCAGGCAACCGCAGTGTCCAGAAGATAAAGAGAGTGCAATTGTGGAGGCATTGAAGCATTTTAAGATGAATAGTTAATAAAGAGAGGTGCAGATGCTATGCCAGGTATACTCGTGGTTGAAGATGATGAAAATTTAAATCGTGGAATTACATTCTCACTGAAAAAATCCGGATATGAGGTTTTTTCAGCAGAATCAGTGAAAAAAGCGAAAAGAATTGCAAGTGATAATAATGTGGATGTTACCATTTGTGATGTGAATCTTCCGGATGGGAATGGACTGGAATTTGTAAGGTGGATGAGATGCAATTATAATACATACATTATTTGCCTTACAGCACTAGATCAGGAGATGGATCAGGTCATGGGATATGAAGCAGGGGCAGATGATTATATTACAAAGCCGTTTAGTCTTTCGGTACTTCTTTTGAAAATAGAAGCACATTTCCGCCGCAGACAGGAGAAAACGGAAGCCGGAAAGATGATTTCGGGAGATATCGTATTTATCGCAGGAGAAATGAAAGTCCTGATAAAGAGTCGTGAAATCAGTCTGACAAAAACGGAGTTGAAAATGCTGACTTTTTTTCTTCAGAATCCGAAACAGATTCTTTCAAAAACACAAATATTGGAAAATGTGTTTGATCTGGAAGGGGATTTTGTGGATGAAAATACAATCGCTGTCAATATCAGAAGACTCCGTGAGAAAATCGAAGACAATCCGGCTGCACCGGTCTATATAAAGAATATCAGAGGTCTTGGGTATATATGGAATCAGGAGGTAAGGCAGTGACAAAGAGATATCGCAAGAAGATTACAGTAGTGCTCTCCTTGGGATTACCTGTCATATTATTGTTTGCAATATTAAATTGCTTTACCACGTATGTGTTTTATGAAGATTATAAATATAAAATGAATCTTATGACAGAGATTGCTGCAAAGGAAGAATTTTCCGGGCTGGATGCTGTTTCGGAATTGCTTAAGGATAAGGATATTGAAACTAACGAACAGGGAAGGCGATTATTGGAGCAATATGGATACTGGGGGAATAAAGGGAATGCATTTTATTCGCAATTCCGGCATCAGGTTATGGTGACCGGTGCTGTAAGCACTGTGATATGCGTGCTTCTTTTGACTTTTTTACTTTATTGGAAGAAAAAAGAAGATGCGTGTCATCAGAAAATTTTAGACCAGTTGGAAGAAATTCTGATCAGATTCCGTGAAAATAAATTTGATGATTTACTGAAAACGGAAAATCATGCAGAACTGGAAAAATTGAATGACCAGCTTGAAGCAATCGGACATCATATTCAGTTGATAAAGGAAGAAGCAAGGGCAGAAAAGGAGAACACGAAAGAAATGGTTTCTGATATTTCTCACCAGTTAAAGACACCGGTTGCAGCTTTGGATACATGTTTTAGTGTGCTGATGCAGAATGACTTAAGTGCCACAGAACAGGTGGAGTTTCGTATCCGTTGTCGGAGTGCTCTGGATGGACTGGAGACGTTATTGCAGTCGCTTCTTGAAATATCCAAGATGGAAACTGGACTGATTCAGATTAATAAGAAAAAACTTCCGCTTATGGATACTGTCATATCTGCTGTGAACCGCACTTATCCTAAAGCGGATGAGAAAGAAATTGAATTCGTTTTTGACTATGAAAAAGAGCTGGAAACATGCACGATTATGCAGGATAAAAGGTGGCTTGGTGAAGCTGTGATCAACGTTCTGGATAATGCGGTCAAGTACAGTCCGTGTGGTTCAAAAATATTTATCCGGTTACAAAAAAGAAACTATTTTGTAAGAATGGAAATTGAGGATCAGGGAATTGGTATTCCGCAGAATGAGTATCACAAAATTTTTCAACGATTTTACAGAGGAAGTTCCAAGGAGGTCATGGAAAAGAGTGGTACAGGAATCGGACTTTTTCTATCGAGAGAAATTATCGAAAAGCACGCAGGTATGATTACGGTAACCTCCGGCAAAAAGAAAAAAGGAAGCACGTTTGTGATTCAATTACCATATGTTGGTTAAATTTTAAGTGAGCAGAAATCTTACAATTCTGTAAGATTTCTGCTCGTTTTTTGAAAGTGAAATGAAAGATTGTCCTGATACAATTTGGATGTGCATATTCCGCAAGAACTGCGCATCCGTTCCAGAGGAACGGAGCGCCATTCCGCTTCA
>NZ_QUIM01000015.1:0-245 GCF_003480245.1 Blautia sp. AM42-2
GGCTTGACCTGAAATGCAAAACAAAAGTTTTGCAGAAAATGGTTGTGTTCGGAAAGAAAATATGGTATGATGTATAGGTGTTAAGTGTATGCGGTTTTGAAGGTATATCAAATATCTTCAAAATAGTTATTGTGGCCCGGTGGCTCAGCTGGTTAGAGCGCCGCCCTGTCACGGCGGAGGTCGTCGGTTCGATCCCGATCCGGGTCGCTTTTCATAACTAAATATCTGAAAAATGGGATCTTAGC
>NZ_QUIM01000015.1:255-78230 GCF_003480245.1 Blautia sp. AM42-2
TTAGAGCGCCGCCCTGTCACGGCGGAGGTCGTCGGTTCGATCCCGATCCGGGTCGCTTTTCATAACTAAATATCTGAAAAATGGGATCTTAGCTCAGCTGGGAGAGCATCTGCCTTACAAGCAGAGGGTCACAGGTTCGAGCCCTGTAGGTCCCATTCTTTTATGGGTGGTTTCCCGAGTGGCCAAAGGGGACAGACTGTAAATCTGCTGCAAATTGCTTCGGTGGTTCGAATCCACCACCACCCACTTGCCAATCAGGCAATCGGCCGATGTGGCTCAATTGGCAGAGCAGCTGATTTGTAATCAGCAGGTTATCGGTTCGAGTCCGATCATCGGCTTTACTTGAGAAATCAAGTACAAAAATAGGATATCGCGGGATGGAGCAGTCTGGAAGCTCGTCGGGCTCATAACCCGAAGGTCGTAGGTTCAAATCCTACTCCCGCAATTTTATGCCTAGTTAGCTCAGTTGGTAGAGCAGAGGACTGAAAATCCTCGTGTCTCTGGTTCGATTCCGGAACTAGGCATATTTTACGGAGCATTAGCTCAGTCGGTAGAGCACTTGACTTTTAATCAAGTTGTCCGGGGTTCGAATCCCCGATGCTTCACTATGTGGAACCCTTTCGAGGGTTCTTTTTTTGTTCTGCATATCCAAAATTGGTCCACCGGACCAATTTTGATTATGTTTATCTTAAGGTTACGGCGAAAATCTTGCAAAAGAGCAGGAAATGTACTATGCTTTGAAAGAATAAAAAAGAACGGAGGAATCTGTTTATGGCACAAAAAAAGAAAAACAAAAGACGAAGACGCCAGTTTCAGCAGAAAGTGATTTTAAGTGTTCTGCTTGTTATCATTATCGGATTGATTGGCGTGCTTGGATATCAGATGCAGAAGAACGAGAAAAAACAGACGGATGGAAACGCAAGTGCATCCTCTTCGGTTTCGTCATCCTCTCTTGTTGGGGACAGTTCAGAGCCGATATCGGATTCCAGCCCGGAGGAGGAGATTACACCGACGCCTGAGCCGGTACAGCAGATTTCGTCAGATGGTCTGAACAGTCAGCATGCCCTGCTGGTGCGGGAAAGCGATCTGGCTGAGATGATGAATCTGGGCGGAGATGAGAGAATTTATCCGGCGTCGATGACAAAGATTATGACAGCGCTGCTTACCATTGAAAATCTTCCGGATCTGAACGAGACGATTACGGTTCCGGAGGACATCTTCGAGGAACTGACGGCACAGGATGCGTCGGTAGCGGGATTTAATCCGTACGAACAGCCGACGGTTCGTGATCTTCTCTATGGTGTGCTGCTGCCATCCGGCGCAGATGCATGTGAGACATTGGCGAGAGCAGTCGGCGGATCGGAAGAAGGTTTTGTGGCCATGATGAACCAGAAAGCAGAAGAATTGGGACTTACCAATACGCATTTTGAGAACTGCACGGGACTGCATAACGACAACCATTATTCTACCTGCCGTGATATTGCGGTGCTGATGAGCGAGTGTCTGAAGAGTGATACGTTTCGCGAGATCGTGACGAGGGAGGTTTACACAACGGAAGCTACCGCATCACACCCGGAGGGAATTACGCTGTATGACACGATGCTCCACCGGTTTACCAGCTATGAGATGAGTACGACACTGGAGAACGGGGCAGTCATTGAAGGCGGAAAGACCGGATTTACCGATGAGGCGGGTCAGTGCCTGGTCAGCTTTGCAGAATATGGAGGCGAAGAGTACATACTTGTTACGGCAGAGGCCATGACGGATTCGGGATCTGCGGTGGACAGCATCGCGGATGCGAGTACGGTGTATGGAAGATTACAGTAAATACAGGTGAAAGTGAGAGCTGGAAATGGGAGAAAATTCCCGGTTCCGGCTCTTTTTTTTGCGTGAAGCAAGTCGAGAAAATAAGGTGTGGATAACATTGGGGATGTTTTGCACGGAATGCGCAGAAAAGAATTATGTTTTCCACAAAAGAAAGAAGCGCAGGGAAAAAATTGTGGATAACGGAAAGGAAAAATCCAGTTTTTGTGTATAGATCGCGCCGGATGGGAAATACTGCTTACTGTAGAAAAGCAGGAGGAGAGCGAGAAATCGAAAAACGCCTCTGAAATGCTTAAAAAGATATCAGCAGAGGTGGTAAGAACATGAAAAGAGACAAGTTGAGAATCGGCGTGATCACAGCGGCACTGGCAATGATGATTGCAGGCGGAGTGCTGACCTGGCAGCAGGATGCGAGAAACGGTAAGGCAGATCAGGCGAAACAGGGAGAGACGGCACAGCTTACAGAGGACGAAAGCACCGGAACTACAGAACAGCAGACGGAGGAGACGGCGGGAGATGCAGACGGAACGCGTGCCGTACAGGATCAGGCAGATGATGTGGAAAACAGTCTGGAACAGGTGCCGGAAATGGAAGCGGCGTGTGAAGAAGAGGCGGCGGGAAATCCAGAAGCAGATGCAGAGACGGCTCAGAATACACCGGAAGAATCAGATGGGAATACAGAAAGACAGGACGCGCAGGCGGTAAACGGAACAGCGGCGGATCAGAACGGAGAAACAGGATCAGGAGAAACAGCGGCGAATGAAGAAACGAGTGCAGCATCCGGAACTGTGGATTCTGCAGAAAATCAGGAAACGGCAGTTGAGACAGCAGGGGCTGCACAGGATCTGATGTTCAGCGAAGCGACAATCATGGAACTGCCGGTTACTGGAACAGTTCTGATTCCGTATAACATGGAAAATACCGTTTATTTCCCGACACTGGATCTTTACCAGTGCAATCCAGGCGTTGTTTTCTCGGCGGCAGAAGGAACTCCGGTTCTGGCGGCAGCGGACGGAGAAGTTGTGAGTGTGGAAAATGATGCAAGAACCGGCCTCACCGTCACCATGAATCTTGGAAATGGATACGAAGCCATCTACGGACAGCTCACAGACGTTTCCCTCGAGGCAGGCCAGAAAGTTCAGAAAGCAGCACGGATCGGAGCAGTTGCAGCACCGACGAAATATTATGTAAAAGAGGGAAGCAATCTTTTCTTTGAGATGAAAAAAGATGGAAAAGCCATTGATCCTATGGTATATCTCCCGGCAATTTCGGAATAAAAAAGAGGACCTGCACGAAATGGGATGCGGGAAAGTATTATAAAGTGTAGGATTCGCAATCGAATCTTTTTTACAGGTTTTGAATACAAAAAAGGCGGCGCAGACCGCGGATGGTAAAATACCGTTTTTCGATTGCTTTTTATAAAAAAGGCTGGCTGAAAACAGTCAGCTTTACATATAACAAACAGGATTGTTTTGATATAGAAAAAAGGCGGAATAAAAGGAAAGTAACCGGTTACAGAAAATGTGAAAGTTTGTCATTTTAGGGGTTTCGTTTTTGAATGTTATCGGTTAAAATAGATGTAGTGGACAGATCCTGAAAACAAGGAGGATTAGAAAAATATGGAGCTTTTATTTATGGACCCGGTGTTCAAAGAAGCAATCTGGGGTGGAACAAAGTTAAGAGACGTATTTGATTACGAAATTCCGAGCGATACAACCGGCGAGTGCTGGGCGATCAGCGGACATGCCAACGGAATGAGCCATGTGGCAGGCGGAAGATTTGATGGAAAAACATTAGGTGAGCTCTGGAAAGAGGAGCCGGAAATTTTCGGAAATTACCCGGGAAGCCAGGTTCCGCTGCTGATCAAGATCATTGATGCAAAAAATGATCTGAGCATCCAGGTTCATCCAGATGATGCTTATGCAGGAGAGCATGAGAATGGATCTCTTGGAAAGACCGAATGCTGGTACGTGCTGGACTGCGAACCGGGTACAGAAATTGTTATCGGACACAATGCAAAAGACAAGGCAGAAGTGGAGAAAATGATCCGCAATCATGAGTGGAGCGATTTCATCCGCAAAGTGCCGGTACATAAGGGAGATTTCTTCCAGATCAATCCGGGATGCGTACATGCCATCAAAGGCGGCACACTGATTCTGGAGACACAGCAGAGCAGCGATATCACCTATCGTGTATACGATTATGACAGACTGCAGAACGGCAAACCGAGACAGCTTCATGTAGAGCAGAGTATCGATGTTATCGAGGCTCCGTTTAAACCGGCAGATATCGATACCTTTACAGAGGAAATCCCGGGCGCGGTACATACCCATTTTGTAACATGCAAGTTCTACTCTGTAGATAAATACGACATCGACGGTGTATTCACCTTAGATGCGAAAAAATATTATACTAATGTAAGTGTAATCGCCGGAGAGGGTACTGTAAACGGTATTCCGGTTAAGAAAGGTACTCACTTTATTATACCGGCTAATTTTAATGGATGCAGATTTGAAGGAAAACTTTCTGTAATCTGCTCAAATCCAGAAGCATAAGAGAGGAGAAAAACACAATGAGACTTGGAGCATTAGAAGCAGGCGGAACAAAGATGGTCTGCGCAATTGGAAACGCAAATGGAGAAATTTATGAGAGAATTTCTATCCCGACCGAGACACCGGAAATTACCGTTCCGAAAATGATTGAGTATTTCAAAGAGAAGGACATTCAGGCACTGGGAATCGGTTGCTTTGGACCGATCGACCTGAACAGAAAATCCGAAACATATGGTTACATTACCACAACTCCCAAATTAGCATGGAAGAACTACAACATCGTAGGCGCTTTCGCAGATGCACTGGACATCCCGGTTGGATTTGATACCGATGTAAACGGTTCTGCACTGGGTGAGGCTACCTGGGGAATCACAAAAGGTCTGGACAACAGCATTTACATCACCATCGGAACGGGCGTTGGAATGGGAATTATTTCCAATGGCAAGCTGTTGCACGGCATGCTTCATCCGGAAGGCGGACACGTTCTGCTGACCAGACATCCGAAAGATACTTACGGCGGAAAATGCCCGTATCACAGCAACTGCCTGGAAGGCCTTGCTGCAGGTCCTGCCATTGAAGCACGCTGGGGCAAAAAAGGTATTGAGCTGGCAGACAAAAAAGAGGTATGGGAGCTTGAGGCTTACTATATCGGACAGGCACTTGTAGACTGCATCATGCTGCTCTCCCCGCAGAGAATCGTTTTGGGCGGAGGCGTTATGCATCAGGAGCATATGATGCCGCTCGTAAGAGAAGAAGTAAAGAAACAGCTGAACGGATATCTTGTAACAAAAGAACTTGAGGATCTCGACAGCTACATTGTACTTCCAAGCCTGAACGACAACCAGGGTATCATGGGCGCATTGAAACTGGCGGTAGATGAGCTGGCAATGCAGTAAAAATAAAAATGAGAAAACCGTTCGGAGAAATCCGGACGGTTTTTTGCTTACAGGAAACTTCGTTGAATTTTCCTGCGAAGCAGGACTCTTTCTTATTTTTTTGATTGCGCCTAAAAGAACCGAGTGTTAAAGTTACATAGAATACAGATGAACAGAAGGAACGGAATTTGAAATGGAACAGGGGAATTTTACATATATTCTGGAATGCAGCGATGGATCTTTTTATACAGGCTGGACCAATAATTTGGAACGCAGAGTAAAGGCACACAATGCTGGAAAAGGAGCGAAATATACAAAGAGCCGCAAACCGGTAAAACTGGTGTATTTTGAAACCTTTTTAACAAAACAGGAGGCTATGCGGAGAGAATGGGAAATTAAGCAGCTTTCGCGGGTAGAAAAATGGAAGCTGATTCAAGCGAAGAAGCAATAAAAATACAAAAACAGACGGCTCAAACAGGCACAACGGTAGGTGCAGGCGAGTAGTCTGTTTTTTTGTGTCAAAGCAGGTCGAACGATTCCAGAAGAAAATAGACATTTTGACTTGAAAAATAATTTTATTCTGCTATAATAAAAGAAACGATGATAAGTAGTAATCAAAACTACATAAAGTGGTAATTGAAATACACAGCGCTTCTGACAGGAAAGGAATGAGCAGGATGAAGTATATCAGAAAAAATGGAATTAAGGATCCCGGCAGTGCGATTACGCATGGGATTGCGTTGATCCTGGCGGTGGTGGGAACGCTGCCATTGCTTTTGAAGGCGGCGCGGGAGCCGGATCATCTGCATGTGGTTGCGATGGCGGTGTTTATGCTGAGTATGATTTTGCTGTATCTGGCGAGCACCGTGTATCACACGTTTGATGTAAATGGGAAGGTAAACCGTCGACTGAAGAAGTTTGATCATATGATGATTTCCGTGCTGATTGCGGGAAGTTATACGCCGATCTGTCTGATTGCGCTGCATGGACGGACGGGAATTGTACTTTGTGCATTGGTGTGGGCAGCTGCAATTGGCGGAATTCTTGTCAAGGCATTCTGGATCAATTGTCCGAAGTGGTTTTCCTCAGTGTTGTATATCGCAATGGGATGGCTGTGTGTACTGGCATTTCATCCGCTGTTTCTGGCTCTTTCACGGCCGGCATTTGGATGGTTGCTGGCGGGTGGCATCATTTACACGGTCGGCGGGGTGATTTACTCATTAAAAATGCCGATGTTTAACGCGAAGCATAAAAAGTTCGGAACACATGAAATTTTCCATCTGTTTGTGATGGGTGGCAGCTTCTGTCATTTTGTTGTGATGTATTATTTTGTGGCGGCGATGCCGGTATAAAAACTTGTTTGAAGATAAAACAGTAATGCAAAAATAAAATACTGCGGAACGTATTTTCGTTATACCCGGGTATTAACATTTATTTGGGAAAACTTTACGCTCCGCAGTACTATTTTTGCATTATTTTTTCTTTTGACGGTATTCACTCGGAGAAATTCCGTAGACTTTTTTGAATACCTGTGTAAAATAAGAAAAATTCGTGTAGCCGATATTCGTTGCAATTACACTGACCGGGAGATTGGTTCCCTCAAGCAGGGAAATCGCAATTTTCAGTTTTTCCTGCACGATATAGTCAGAAAGTGAAATTCCTTTTACCTTTTTGAAAAGCCGGGAGAGGTATTCCGGGTTCATGTATACCTGATGTGCGATTTCGGTGCGGGTAACATTCTGGTGAATATTTTTCTGAATAAAATTTACCACCTGGTCGATCTGTGAAACACCTGGTTCTGCGCTAATTTGAAGGCTTTTTAGATAATCAACGGAAAAATCAAGCAGTTTATGCATCTCTTCTATGGAATGACAGGAGTTGTTCAGGGCGTGAATATCGTATTCTTTTTCAAAAACACCGTGTGCACCGATGTGGTGATGGTTCAGAATCTGATAGAAGAGCTGAAGAAAATCCTGTAAAAAGAGACTGAGCATTTTCTGGTTTACATGACCGGATTCTTTTTGGCGGAGCAGATAATCATGCATGTCTGCACGGACGGCATCGTAATAACCAGAGGAGAGCATGACATTCCAGTGGACAAAATCCGGAGGGGTGTAGGGAACCGGGGAAATACTGGATTTCTGATAAAAAATACCGCTATAGTTTGCCACATTTTCACTGCGCTGTTCCAAAAGCTGCTGTATTTTATCTGGTAGCAGAAGAAAATTTGCAGAATGAGCACAGTAGCATGCTATTTTAAAGTGGAGATACTGTGAAGCGGCTTCCACAAAAGTATGCAAATAAATTTGCACCTGATCTTTTGTAAAATTATCGGTTTCGTATAAAATAAGGGCAAAAACCTGTTCGTGGACATGGCAGAAAAGCAGTTTTTTAGTGAACGGCTCAAACAGCTCGGAAACGACATTCTGCAGGATAGAGCGGAGGAGAGAAAGGTCACGAACTGGATGTGGCGTGTCCTGTTCGAGAATATCAATCAAAGTCAGAACACAGGAACGGCTGGGATCGAGTTTTATGGAGATCGTGTCCAGAAAACTCAGGATATTCTGCGGTTCTGCAGGCTGTTTCTGCAAAAATTCATTTAAGAGCACATCAAGAAGATCCATTTCGCGTTTGCTGAAATAGTTTCCATATTCACTGTAAAATTTTTCCTTTCTTTCCTTTTGAATTTGCAGGACTGCTTTCTGAATGGAAACCTCAATTGCACTGTAGGGAGCGGGCTGAATCAGATAATCGAATCCGCCGAGTTGCAGTGCTTTTTGTGCATAGGAAAAATCTTCATGTGAGGTGAGAAAAATACATTTGATTTCTGGAAAATGCTCCGCAACCCATTCATAAAGTTCAAGACCGCTGCCGAGCGGCATTTCGATATCGCAGAGCATGATATCCACGGAATTGTTTGAAAGAATTTCACGCGCACGGATAATGTCGTTAGCACAGAAAACCTGTCGGATGGAAAGAGCATCCCAGTTGATACCGGAATGAATACCGGCGACAACATCGGGCTGATCATCAATAATCAATACATTCATTCGTGATTCCTCCTCTTCACATTAGGGTGAAAGTAAATTTTCTTTTGAGAGTAAGCTGTTCTTTAAATCCGGACTGGGATTCGGTTCTTCCTGTACAGGCAGGATAATTTCTGTCATGGCGCCGGAGGAACCATTCATACAGATCAGTCCAGCCTTGTCTTTGTAGAGCAGGGTAAGCCGTTGTCGGAGATTGTGAATGCCGATATGCTGCCCAGCTGTGGTATCTTCTTCATTTTGCAGAAAGGACTGCAGAAATTCGTCCGGGAAGCCGGTTCCATTATCCTGAATACTGATGTTTAAGTAATTTCCTTCTTCTGTTTCTGTCAGCCGGACGGCAATATGCACATTGAGCGGCTGACCGGGGATTCGTCCGTGCTTAAAGGAGTTTTCAACGAAAGTCTGGATACAGAGCATGGGAACTGGAAATTCTGAAACGGAAGGATCTGCAGAAATCGTCAGTTCAGAGGAATCTCTCGTGTTCAGCTTCTGGAGTTTATAATAATTCTGTACCTGATTCAGTTCCGTCTGCAGCGGCACAAGACTGCTGTTGTCGCGGAAGGTATAGCGGATATACTGGGAAACATACAAAATCATCTGCTGCGCATCGTTTCCTTTGTTTTGCTGAATCATACCGTAAAGCGTTTTCAGGCAGTTCAGGTAAAAGTGAGGCTTCAGCTGAATCTGGAAATATTGCAGCTGAGATTTTTGAATGGTCAGTTTATTTTCATAAGTGCGGATTTTCAGATTGTGAATTTCATCCATCATTCGGTTAAAAGTGGAATTAAAGACGGAAAATTCACGGATAAACTGTGTTTCCTGCAGTTTTGAGTCCAGCTGGCCGTTTCGAATTTTCTCCATGGTAGCTGTTGCGTCACTTAAAGGAGAAAAATAAAATTTGATGGCAAAAAAGCACATAAATGGAATCAGAAGCAGTGCCAGTGCAGAGGCAATAATGGCGAACATCTGTGTCGCATTCAAATAAAACTGGCTTCCCTGATAGGGGGTAAGGTAAAGCATGGTAATATCGGCATATTTTAAAGGATCCTGTACAACAAAGAAATTTTCTTTTCGTCCCTTTTTGATATGGTTATTATCTTTTTGCGAAAAGGTCAGTTTATTTTCTGTAATGGTGTTGGAAGGATTTAATACAGTGCCGTCATCGGAAAGATAGACAAGCGAGCCGGCATTATGCGTCTGCGTGGCGAGACGGGATGGAGCCATAACAAGGTCAAAATCTACCAGAGAAACACTGTAAGCGTTGGAAAAACCGAGAAGACGAACCAAAAAATATTTATCACCGACTTTATCGTAAAACCAGGATTTGGAAGTTGATTCAAAATCAAGGGATTTTACATAATTCTGCATTGTTATTAATTCTTCATGGGAATAGCAGTCCTGATAGGCACAGCGGCAGACATCATTGGGAGCAGAATAAATATAGACAGCACCGAGACATTCTGTCAGAGCAAGCTGTTCCCGTGCTTTATTCACAATGGAGAGTGTATTTAAATGAACATCGAGCGGATCAAGTTTATATTTTAGTTTCTGATAATTCCAGTTCGTAGCCCAGTCCTGTGCCATTGAGGTTTCTATCTGGGAAAGATCTGCTTCTAACTGTTCCTGATAGAGAAACAGAGCATTTCGGTTTGCAGAAGCGATTTCGCGGTTCAGCAGGCGAAGCGAGTAGAAATCAAAAAATATCGTCAGAAATGTAAGCGGAATAAGCATGATAAGGCTTATAAGGGTGAAAAAAATTTTTGATGAGATGTAAAAATTTTTACGAGATAACATAAGAGCCTCCAAGAATATAACAATATAAGAAAAATCGTGTGAGCGTTCCAACTGTTGGAACATGCCATTTATTCTAATATAGATGTCGTGTGTTTTCAAGAAATAAGTATACAGATTCGTTAAAATAACGAAAGTTACAGTGGTATGTCACAATATATAAAGAGAAAGTCACAGATTTTATAGAGAAAGAGATATTTCTTTGATAGGATATAGCTATTCGTAAAACAAAGAAAAGAACAAAGGAGAGAACTGCAATGAATAAGAAAAAAGCAATGGCACTGTTACTTGTCTCTGTTATGGCAGGAAGTATGCTGGCAGGCTGCGGAAGCGATAACGCGTCCAGCTCAAATGACGGATCTTCCAAGAGCGCAGACAGCAGCAATCAGGACAGTTATACGGTAAAAATTCTGGCACCTGGCGATGCCAGCACAGATGACTGCGCAAAAATTTCTGAGGCAGCAAGCAAAATCACCGAGGAAAAATTCAATACTAAAGTTGAGCTGACTCGTGTTGGATTTGGAAGTTATGATCAGCAGGTCAACCTGACACTGGCATCTTCTGAAAAACTGGATCTGATGTATGAATATTGCGGTAATGTAACATCCGCAATCAGCAGCGGACAGATTGTTCCGATCACGGATTATCTGGACAGTTATGGAAGTGATATGAAATCCCAGATCAGCGATTCTGATTGGAAATGTGTAACTTTTAATGGCGATATTTATGGAGTTCCAGCAAATAAAGAGAAAGCAACCGGATGGGGATTTGCCATGAACAAAGAGATGGCAGATGCAACTGGAATTGATTACAGCTCTATCAAAACAGAAGAAGAGTTAGAACCGCTTCTGGAGAAAGTAAAAGAAATGTATCCGGATGTATATCCAATTGTATCAAATAATGGTTCTATGAGCTTGATGACAGATCAGGATGATCTGGGCGGAGATATTGGATCACTGGAAAGTGCATCTGGAGATAATACAACCGTTATCAATTATTATGGAACAGATGAATATATGAACGAAATGAAACTTCGTTATGATTGGGCACAGAAAGGCCTGCTCATGCCGGATGCTTCTACTTCCACTGAAAACGCAAACAGCCTGATTGGTGCAGGAAAAGGATTTGGACGTTTCACAAATACCAAGCCGGGTATTGAAAAAGAGATGGAAAAAGAGGTAGGAAAGGAAGTTGTTGTTCTGGAGATGGTAAAACCATATACCACCACAACACGTGTCGATATTGTATGGTATGTACCGCACAATAGTGAAAAACCGGAAAGAGCTGTACAGGTATTAAATGAGATCTACACGAACCCGGATCTGGCCAATCTTTTTATCAATGGTTTAGAAGGAAAGCATTATGAATTTGTAGATAAGGAAAAGGGAATCGTTAATTATCCAGAAGGAGTTAATGCCAGCAATACAGGCTATACCAGTCTTCCATGGGCATGGCCAAACGAGACAATTTCTTATATTTGGGAAGGTCTTGATTCAGATATCTGGGATCAGATTCAGGAATTTAACAAAGATGCGACAGTTTCTCCAGCCAAAGGTTTTGCATGGGACAACACAGAAGTACAAAATGAAGTAACTGCATGTGCAAACGTTGTGGCAAAATATGGTCCGGCGCTGGAGTGCGGTTCCCTGGATCCGGAAACTACCATTCCGAAATTCTTGGATGAGCTGAAAGCTGCAGGAGCAGATACCATCATTGCAGAGAAACAGAAACAGTTAGACGCTTGGCTGGAAGCCAACAAATAATGGAGGCTGGGAAGATGAAAAGAAATTGGGGTAAAATCCGCAGATTTATTCCCCTGTATCTGATGCTGCTTCCGGGACTTGTATACTTATTTATCAATAACTATATGCCCATGGCTGGAATTATTATTGCATTCAAGAAATATAATTACAGCCTGGGAATCCTGAAAAGCCCGTTTACAGGCCTGAAAAACTTTGAGTTTTTGTTCAAGACAAAAGATGCCTGGACAATTACAAGAAACACACTGGGATACAACGTAATCTTTATCGTAGTCGGAACCGTACTTGCAATTGCAGTGGCAATTCTGCTGAATGAAATCCGTTCCACGATGGGAAAGAAAATATACCAGACGTTAATTCTGGTACCGTTCCTGATTTCTATCGTCGTTGTCAGCTACCTGGTATATGGATTCCTCAGCACAGATGCCGGATTCATTAATAACAGTATTCTGAAACCAATGGGAAAACAGGGCATCGGATGGTATTCTGATCCGAAGTACTGGCCATTCATTTTGATCTTTGTCAATGTATGGAAAAACCTGGGATATAACTGCATTATCTATTATGCAACGGTAGTAGGACTGGATGCCAGCCTTTATGAGTCTGCATCCATTGACGGTGCGAACCGCTGGCAGAGAATTCTGCATATCACACTGCCGGGACTGAAAACAACCATTATCACACTGACCCTGATGAGCGTAGGACGTATTTTCTATTCCGATTTCGGACTGTTCTATCAGGTACCAATGAACAGCGGACCGCTGATCGACGTGACAAACACCATCGATACTTACGTATATCGTGGATTGATGGAGCTGAACAACATCGGTATGGCATCTGCAGCAGGTCTTTATCAGTCACTGGTAGGATTTGCACTGGTACTGATTGCAAACCTGGTTGTTCGAAGACTGGACGAAAACAGCGCATTATTCTAAGCGAAGGGAGAGTATGAAAAAATGGTTGAAAGAAATAAAGGCTTTCAGATTGCAGCCAATGTGATTATGATCTTACTGTCCGCTATGTGTATCGTCCCGTTTATCCTGCTGATCATGTCATCCATCACCAAAGAGAATGTTCTGTTAAAATACGGATATTCTTTCTGGCCGCGCGAGATCAGTTTTGATGCATACAAAACACTGCTGGTAGAATCCGGCAGTATTGTAAGAGGCTATATCATTTCCGCACTGGTAACGGTAGTTGGAACCGTGGCAAACCTGACTCTGACAACACTGTTTGCCTATCCGCTGTCAAGAAAAGATCTTCCGGGAAAAGCATTTTTCTCCTTTGTGATTTTCTTTACGATGTTGTTCAACGGTGGCTTGGTACCGTCCTATATGATGTGGACTGGAATCTTTCATATTAAAAATACCATCTGGGCACTGATTGTTCCAAATCTTCTGATGGGAGCTTTCTATGTCATCATGATGAGAACGTATTTCACCACCAACATTCCTGATGCGGTCATCGAGGCTGCAAGAATTGACGGAGCAGGTGAGTGGAGAATTCTGGCAAAAATTGTTCTTCCGATGTCTACTCCGATTATTGCTACACTGGCACTTCTGGTCGGCCTCGGATACTGGAATGACTGGTTGAATGGTCTGTACTATATCAACAACGATAAACTGTACAGTATTCAGGTTCTGCTGAATAAGATGCTTCTGGATGTGCAGTATCTGATGAGCGGTGCTTCAGGAGGAGCATTGACACAAAGCATTACACTTCCGGCAACTGGTATCAAAATGGCCGTTGCAGTTATGGGAGCACTTCCAATTCTGGTTGTGTATCCATTCTTCCAGAAATACTTTGTGAAAGGTATTGTGATTGGAGCTGTAAAGGGCTAATAGAATTCTTATAATAGAAAGCAGACTTTCCAGATACACGCAGGAATGCGTGAGAATGGAAAGTCTGTTTTTTTGATGCAGCTTTAGTTCAGCTTAATATTTTTAAACAGCGATCCCAGTGTCGTTGTCACTTCCTCTGTCTCCGGGAGTTCGATGGTTTCTTCCTGAATTTCTTCGGCGGCAACGTCGTCGAGTGCCTTCATGGAGAGACTGAGTTTGCCGTCTTTGATGGCAATGACTTTTACTTTGACTTTATCGCCGACTGCCAGAACTGCGGACGGATGTTTGATGCGTTTGGCGCAAATCTGGGAGATGTGGACGAGGCCTGAGAGGCCGTTTCCGAGGTTGATGAATGCGCCGTATGGCTGCAGGCTTTCCACGGTTCCTTCGGTAACAAGGCCGACTTCTACGTTGGAAATTTTCTCTTTGCGGTCCTCATCTGCTTTTTCACGGAGAAGCTCGCGGGCGGAGAGGATCAGGCGGTCTTTTTCTTTGTCGAGGTCAAAAACCTGTACCTGAATGTCTTTGTTTAAGTATTCATTCAGATCTTCCACGTAGTTCAGGGAGAGTTTGGAAGCCGGGATGAAGCCGCGGATTCCTTCGACGTAAGCGATAACACCGGCGTTTACGATTCCTTTGACTTTTACATCCAGTACGGTTTTCTCTTCTTTGTACTGTGCGAGTTTTTCCCATGCGAGGATATCGTTTGCCTCTGCGCGGGAGAGAAGAATGTTGCCGTGGCCGTCGTCTTTGCGGATCACGGTTGCGGTGATTTCGTCACCGACCTGAACAGCGTCTTTTAAGGAGAAGCCAGGCTCGTTGCTGAAGTCCTCGGCGCGGATGACGCCCTCTGCGTAGTATTTCAGATCGAGAATCACCTCTTTTTCATCTACGGAGATGACGGTTCCGGTGAGCATGTCGCCTTCCTCAATTTTTTTGAAGGAAGCTTCCAGCTCTGCGGAGAAGTCATCCATGGTTAATTGTTCTTCTGACATAATGAAACACCCCTTTTTCGTAAGAATAACAGGAAAACGAGAGGAAAATTGTGGATTTATGAAAAAATCAGGTTCAATTTTGCACGTTTTTCTATCTGCGTTTATCTTAACATAAAAGATTTTCTTTGACCAGATGAAAAAAGGATGGTAATATGTGTGTAGTCGTTACCAAAATTACTGAGACGCGCACTTGCTGCGCGGCTGCAGGAGAAAGTGATTCAGGTGGCCGCCCGGAACTTCGCGGAGCGAATTTGCATGTGCAGGGCGGCGGTTACTGGTCACGAAGTGAGCAGTAACTGTAGTCGTTACAAAAAAAGAAGTAAAACTACCGGGACGAACTTACTGTATACCACAAACATACAGAAGGGAGGAGTACTATTATGAAATCAAATTCAAGAGTTTATGTAATTGGACATAAAAATCCGGATACGGATTCGATCTGCTCGGCGATTGCCTATGCGGATATCAAGAACAGAACAGATAAAACCAAAACCTACATGGCGCGGCGTGCCGGTCAGATCAATGAGGAGACCGAGTATGTACTGAAGCGCTTTGGCGTGCGCGCACCGGGGTATCTGCCGAATGCGGGAACGCAGGTAAAGGAAATTGAAATCCATGAGGTGCCGAGCGTACCGGGCACGATTTCCGTGAAGAAAGCGTATTCCATGATGAAAAACAACAACGTGGTCACACTGCCGATTACTTCGCCGGACAATGATCTGCAGGGCGTGATTACGGTCAGTGATATCGCAGAATCCTATATGGATTCTTATGACAGCCATGTCATGTCACTGGCAAGGACGCAATACCGCAGTATCGCGGATACGTTGGATGGTTCGGTTATTGTCGGAAATGAACATGGTTATTTTATCCGCGGAAAAGTCGTTGTCGGCGCATTCCATCCGGATACGATGGAGAACTACATCGAAAAAGATGACCTTGTCATTCTCGGAAACCGTGCGGAGGACCAGCTCTGTGCAATCGAGATGGATGCAAGCTGCATTATCGTCGGACTTGGCGCAAAGGTGACGAAAACGATTCAGAAATTTGCAGAGGAAAAATGCTGTGTGATCATCAGCAGTCCGCATGACACGTATACGATTGCGCGTCTGATTAACCAGAGTATTCCGGTCAAATATCTGATGCGCAGAAGCAATCTGATCACGTTCAACACCGAAGATTTCCTCGATGATATCAAAGAAGTTATGAAAAATCAGAGACACCGCGATTTCCCGATTCTGAACAAGAAAGGAAAATATGTGGGAACGATTTCCCGTCGGAACCTGATCGGAAATGCAGGAAAGAAACTGATTCTCGTCGATCACAATGAGGAATCACAGGCGGTCGATAACGTCAAAGAGGCGGAGATTCTCGAGATCATCGACCATCATCGTCTGGGATCACTTGAGACGATGGCGCCGGTTATGTTCCGCAATGAGCCGGTGGGCTGCACGGGAACGATTATGTATGAAATTTATAAGGAAAAAGAGCTGGAGATCGCGCCGAACATCGCAGGACTGCTCTGCGCAGCCATCATTTCCGATACGCTGATGTTCCGGTCGCCGACGTGTACGTTTCTTGACAAAGCGGCAGCAGAGGCACTGGCGGACATTGCAGGCATCAGCATTCCGGAGTTTGCATCCGAAATGTTCCGTGCAGGAAGCAACCTGAAAGATAAATCACCGGAAGAAATTTTCTACCAGGATTTCAAAAAATTCATCATGGGCGATGTTACGTTTGGTGTCGGCCAGATTACATCCCTCGATGCGGGCGAGCTGGAATCCATCAAGGAACAGCTTCTGCCGCAGATGGAAAGCGAGTGCGGAAAACACGGCATCGAGATGGTATTCTTTATGCTGACCAATATTATAGAAGAATCTACAGAGCTTCTGTATTATGGAAGCGGGGCAAAGGAAGTCATCGAAAAAGCTTTTGAAGATCTTCCAGTCAACGAGGTCAGCTGCGAGCTGAAGGGTGTTGTATCGAGAAAGAAACAGCTGATTCCGGCATTTATGATGGCGCTGCAGAATCAGTAAAAACAGAAAAAATAAAAAAGCGTGGTTCCGGGCCTGAAAATAGATCCGGGGCACGCTTTTTTCGGTCATAAAAGGGTGAAAAAGAGGAAAGGAAAGAAATAAGAATGGGAAAACAGACATGGAAAGCGGGAAATATGCTGTATCCGCTGCCGGCGGTCATGGTGTCGGTGCGCGGAAAGAACGGGGAGGACAACATCATCACCGTTGCCTGGGCCGGCACGGTGTGTACGAATCCTCCGATGGTATCGATCTCGGTGCGGCCGGAACGCTACAGCTATCAGATGATCAAAGAGAGCGGTGCGTTCGTCATCAACCTGACGACGGAGGACCTCTGCTATGCGACCGACTACTGCGGCGTGCGCTCGGGAAGAGATGTGGATAAGTTCAAAGAGATGAAACTGACGAAAGTCGAGGCGGAGGAGATTTCCGCACCGATGATCGGGGAGTCGCCGGTTAATATCGAGTGTAAAGTGGAGCAGGTGCTCGAACTGGGCTCGCATCACATGTTTCTTGCAAAAGTTGTGGCTGTCCATGCGGATGAGGCATACATGGATGAGCGCGGCCGCTTCGATCTGAACCGCGCGAAACCGATTGTGTATTCCCACGGAGAGTACTTTGGAATCGGGAAAAAGCAGGGAACCTTTGGCTGGAGCGTGAAGAAAAAATCGAAAACACCTAATATAAAAACAAAAAACCGCAGCTAATCTTTATTTTCTAAAGAATCAGCACGCGAAATTTTATAGTACTTTCGGTAAAAATATACAAAATCGACAAAAATACTGGGTAAATATTAGAAAACGCTACAAAATCATGATTTATTAGGAATTTTTTGCGTGAAATATTGCAAAAACCGGATATTTTATGCTATAATATCAACCAATCGTTGACCTTATAAAATTAAGTGATCCGGAGGACGGGAGAATCCACCGGAGACGCGAGAGAGTGCGGAAATGATTTTCTCCACGCTTTAAGGCTGATGAGAACCGCAGATGGATCTTTTAAAGAAATCTTTCTGCACTACATTAAGGGAGAAATTTCAAGGAGGAAACGAACATGTCATACGTAGATGAGGTTATTGAGTCCGTAGTTGCAAAAAACCCAGCTGAGCCGGAATTCCATCAGGCAGTTAAAGAGGTTCTGGAATCTCTTCGCCCTGTTATTGAAGCAAACGAGGAAAAATACAGAAAAGTCGCTCTTCTGGAGAGAATGGTAGAGCCAGAGCGTCAGATCAAATTCCGTGTGCCGTGGGTAGACGATAAAGGACAGGCTCATGTAAACACCGGATATCGTGTACAGTTTAACAGTGCAATCGGACCTTACAAAGGAGGAATCCGTCTGCATCCTTCTGTAAATATTGGTATTATCAAATTCCTGGGATTCGAGCAGGTATTCAAAAACTCACTGACCAGCCTTCCGATCGGCGGAGGTAAAGGTGGTTCTGACTTCGATCCGAAAGGAAAATCTGACAGAGAGATCATGGCATTCTGCCAGAGCTTTATGACAGAGCTTTGCAAATATATCGGCGCAGACACCGACGTACCGGCTGGTGACATCGGAACAGGCGCAAGAGAGATCGGCTTCATGTTCGGACAGTACAAGAGAATCCGCGGCGTATACGAAGGCGTTCTGACTGGTAAAGGTTTAAGCTACGGCGGATCTTTAGCAAGAACAGAGGCTACCGGATACGGACTGCTGTACCTGACCCAGGAGCTGCTGAAACTGAACGGCATCGACATCGCAGGCAAGACCGCTTGTGTATCCGGTTCCGGAAACGTTGCAATCTATGCAATCGAGAAAGCTACTCAGCTTGGTGTGAAAGTTCTCACCTGCTCTGACTCCAACGGATGGGTTTACGATCCAGACGGAATCGATGTAGCTGCATTAAAAGAGATCAAAGAAGTAAATCGTGCCCGTCTGACCGAGTACAAGAAATATCGTCCAAACTCTGAGTACCACGAAGGACGCGGCGTATGGGTTGTAAAAGCAGACCTTGCTCTTCCTTGCGCAACTCAGAACGAGCTGCTGCTTGAGGATGCAAAAGCACTTGTTGAGAACGGATGCACTGCAGTATGCGAGGGCGCTAACATGCCTACTACTCTGGAAGCAACCAAATATCTGCAGGAGCACGGCGTAATCTTCGCACCTGGAAAAGCTGCAAATGCAGGTGGTGTTGCAACATCCGCACTCGAGATGTCCCAGAACTCCGAGCGTCTGTCCTGGACCTTCGATGAAGTTGATGCAAAACTGAAAAATATCATGATCAACATCACACACAACATGGTTGATGCTGCAAAACGTTACGGCCATGAGGGCGACTATGTTATGGGCGCTAACATCGCAGGCTTTGAGAAAGTAGCTGACGCTATGATGGCTCAGGGAATCTGCTAATCTGATTTTGAGAAATCCAAAGGGATCTCCGGTTAAGACCGAGGGTCCCTTTTTGCATAAAAGATAGAAGAAACACAGAAAAATAACGAAAATTACAGGGTACAAAAAAACATTACATTTTGCAACGAGACTAGACAGAAGAAATAGACTTTCACGCGGTACCGTGTGAATAAAACGACAGAATATGCGAGTAAGTTGTATTATTATGCATGAATGCAATATACAGGTAAGATAAAAACGTAAGAAAAACGTAAGAAAAAAGATGTTTTATGTTCAGAAATAGAGCGTATAGTAAACAAAAATAATGCAAAAATAATGAAAAGCAGAAGTTGACAAGAGCTTGCGTGAGAAATATAATTATTTATGTATTGATAAAGAACTTGTTTGCATTAATATGTAATGAATTTGCATACAGGGAAGAGGAAGAGAAGATGACATTAAAAGATTGCTACATGCAGATGGGAGCAGATTACGAGGAAACCGTTCAGCGGCTTCGCAGTGAATCTCTGATTCAGCGGATCATTTTAAAATTTCCTCAGGATCCGAGCTATCAGGAGCTTTGCCAGGCACTGGCGGACGGAAATATTGAGGTTGCATTCCGTGCAGCTCATACATTAAAAGGCGTGTGCCAGAATCTTGGCTTTAACAATCTGTACGAGCCAAGCGCCGAGCTGACCGAGCGGTTAAGACCGCTGCAGGAGACCGAGACGGATGATCTGATGCAGAAGGTGACGGAAGAATATAACCGCACCGTAAAAGCGATTGAGGATTTCCAGAACGCTTAAATTGAAGGAAGAAAACAAGGAGACATTGATCTGTGAGATGAGGAACACAGACCGGTGTCTCCTTTTTTATGGAATTCTGTACAAGATGCGGGTTGACGGGAAAAAAGAAACATGATAATCTTTTTACATAAAAGCACAGCTTATGAAGAAGAATTGCTTAAAAAGAAAAACTTATAAGTATCTATAAGAAAAAACAAGGACGCTTTGCCGGAAAAATTCCGGCTGTGCAGGGCATATTCCATACCGAAAGGCAAGGCAGCCCAAATCTACAAAAGCAGGAGAAAAGCAATGAAAAAAGAAAAAAGTTCAGCTATGGGAACCCCGTACACCTTTGAAGGACGGATTCCGCTGAAGCAGGCGATTCCGCTTGGATTGCAGCACGTAATGGCGATGTTCGTAGGAAACCTCACCCCGCTTCTGATCATCATGGGAGCGTGCGGTCTGACGGCGGATGCGGGCTACGGTGCACTTCGTACGGCTCTTTTGCAGAATGCAATGACAGTAGCCGGTATTGTAACACTGGTACAGATGTTTTCGATTGGACCGATCGGCGGTAAAGTGCCGATTGTTATGGGTACATCTTCTGGATTCCTCGGCGTATTCAAGAGCGTGACAGCCGTGCTGGGACAGGGCGCGCTGACGTACGGCGCTATCCTTGGTGCGACAATTGTCGGCGGTCTGTTTGAGGGCGTGCTTGGCGTCTGTTTAAAGCCGCTTCGTAAATTTTTCCCGTCGGTTGTTACCGGCTGTGTCGTTATGGCGATCGGTCTTTCGCTGATTCCGGTTGGAATCAATTATCTCTGCGGCGGTTCCGGAACGAACGATTACGGTTCCATACAGAACCTGTTCCTTGGCATGGTCGTTCTGATTGTAACGCTGGCACTGAAGCACTTTACAAATCCGAAGGGAATCTTAAGCACGGCTTCAATTCTGATCGGTATTTTAGTCGGCTACGTGGTAGCTATTATTATGACCATGGTTCTGCCGCATACCGGAACGGCGGTTCTTGAGGATGGAAGCACTGTTTCCTATACATATTCCTGGGTTGTCAATTTCCAGCAGGTAAAAGATGCGTCCTGGTTCGCACTCCCTGGTATTGCAGGCTTTGGAAAACTGGCTGAGGTAAAACCAGTCTTCCGTGTGGAGGCAATTCTCCCGGTAGCGATCATGTTCATCGTAACAACCGTTGAGACGGTCGGCGATATCTGCGCCTGCGTAGAGAGCGGTATGGACCGCGAGGCAACCGATTCTGAGCTTTCCGGCGGTATCATCTGCGACGGTCTCGGATCCAGCTTTGCAGCAGCACTCGGCGTTCTCCCGAATACTTCTTTTGCACAGAACGTCGGCATTATTTCGATGACAAAAATCGTAAACCGTATGGCACTTTCCTGCGGAGCCATTTTCCTGATCCTCTGCGGACTCTGCCCGAAGATTGCAGCATTTGTATCCATTATGCCGCAGTCCGTACTCGGCGGTGCAGCCGTTATGATGTTTGCGTCAATTCTGGTTTCCGGTATCCAGCTCATCACAAAAGAGCCGATTACGAGCCGTGAGATCACGATCGTTTCTGTTGCACTGGGTCTTGGCTACGGCCTTGGTTCCACAGCGGGAGCAACTTCTGAGCTTCCTTATTATATCCAGCTGATTTTCGGCGGCTCCGGTATTGTTCCGGCAGCTGTTGCGGCGATTGTACTGAATATTATTATTCCAAAAGAGAAGAAAAAAGCAGAATAAAGAACAAAAAAAGAAAAAGAACCTCTTATGTTTCCGGAAAGAAGTATTCCCGGGGAGAGATAAGAGGTTCTTTTTTATTGTGTTGCCCGGCATTCGGAGGGAACTGCCGGTAGAAGGCTCTGCAGGTAAAATGTCTGAAAATACGAGGAATATACAAAATGACGGAAAAAGCACAAAAAAATCCGTCAATAGATAAAAGAATAACGAAAAAGAAAAAGTCAAGATTGACTATAAATTTTAAAATAGTGTACAAAATCGACAATATGAATTAAAAAAACGAAATAAATTGTGAAAAATACATAAAAAATGCTTGTCAAAACGGGTGGAGAAGAGGTGTAATCATTGCATAAAAAGTGTGACGAAAATGTGAAAGTTTTAGGCAAAACGTATGATTAAAAACAATGGATTCTTCGTAAGCCTGGACAAAAGCAACAACGGAGCACGCAAAAAGAACGTAAATCACAAGGAGGACACCAAATGAAAAAGAAAGTAATTTCTGCATTACTGGCAAGCACCATGATCGTAAGCCTGGTAGCATGTGGCAGCACTGGAGGAGACAGTTCTGACGCAAACAGCAAGAGCAGCGGCACAACAGCATCAAGTACGGCAGGCGGCGATGAAGCAAAGGATACCTCATCGGACAGCGGCTCCGGCGATGCAGCAGGTTCTGGTGACTGGGTTGCAGCAGCTGATGAAGCAGACGATGCAGTACCGGGTGAAAATGACGATCGTGCGTTTGCAAAATTTGATCATGTCGTAGAAGTACATTATGGATATCAGATCGACCCGAAGGATACCACACTTCCGGACGGCGATTCCGTAGATAACAACCAGTACACCAGATACCTTCTGGATAACTACAACATCAAAGTTGTCTGCGACTGGACTGCAGGTAATGCATCTGACTTCCAGCAGAAAGTATCTCTGGCAATCGCATCTGCTTCCCTTCCGGATGCAGTCGTTGCACCAACCCGTAACTACCTGGTACAGGCAGCAAGAGCAGATCTTCTTGCAGACCTCTGGCCGGAGTTCAACCAGTACGCATCCAAACAGGTAAAAGAAATCATCGAGACTACCGAAGGACGTGCGATCAACAATGCAACCGTAGACGGAACCTTCTGTGCACTGCCAAACATATCGGTAGATACCGATGGTGTTTACCTGTACTTTATCCGTCAGGACTGGCTGGATCAGTTAGGACTGGAAGTTCCGAAGACCGTAGATGAACTCGGCGAAGTAGCTCAGAAATTTAAAGACGCAGGTCTCAGCCCGGATTATGCAATCGCAGGTATTGATAACGGCGGAAGAACCTACTCCAACTTCCTGAACTCCTCCAACAACGGATACGGTTTCGATGCTGTATATCAGGCATTCAATGCAACACCGGGATATTTTCTGAAAGATGATTCCGGCGAACTGTACTGGGGAACTACAACAGATGAAATGAAAGAAGCCCTTACCACCTTACATGACTGGTATGAAAAAGGCCTCATCAACCCGGAGGTTGGAACCACAACCAACGGCGACAATGCAAACAATGTTAAGAACGGAACCTGCGGTATCTTCATGGGACCATGGTGGAGCCTTGGATACGGAAACCCGGATTCCTTCCGTAACGATAACAATGCAAACTGGCAGGCATATCCGCTGTACACCAAAGACGGTGAGTGGAATATTCATATGAAAGACGTTGGAACCACTTATACTATGGTAAACAAAAACGCATCGGATGATGTGAAGAAAGCCATTGTTATCATGAACAACGTACTCGTTCGTGATGAGTCTACCTTCGATACTTCTGTAGCAATCGGCTGGTATCCGCTGCGTAACTGTATGGCAGCTACCGATGAGTGCGAGTATGAGTATGATGCACTGATGGGAATCATCAAAGGCGAAGCAAGCGCAGATGATTATCAGCAGGGCGGAAGCAAATTCAACGGTCTGTACAAGAACCTGGCAAACGATGCCGCAACTCTGAAAGACGTTATCTCTGAGGACTATGACGGATCCAGAGATCTGGCAGTAACCGATATGGATGTCAACACCAACAACGGACAGTTCAACAGATTCTATGCACTGCTGATTGGTGATCGTCCATACGCAACACTTGAGCCGGATCACAAGATCTATTCTGAACTGTACTACACCATCGACGGAATGGATACCTACTGGACCCAGATTTCTGACCTGGAAGACAAGAGTATCCTTCAGTTCATCACTGGTGCGAAGAGCCTTGACGAGTGGGATCAGTTCTGCACCGACTGGCATGTACAGGGTGGTGATCAGATCCTTGAGCTGGTAAAAGATTACCTGGCTGAGTAACTAATGTAAATGTATGATGTGGAGGGTGGGGTACAGGAAAGCCTGTACCCCACTACTTTAAAAAAATGACATCAAAGGAGGAGCTTGCCGTGAAGAAGAAAAAAGGCCATCTCGGGCTGTCAAATTCCTTTCACTATACGTTAATGGTTCTGCCGGGTTATATCTGGCTGTTCATGTTTTCCATCGTCCCGATGGTTGGTATTGTAATGGCATTCCAGGATTACAATCCGAGTAAAGGATGGTTCGGCTCTCCGTGGGTAGGCATGAAATGGTTTAAATACCTGACGGTTATCCCGGATGCAAAACGGGCACTTGTCAACACACTGATCATTGCAATTGCAAAGGTTATCCTGAATATCATCATTCCGCTGGTGTTCGCACTGCTGCTGAATGAGGTAAAGAATATGAAGTTCAAAAAGACGGTTCAGACGATCGTATATCTGCCGCACTTCGTATCCTGGGTTATCCTTGCAAACATCATCACCAATATCCTTGGCGCAAACGGAATTTTCAACACGGTCCGCAGCGCAATGGGTGCAACGGATACCGTTCTTCCGATGACCATGCCTGGCATCTTCCGTCAGTTACTGATCGGAACTGATGTATGGAAAGAGTTCGGTTACAACGCAGTTATTTATCTTGCAGCGCTGACCGGCATCAGCCCGAGCCTTTACGAGGCAGCCGCAATCGACGGCGCAAGCCGCTGGAAACGTGTAT
Organism: Blautia sp. AM42-2; assembly: GCF_003480245.1. Lineage (NCBI taxonomy): Bacteria > Bacillati > Bacillota > Clostridia > Lachnospirales > Lachnospiraceae > Blautia > Blautia sp. AM42-2. The sequence goes on from NZ_QUIM01000015.1 coordinate 24,923, forward strand.
GGCACATCACCATCCCGGGACTGGTTCCGACCATCGTTCTTCTGACCACACTGGCAATGGGCAACGTTCTGAATGCAGGTTTCGACCAGGTATTCAACATGTACAACCAGCTGGTTATTGAAACTGGTGATATCATCGATACATACGTATACCGTATTGGTATTACAAACATGCAGTTCTCGCTGGCTACTGCAGCAGGTCTCTTTAAATCTGTTGTCAGCTTCGTGCTGGTTGTTACTTCTTATGTTTGTGCTTACAAGTTTGCTGATTACAAGATTTTCTAAGGAGGGCAGAAATTATGATAGAAAGCAAGAGTTTTGGCAGCAAAGCGTTTAAAGTCATAAATGCTATCATCCTGATTCTCCTGGCATTCAGCTGTTTTTATCCGTTATGGTATACGTTTTGCGTATCTATTTCTTCAAAAGCAGCCGCTGAGGGCGGTCTTGTAACGATTTACCCGATCGGATCAAACGTAAAATCCTACAGCCTGATTATGGGTGATTCCGCATTCTGGAATTCCTTCTGGATTTCCATCAAGCGAGTTGTGATTGGAACCATATGGACCATGGTTGTCCTGATTATGATGTCCTATCCGCTGGCAAAGAGCAAAACAGAGTACAAACCGAGAAATGTCCTGATGTGGATCCTGGTATTCTGTATGCTGTTCAATGGTGGTACCATTCCGTGGTTCATCACCGTTAAAAATTATGGTATGATCGATACGATGGCAGCACTGGTTCTGGCTGGTTCTGTTCCGGTATTCAACGTACTCCTGATGATGAACTTCTTCCGCGGCATCCCGGGAGACCTCGAGGAGGCAGCCCGTGTAGACGGCGCCGGCCCGTGGCGTATCCTGTGGCAGATTGTAGTTCCGTGTTCCAAACCGGTTATCGCAACCATCGTCCTGTTTACATCCGTTGGTTACTGGAACGAGTATTTCCAGGGCCTGGTATTAATGAACAAAGAGACGAACTATCCGTTACAGACCTACATCCGTCAGATCTCCGTTCAGATCCCGGTAGGCGTAACCCTGACTGCAGAGCAGTATCAGCAGTTAGCACAGAACTCCAACAAATCACTGGAGGCAGCAAAGGTATTTATCGCCCTTGTTCCTATGCTGATTGTATATCCGTTCCTGCAGAAATACTTCGTAACCGGTATTACACTGGGAGCAGTAAAAGAATAATGAAATACACGAAAAGAGGCTTTCTGAAGAGAAACAGAAAGCCTCTTTTTTGTGCTTTTCTGCGATGGAAAACGGGGGTGGTTTCCGCAGGTTTTTCTTGCGTCCGTGGGGAAAACAGCGTAAGATAAAGAGGTATTGAGACAAAAAAGCAAATTGCTTTTGGAGGGGATTTTAGTATGAAGGTACTTACTTTTGGAGAAGTGATGCTGCGTCTGAAAACACCGGAGCATCTGAAAATTTTACAGGCAGATACATTTGAAGCCAATTACGGCGGCGCGGAGGCGAATGTTGCGGTTTCCCTGGCGACACTCGGGGACGATGTTTCGTACGTGACAAAAGTGCCGGAGCACCAGGTGGGACAGGCAGCCGTCAATGAGATCCGCCGGTTCGGCGTCGATACATCCCGTGTGCTGCGGGGCGGCGGACGCGTTGGTATTTACTATTTTGAAAAGGGAACGAATATCCGCCCGACGAGCGTGGTTTATGACCGCGCTTACAGCGCAATTGCAATGGCAAAGGCAGAGGAATTTGACTGGGAAAAACTGCTTGATGGCGTAGATCTCTTTTATTTTTCCGGTATCACGCCTGCCATCAGCACAGAGATTGAAAAAGCGCTGGAGAACGCTCTGGCGCTCTGCAGAGAGAAAAAAATCCAGGTGGTATGTGATCTGAACTACCGCGGAAAAATGTGGTCCACGAAGGACGCACAGCGCGTTATGCGCCGTCTGATGGCGTATGTGGATGTCTGCATTGCAAACGATGAGGATTTTGAATCATCACTTGGCATTCCGGCGTACGACGGAGATATGTCGCGCGGCATTGAGCAGATCGAGTCTTACAAAGAGGGCATGCTGGAAATCCAGAAGCAGTTCCCGAACTGCAAAGCGGTTGCGAGTGTGCTGCGCAATCTCTACACCGTGGAGGACGGCGACTGGATGGGAATTTACCTGAAAGACGGAAAATTCTACGAGAGCCCGGTTCGTAAAGTACACAGCTTTGAGGCAGTCGGAGCCGGTGATGCATTTGGCGCGGGACTGATCCATGCGATGCTTCATGATTTTGAGCCGCAGAAAGCCATCGACTTTGCGATTTCCGCAAGTGTTTTAAAGCTGATGATCCAGCACGATGCCAATGTGGCGAGCGAAACAGAGATCGAGCAGATCATGAAGCAGGGCGGAACGAATCTGCAGAGATAGGATAGAGAAAAATTTACGAGACAGCAGGAGGAATAAATCTTGAATAAACGGAATATTATCTTAATAGGAATGCCGGGAGCCGGCAAAAGCAGCGTTGGTGTTATTCTTGCAAAGGTGTTGGGATATGAGTTTATTGATACGGATCTTGTGATCCAGCATCGGGAGAAGCGTCTTCTGCGCGAGATCATTGCGGATGAAGGAAATGAAGGCTTTCTTGCGATTGAGAATGAAGTCAATGCGACATTGGAAGCCGACAAAAGCGTCATCGCGCCGGGCGGCAGTGCCATTTACGGAAAAGAGGCGATGGAGCATTTTAAAGAAATTGGAACCATCGTTTACCTGAAGCTGTCGTATGAGGATCTGGCGAAACGTCTCGGAAACCTGAAGGGACGCGGCGTCGTGCTGAAAGAGGGCCAGACGCTGAAGGATCTCTACGATGAGAGAAGTAAATTATATGAGCAGTATGCCGAAATTACGGTTGACGAGAGCGGAAGGGATATCCAGGGCACGATCCTGGCGCTCCGCGAGCAGATCGGCATGTAAAACAGAATTGGTGGAATATTCAGGGAAATTTTGAAAACATACGATTATATCATAATAAGGAAAATGTTCTGAAAGTTAGAAATTACATATAACGTTTCTCTGAATATTCCTGACCGGAAACGATGGAAAAAGACGGAAATAGCACAGAATGTATTAAAATTGATTTACAAAGTATTAGATTTGAGTTAAGATAAGGGGAGACTGAAAAATAACTGCGGGGAGCAGTGCGTTTCAGCGTATCTGGAGTGTGTAAAAAACAGGAAAAAGACTTTGATTCGTTAGATATTGGATAAAACACACTCTTAAGTATGAGAAAGAAAATTTGAGGTGAATATATGGAACAGTATGTCATCAGAGGTGGAAATCCTCTTGTGGGCGAAGTGGAAATCGGGGGAGCAAAAAACGCGGCGCTTGCAATTCTTACGGCAGCAACGATGACCGATGAGACGGTCCTGATCGAAAACCTGCCGGATGTCAGTGATATTAATGTACTTCTGGAAGCAATCGCAGAGATCGGAGCCACCGTGGACCGCATCGACCGCCATACCGTGCGGATCAATGCATCGACCATCGGGGATCTGAGCGTTGATTATGAATATATCAAAAAAATCCGTGCGTCCTACTATCTCCTGGGCGCTCTTCTTGGCAAATACAAAAAAGCGGAAGTTCCGCTGCCGGGCGGATGCAACATCGGAAGCCGTCCGATCGACCAGCATTTAAAAGGATTCCGCGCACTCGGTGCAGAAGTCAATATCCGTCACGGTGCAATTATGGCGAGCGCATCGGATCTGCACGGCAGCCACATTTTCATGGATATGGTTTCCGTCGGAGCAACCATCAATGTGATGATGGCAGCGTCTATGGCAAGAGGAAACACAACGATTGAGAATGCCGCAAAAGAGCCGCATGTTGTCGATGTGGCAAACTTCCTGAACAGCATGGGAGCCAACATCAAAGGAGCCGGAACCGATGTCATCCGTATTAAAGGTGTCGATACCCTGCACGGAACGAGCTATGCGGTTGTACCGGATATGATTGAGGCTGGTACGTACATGTTTGCAGCAGCAGCTACCAAAGGTGATGTGCTGGTAAAAAATGTTATTCCGAAGCATCTGGAGGCGACAACGGCGAAGCTTGAGGAGATCGGCTGCGACGTGGAAGAGTTTGACGATGCGATTCGTGTGAGCGCAAGCAGACGCCTGGGCAGAACACACGTAAAGACACAGCCGTACCCGGGTTACCCGACCGACATGCAGCCGCAGATCGCGGTTACACTGGCGCTGGCAAACGGTACGAGTATTGTAACAGAGAGCATTTTTGAAAACAGATTTAAATACGCTGACGAGCTGGCCCGCATGGGTGCCTGCATTAAAGTTGAGGGCAACACAGCTATCATCGACGGCGTGGAGAAATTTACCGGAGCAGAGGTTTCCGCACCGGACCTTCGTGCAGGCGCAGCACTTGTCATTGCAGGTCTTGCAGCAGAGGGTGTTACCGTGGTGGATGATATTGTATACATTCTGCGCGGATACGAGGATTTCGACGGAAAGCTCCGCGGACTGGGTGCTGAGATTGAGCGTGTGAATAATGCAAAGGACATCCAGAAATTCCGGTTAAGAGCGTAAAAACAGTATAAAACAAATGTTGACAAAAAGGACGGTCCAATAAAAGGTACCGTTCTTTTATTTTACATTATTGCGAAAAAAATTGGCTTAAATTTTACTACTATTATTGTGAATTATTTTTTAACTTTCAAAGCTGAGGCGGTCAGTGTTGGTAAAAAAAGATATTTAAAAAGGTACAAATTTATGATATATTGAAATAATAAGAACTGACTTGACAAAAGAGATTTATCTGTGCTATATTCAACTACAGTTGTAGTGTGTAACTCGATTTTTGGAGGCATTAACTATACATAACAGGAATTGTTTATGTGGGTTAGTGTCTCTTTTTTGTACTCTGTTTCAGAAAAAGAGTACAGACCGGCTAAAAAGATGCAAAACCGCAGAAACTCTTCTTGTAAAAAGTATAAACTACACAAGGAGTAAAAAAATGAAGGACAAAATTTTTAGTGTTCTGCAGCGAGTGGGAAGAAGCTTTATGCTCCCGATCGCAATTCTTCCGGTAGCCGGACTTTTATTGGGAATCGGAAGCTCATTTACCAATGCAACCACAATTGAAACGTATGGGCTGACAAGCTTGCTCGGCAACGGCACAATTCTTCATGCGCTGTTGGTGATCATGAACAAAGTAGGAAGTGCGGTGTTTGATAACCTGCCTCTGATTTTTGCGGTAGGTGTTGCAATTGGTATGGCAAAGAAGGAAAAAGAGGTTTCTGCCCTGTCAGCCGTTATTGCGTATTTTGTTATGAATACAGCGATTAACGCAATGCTGACCATTACGGGTCAGATTCTGGAAAACGGAGAAATTGCAGAATCCGTTCTGGAAGGAACCATCACTTCTGTCTGTGGTATTCAGTCACTGCAGATGGGTGTGTTTGGCGGTATTATTGTCGGTCTTGGAGTTGCTGCACTTCATAATCGTTTTTACCGGATCCAGCTTCCGAATGCACTTTCTTTCTTTGGAGGTACTCGTTTTGTACCGATTATTTCTACGATCGTCTATATGTTTGTGGGAATTTTAATGTATTTTGTATGGCCGGTTGTACAGAACGGCATTTATGCGCTGGGTGGCCTGGTAACCGGCTCCGGTTATGTCGGAACGCTGATTTTCGGTCTGATTAAACGGGCACTGATTCCATTTGGTCTGCATCACGTATTTTATATGCCGTTCTGGCAGACGGCAGTCGGAGGTACCATGGAAGTGGCAGGACAGATGGTGCAGGGCGGACAGAATATTTTCTTCGCACAGCTTGCGGATTCTGCGAATATCGCACATTTCAGTGCAGATGCAACGAGATATTTCTCCGGAGAATTTATTTTTATGATTTTCGGACTTCCGGGAGCGGCACTTGCCATGTACCATTGTGCGAAACCGGAGAAGAAAAAAGCAGCAGGCGGTCTGCTTCTTTCCGCAGCACTTGCGTGTATGGCAACCGGTATCACAGAACCGCTGGAATTCTCGTTCCTGTTTGTTGCACCGGCGTTGTTTGTCGTGCAGGTTATTCTTGCGGGAACAGCTTATATGATCGCACACATCCTGAATATCGCAGTAGGTCTTACCTTTTCCGGCGGACTTCTGGACTTCTTCCTGTTCGGTATTCTGCAGGGAAATGAAAAGACAAGCTGGATGAGGGTGATTCCGGTCGGCATTCTTTATTTCTTCCTGTATTATTTTATCTTCAAATTTATGATTAAAAAGTTTGATTTTAAGACACCGGGCCGTGAGGATGATGATGTGGAAACCAAGCTTTATACGAAAGCAGATGTAAATGCAAGAAAAGAGGCACAGAACGATGGGGCGGCATCGGAGGATGCCATGAGTGAAGCGATCACAAGAGGTCTTGGCGGAAAGAAAAATATTTCGGATGTGGACTGCTGTGCAACAAGACTGCGCTGTACTGTTCATGATGCAGCGAGAGTCAGCGATGGTATTTTAAAGGCGACAGGGGCATCTGGCGTTGTGCATAAAGGAAATGGTGTACAGGTTATTTACGGACCGAATGTAACTGTGATAAAATCAAATTTAGAGGATTATCTGGAAAAAGCTCCGAATACGTATGCGGAAGCAGAAAATGCAGAAGCAGAAAATGCACCAGCCCAAAAAGAGGCGGAGCCAGCGCAGGAAACAAAAGAACAGAAGGTTGTGGATACCATTACTGTCTGCAGTCCAATGAGCGGACTGGCAGCTGATCTTTCTACTGCGCCGGACGAAGCGTTTGCGGAAAAGATGATGGGAGACGGCGCTGTTGTGACACCGGAAGATCCTTATGTGCGTGCTCCGGAGGACGGAGAAGTCGCGTTTGTTTTTGACACAAAACATGCGATTGGATTTGTAACCGATTCCGGGGTCAGCCTTCTGATTCATGTCGGAATTGATACAGTAAAACTGAACGGAGAGGGATTTGAGGCACTGGTAGAAAGCGGTCAGACCGTGAAAAAAGGTGATCCGATGCTGAAACTGGATCTGGAATATCTGAAAACACATGCGCCGTCGGTTACGTCACCGGTTCTTTGCACAGAGCTGGAGGAGAACCAGAGAATCCGTCTTTTGGCAGACGGACCGGTAAAAGCAGGAGATCCTTTATTTGCGATTGAGATTCTCGCGTAAGCTGTGCCTTAAAAACGGGTGAGAAGAATGTACAGGATAGCAAAAACACTGAACCACAATTCATTTATTGGTGTGGAAGAAGAAAATAACCGGGAATATCTGGTCATGGGGAAAGGAATTGCATTTGGGAAAAAAACGGGACAGCGTGTACAGCCGGGAGACGATGCCCGCATTTATTCCCTGACAGAGATGACGGAGCGAGGAAATGCCAGAACCATTGTACAGGGCGTTTCTCCGCTCAGCCTGGAGCTGGCGAGTGCCGTGCTTGACGAGGCAGAAAAGGAATTTGGAAAAATTGACCGTTCCATCGTCTTTCCAATGGCAGATCATCTGGATTTTGCTGTCCGGCGGATTCAGAACGGTGAGCAGATCAGCAATCCGCTCACCGACGATATCCGTGTGATGTTTTACAAAGAGTATAAAGTTGCTTCCTGTATCAGGGAGCTTTTAAAAGAACGGCTTCAGATCGAAATTGATGAACATGAAATCGGCTATCTTGCACTTCATGTTCATTCGGCAATTGTGGAGGAAAATGTTTCACAGGCCATGGAAGTAGCAAGAGCAGTCCGGGAGAGCATTTCTTTGGTGGAGCATATCACCGGGCATACCATCGATGTGATGTCGTTGTCGTATAACCGTATGATGAACCATATCCGCTATATGGTTGCAAGAGCGGTCAGTGGGGAAAAACTGAAAGTAAATATGAATGACTACATGTCCGTAAAGTTTCCGAAAGCCTTTCAGGCGGCGAAACGAATCTGTGAGGAGATGGAAAAGAGGCTGAAACTTCCGATGGAGGAGATCGAAATTGGATATCTCGCTATGCACATAGAACGGATTATGGACAGAGAAGAAGGAGAATAAAAGCATGAAATCATTTGAATATACCATTAAAGATGAACTGGGAATCCACGCAAGACCGGCAGGAATGCTGGTAAAGGAGGCAAAAAATTTTGCATCGGAATGCACCATCACAAAAGATGGAAAAACGAAAAAACTGACTCAGCTGATGATGCTGATGTCACTTGGTGTAAAGCAGGGAGATACCGTAACCGTTGCAGCAAACGGAGAGGACGAAGATGCAGCGATTGAGACGCTGAAAGCGTTTTTCGAAGCAAATCTGTAAAAAGTACGCTCGGAGGATAAAAAATGCAGTATTTTCAGGGGAAATCCGTATATAAAGGAATTGTTATGGGACCGGTTGCGGTTCTGAAGAAAAATGATTACCAGGTTAAAAGAGCCCGGATTGAAGATCCGGAAGCAGAAGTGAAGCGTGTGGAAGAAGCCGTGGAGGTTTCGAAAAAACAGCTTGGCAGACTGTATGACAAGGCAGTCCGGGAGGTCGGAGAGGCAAGTGCGGCGATCTTTGAAGTTCATCAGATGATGCTGGAGGATGAGGACTATCTGGAATCAATGGAGAACATGATCCGGACAGAGCTGGTAAATGCAGAATATGCAGCGGCAGCAACCGGCGATAATTTTGCAGAGATGTTTGCAGCTATGGATGATGAATATATGAAGGCACGTTCCGCAGATGTAAAAGATATTTCCGAACGTCTGGTCCGCAATTTAAGCGGAGAGGGAGATAACGACCTGAGCTCTATGGAACCATCTGTTATAGTGGCAGACGATTTAAGTCCGAGTGAAACTGTACAGATGGACAAAGAAAAAATACTTGCGTTTGTGACTGTGCATGGATCTACCAATTCTCATACTGCGATTCTTGCGCGAATGATGAATATTCCGGCATTAATTGGCGTCCCGATGGATTTAAACAGTCTGAAAACAGGCATGACGGCCGTTGTAGACGGTTTTTCAGGTCAGGTTATCTTTGAGCCGGAGGAGGATGTGCAGAAGGAAACCGAAAAAAGAATGCAGGAAGAAGCAGAAAAACAGAAGCTTCTTGAGGAGTTGAAAGGAAAAGAAAATATTACACCGGATGGCCGTAAGATCAACATCTATGCAAATATCGGCAGTGTTGGTGACCTTGGCTATGTGATGGAAAATGATGCCGGTGGAATCGGACTTTTCCGAAGTGAATTTCTCTATCTTGGAAGAAATGATTTCCCAACGGAGGAAGAACAGTTTCAGGCATATAAACAGGCCGTGCAGACCATGGCAGGCAAAAAAGTGATTATCCGTACGCTGGATATCGGGGCAGATAAGCAGGTAGAATACTTTAATCTTGGAAAAGAAGAAAATCCGGCGCTTGGGTACCGTGCAATCCGGATTTGTCTGAAACAGCCGGAAATTTTTAAAGCGCAGCTTCGCGCATTGTTCCGCGCAGCCGTTTACGGAAACCTTTCTGTCATGTATCCGATGATCACATCAACAGAAGAGGTAGAAAAAATCTACGCAATTGTTGCAGAGGTAGAGGAAGAGCTGAAAGCACAGGAAGTGCAGTATAAAATTCCGGAGCAGGGCATTATGATCGAGACACCGGCAGCCGTGATGATCAGCGACCGTCTGGCGGAAATGGTGGATTTCTTCAGCATCGGAACGAATGACCTGACGCAGTATACCCTGGCGATTGATCGTCAGAATGAGCAGCTGGATGATTTCTACAATCCACACCATGAAGCCGTTCTTCGGATGATTCGCATGGTGGTGGAAAATGCACACAAATGCGGAAAATGGGCAGGAATCTGCGGGGAGCTCGGTGCAGATCTGACATTGACGGAGCAGTTTGTACGAATGGGAGTGGATGAGCTTTCTGTTGCTCCGTCCATGATTCTGAAGCTGCGGAAGATTGTCCGCGAGATGAAAGCAGAAGAGTAGAAGAAAAGATACAGCAGATAAGAAAACTCTCTGTTTTGGAGAGTTTTCTTATCTGTTCACAAATAACAGAAGATACAGCCGAAAAATCAGAAAAAAAGAAAGGATGTTTGGGACAACAGTAAGAAAATGTCTCAAATCCTTTTATTTCCTCTTGACGAATGGCGTATTTTGCGATAGTGTATCAGAGTAACAAAAAACAAAATCAAAAATTGAGTTGCTTTTCTCTTATTCAGAGTGGTGGAGATACATAGGATCTGTGAAACCACGGCAACCCCCGGCAGATTGGTCTGCATGGGAAGGTGCCAGCCTGAGCGAAATTTTCGAACAATAAGGGGATTTGAACATTACTATTCAGGTCCGCTAAAAATTGCGGATCTTTTTTTACGAAAAAATGTTCAGGGAAAGCCAAAGCCCACGAACGAAAAGCAAAAGAGAAGAGAAGAAAAAAAAGGAGAAAAAGAATGGAAAAAAGACTGTTTACTTCTGAGTCTGTAACCGAAGGACATCCGGACAAAATCTGTGATGCCATTTCTGACGCGATTCTGGATGCGCTGCTTGAGCAGGATCCGATGAGCCGTGTAGCTTGCGAAACCTGTACTACAACAGGATACGTTATGGTAATGGGTGAGATTACATCCAACGCACACATTGATTTCCAGCAGGTTGTACGTGATACCGTTCGCGAAATCGGCTACGACCGTGCAAAATACGGATTTGACGCAGATACCTGCGCTGTTGTAACTGCAATTGACAAACAGTCCACCGATATCGCTATGGGTGTAGACAAAGCGCTCGAAGCAAAAGAGAACAATATGAGCGATGAGGAGATCGATGCCATTGGAGCAGGAGATCAGGGAATGATGTTCGGATTCGCAACCAACGAGACCGAAGAGTACATGCCATACCCGATCTACATGGCACACAAACTGGCTCGCCAGCTGACCAAAGTCCGCAAAGACGGTACTTTAAGTTACCTGCGTCCGGACGGAAAAACACAGGTAACCGTAGAGTACGATGAGAACGGCAAACCGTTCCGTCTTGATGCGGTTGTTCTTTCCACTCAGCATGATCCGGAAGTATCCCAGGAGCAGATTCATGAGGATATCAAAAAATACGTATTCGACGAAATCATTCCGGCAGACATGGTAGATGAGCACACCAAGTTCTTCATCAACCCGACCGGCCGTTTTGTAATCGGCGGACCTCATGGAGATTCCGGCCTCACCGGACGTAAGATCATCGTAGACACCTACGGCGGATACGCTCGTCACGGCGGCGGAGCTTTCTCCGGAAAAGACTGTACAAAGGTAGACCGTTCTGCAGCTTATGCAGCACGTTACGTAGCAAAGAATATCGTAGCAGCAGGTCTTGCCGACAAATGCGAGGTCCAGCTTTCCTACGCAATCGGTGTCGCTCATCCGACCTCTATCATGATCGACAGCTACGGCACAGGAAAACTCTCCGACAACAAACTGACCGATATCGTTCGCGAGAACTTTGATCTTCGCCCGGCCGGAATCATCAAAATGCTGGATCTGCGCCGTCCGATCTACAAACAGACTTCCGCTTACGGCCACTTCGGAAGAAACGATCTGGATCTGCCGTGGGAGAAACTGGACAAAGTAGAAGACCTGAAGAAATACCTCTAATTTCAGGCTTTTCTGTTTATAGAAAGTTTAGAAAGATTCATCTAAGTTAATGAAAAATCCTCAGGCGTTGTGCTATAATAAATTTAGATTGCGTACTGGGGATTTTTTGTGCGCAAAAGTACGAAATATGTGTTGGAAAACAGGTGGATCTTATATGGAAAAAAAGAAGAAAAGCATGAAATTAAGGACGAGAGTAATCATTTCTTTTTTCATCATCATACTGGTTCCGATCGTGATGTGTGCCTTGACGTTTTACTTTTTTGTAGGGTATAAAGCAAAGATTATCGGTGAAAAATACGGTCTTGCGAACGCAACATACCGGACGATTTCGAACAACACCCTGCTGCTGAATGCGATGACATCAGAAGAGTACGACGAAGTAGAGGATACCGCGAAATCGGATACGGCAAAGCTGGAAGAAACGAATTATCTCTCTGTTCTGAATGCAAGACTGCAGAAAAAACAGTCGTTTATCGCGGTGCGCGAGGATGGTGTTATCATTTACAATGGCTCGGAGGAGCTGTCGTCGGAGGAGCTGGAAAATGAGCTGCCGAAATACGGTGACCCGGGGGCAAATTCGAAGGGCGGCGTTTATTTCCGCAATGAAAAACAGTGGATGGTCAAACAGGCGGACTATGAGAACTTGGACGGAAAAGAATGCAGTGCGTTTATCGTCACCAAGACAGACCAGATTGCGCCGCAGATTACGGGCATGGTAAAAGAGCTAGGCATCGTGATTGTGCTGATTCTGGTGCTCACCAGTCTGGGCCTGAGCTTCTGGATTTACCGCGGTGTGATCGGACCGCTCGAGCAGCTGAAAAAGGCGACACAGAATATCAAAGACGGAAATCTGGATTTCACTGTTGAACCGTGCGGCGTGGCGGAGATTAATGACCTCTGCGAGGACTTTGAGGAGATGCGTATCCGGCTGAAAGAGACGGCGGAGGAAAAAGTCGAGTTTGACAAAGAGAATAAAGAGCTGATCAGTAACATTTCGCATGATCTGAAAACACCGATTACCGCGGTCAAGGGTTATGTCGAGGGAATCATGGACGGTGTGGCAAATACGCCGGAGAAGATGGACCGCTACATCCGCACTATTTACAACAAAGCGAATGAGATGGACCGTCTGATCAATGAGCTGACGTTTTATTCCAAGATTGACACGAACCGCATTCCGTATACGTTTTCCAAGATTCACATTGCGGATTATTTTGATGACTGCGTGGAGGAACTGAATCTGGAGCTTGACGCGCAGCATGTGGATCTGACATACTTTAATTATCTCGAGGACGACCCGATCGTCATCGCGGATGCGGAGCAGATCAAGCGTGTCATCAATAACATTGTAAGCAATTCCATCAAATATATGGACAAGAGCCATAAGGTCATCAACATCCGTCTGCGTGATGTCGGAGATTTTGTGCAGGTGGAGATTGAGGACAACGGAAAGGGAATTGCGACGAAGGATCTGACGAAGATTTTCGACCGTTTCTACCGCACCGACGCGTCCCGCAACAGCACGAGGGGCGGCAGCGGCATCGGTCTTTCCATCGTGAAGAAGATTCTCGAAGACCACGGCGGAAAAGTGTGGGCCACCAGCAAAGAAGGCGTGGGCACCACGATGTACTTTGTATTAAGAAAATATCAGGAGGTACCTGTTTCATGAGTAAGATACTGATTGTTGAGGATGAGGAATCCATTGCGGATCTGGAGAAGGATTATTTAGAACTTTCGGGCTTTGAGGTAGAGATTGAAAACCAGGGAGACACCGGTCTTGTGCGGGCGGTCAAAGAGGATTTTGATCTGCTGATTCTGGATCTGATGCTGCCGGAGGTGGATGGCTTTGAGATCTGCCGTGAGGTGCGTGAGAAGAAAGATATTCCGATTATCATGGTTTCGGCAAAGAAGGATGATATCGACAAAATCCGCGGACTCGGTCTTGGTGCGGATGATTATATGACGAAGCCATTTTCTCCGAGTGAGCTGGTTGCGCGCGTGAAAGCGCATCTGGCACGGTACGACCGTCTGGTCGGAAACGGCAAGAAAGAGAATGATGTTGTGGAGATCCGCGGCATCAAGATTGACAAAACGGCACGCCGCGTGTGGGTGAACGGAGAGGAGAAGCAGTTTACAACGAAAGAGTTCGATCTGCTGACCTTCCTTGCGGAGAATCCGAACCGCGTTTTCACGAAAGAAGAGCTGTTCCGTGAGATCTGGGATATGGAGTCCATCGGAGATATTGCGACGGTTACGGTGCATATCAAGAAGATCCGTGAAAAAATAGAGTTTAATACGGCAAAGCCGCAGTATATCGAGACGATCTGGGGCGTTGGATATCGGTTTAAGGCATAAAGAATCTGTGCTTCGGGGAGAGATAAAATGGGAAAAATTTACTATCTGATGGGAAAAAGTGCGTCAGGGAAAGATCATATTTATGAGCATCTGATCCAGGAGACGGCGCTGGATTTAAAACCGTTTGTCCTGTATACAACACGGCCGATCCGGAGCGGGGAGCAGGACGGAAGAGAGTATTTCTTTGTGGATGAAAAACGGCTTTCGGAACTGCGGGAGGCCGGAAAGATTATCGAGGAGCGCATGTATTCGACGGTGCAGGGGCCGTGGTATTATTTTACGGCGGATGACGGGCAGATTGATCTTGTGAAGCATGATTATCTCGGAATCGGGACACTGGAATCGTATCTGAAATTAAAGGCATACTTCGGGGAGCAGGCGATGGTTCCGCTGTATGTCGAGGTGGACGATGGGCTGCGGCTTTCGCGGGCACTGGAACGGGAAAGAAAACAGACAGAGCCGAAATACGCGGAGATGTGCCGGAGATTCCTGGCGGACTGTGAGGATTTTACGGAGGAGAAAATTGCGGAAGCTGGAATTGTCCGCAGATTTTCCAATAATTCTACGCCGGAAGACTGTTTTTCCGAAATTCAGAATTTTGTGGAACAACAGAAAAAGTTGTGATATACTTAATGCAGTATTAGTAAGAAATACAAAAGAACTCCAGGGGGTGATTTTATGCAGGGTTTTCAGAAGGTTGTAGGACATCAGGAAATCATAACGCATTTACAGAATGCCATTTCGATGAATAAAGTATCTCATGCTTATCTTTTTGGCGGAGAGAGTGGATCGGGAAAGAAAATGATGGCTTCACTGTTTGCGATGACGCTTCAGTGCGAGAAGCACGGGGTCGAGCCCTGTATGGAATGCCCGTCCTGTAAAAAGGCACAGAGCCAGAATCATCCGGATATCATTTATGTGAAGCATGAAAAGCCGAACACCATCAGCATCGATGAAATCCGCGAGCAGCTCATTAACGATGTGATGATCAAGCCGTACAGCAGTCCGTACAAGATTTATATCATCGACGAGGCACAGAAGCTGACACTTCAGGCGCAGAACGCGCTGCTGAAGACGATCGAGGAGCCGCCGGCCTACGCAGTTGTCATGCTTCTGGCAGACAACCCGGATGCGCTGCTTCCGACGATTTCGTCACGCTGCGTGCAGTTAAATTTAAAACCAGTGGGAGACCAGCTTGTGAAAGATTATCTGATGAACGAAATGCATGTGCCGGATTACCAGGCAGAGGTTGATGCGTCCCTGGCGCAGGGAAATATCGGAAAAGCAGAGCGGATTGCCCGTTCTCCGGAATACGAGGAGACGCTGGAAAATGCACTCCGCATGGCAAAGTACGCCGACAGTATGCCGCTGTATGAAATCGTGGAGACGATCAAAAAACTGACGGCCGAAAAAGACAATATTGATGATTACTTCGATATCTTTTCTTTATGGTTCCGCGATGTTCTGCTCTTTAAGGCGACAAAAGAGGTCGATTCCCTTGTGTTCAAGCAGGAGCTGAATGGAATCCGTGAGAGAGCAAATAAGAGCTCATACGAAGGCCTGGAGAAGATTATAGAGGCGATTCAGAAGGCGAGAGCCCGCCTGAACGCGAATGTTAATTTTGATTTAACCATGGAGCTTATGTTCCTGACAATGAAGGAAAACTGATAGCATGATAACAATTATAGGAGTACGTTTTCGAAACGTAGGAAAAGTATATTATTTCTCGCCGAGAGAGCTGGACATCTGCGTGGGCGACCACGTTATCGTTGAGACGGCGCGCGGCGTAGAGTATGGTTTCGTTGTGCTGGGGCCAAAAGAAGTTGACGATTCCAAGGTGATCCAGCCGTTGAAAGAAGTCATCCGCATTGCAACGCCGAAGGATGATGCGCGGGAGGAGAGCAACCGCAAGAAAGAAAAAGAAGCGTTTGAAATCTGCCAGAAGAAGATCCGGGCGCACAACCTGGAGATGAAGCTGATCGATGCAGAGTATACGTTTGACAATAACAAGATGCTGTTTTACTTTACCGCCGATGGAAGAATTGATTTCCGTGAGCTGGTAAAGGATCTGGCGGCTGTCTTTAAGACGAGAATCGAGCTTCGCCAGATCGGTGTCCGCGATGAGACAAAGATCCTCGGCGGAATCGGCATCTGCGGCAGACCGCTTTGCTGCCATACGTATCTGTCCGAGTTTGCACCGGTTTCGATCAAGATGGCAAAAGAGCAGAACCTGTCCCTGAACCCGACGAAGATTTCGGGTGTCTGCGGACGACTGATGTGTTGCCTGAAAAACGAGCAGGAAACCTATGAATACCTGAACCGCAAGCTGCCGGGTGTCGGCGATATTGTAACGCTGCCGGACGGCATGAAAGGTGAGGTTTCCGGTGTGAATGTGCTTCGTCAGCTCGTAAAAGTGCTGGTGGATGTGAACGATGAGAAGGAAATGCGGGAGTGCCCGGTGGAAGAGCTCAAGTTCAAGCCGAAGCATAAGAAGGAAAAAGGCAAAGAGAAGAAAAAAGACAGAAACAGCTCCGGGGAGCAGGCTTCTTCGGAAGAGGCAAAACAGCCGGAATAAGATTGATTTGGAATGCATTTTGAAAAAAGTAAGCGCCGGGTAAAACTGACGCTTCTTTTTGTGTGATGCGGCGCTGGGCGGTCAGCAGGAGGAGGGATTTTCATTGGATAGAAAAGAAGAATTTTTGAAGCCGGGTGAGCGGCTCGATGATCTGCAGAACGGTTACTGGATGATACAAAATCCATCCCTTTTCTGCTATGGCATTGACGCGGTGCTGCTGGCATCCTACGCGAAGGTGAAGCGCGGGGAGCGGGCGATGGATTTCTGCACGGGATCGGGAATTGTGCCGATTCTGCTGAAGGCGAAGACAAACGGCGAGCATTTTTCCGGGCTGGAAATTCAGGAGTACAGTGCCGAGATGGCACAGCGGAGTGTGCGGTACAATCATCTGGAAAATGATGTTGAGATTTTCCAGGGAGATGTGAAGACGGCATCGCAGCAGTTTGGAAAAGGAGTGTTTGATGTGGTAACGTGCAATCCGCCGTATATGACAGGGCAGCACGGGCTGACGAATGCGCTTGAGGCGAAGACGATTGCGCGGCATGAGGTGCTGTGCTCGTTTGATGATATTGCGAAAGAGGCATCGGCGGTTTTAAAGACGAAAGGACGGTTCTATCTGGTGCACCGGCCGTTCCGGCTGGCGGAGATTTTTTCGACGTTGAAAAAATATCATCTGGAACCAAAAAGGATGCAGCTCGTTTATCCGTTTGTGGACAAGGAGCCGAACATGGTGCTGATCGAGGCAATGAAAGGCGGGAATCCGAGAATTACCGTGGAGAAACCGCTGATTGTGTATGAGACGCCGGGCGTGTATACAAAGGACATCCGGGAATTATATGGAGACGGGAGATAAGAACATGGCAGGAAAATTATATTTGTGTGCAACACCAATTGGAAATCTGGAGGACATGACCTTCCGTGCAATCCGCATTCTGCAGGAGGTCGATCTGATCGCGGCGGAGGATACGAGAAACAGCATTAAGCTGCTGAACCATTTTGAGATTCATACGCCGATGACGAGTTACCATGAATACAACAAATACGACAAGGGCCGCGAGCTGGTGCAGAAGCTGCTGGCGGGAACAAATATCGCGCTGATCACGGATGCCGGAACACCGGGAATTTCTGATCCGGGTGAGGAGCTGGTGAAGATGGCGTACGAGGCAGGCATCGAAGTGACAAGCCTGCCGGGCGCATGCGCGTGTGTGACGGCACTGACACTGTCGGGACTTTCGACGAGAAGATTTGTCTTCGAAGCATTTCTTCCGCCGGATAAAAAGGAGCATAAACTGGCGCTGGAGCGTTTGAAAAACGAAACCAGAACCATGATCGTATACGAGGCGCCCCATCATCTTTTAAAGACACTGCGGGAACTTCTGGAAACGATGGGAAACCGTCGTCTGACGCTCTGCCGGGAACTGACGAAAAAGCATGAAACCGCATGGCAGACGACACTGGAAGATGCCATTGCCCGTTATGAGCAGGAAGACCCAAAAGGAGAATGTGTGCTGGTCATCGAAGGCAGAAGCCAGAAGGAAATCGAGGACGAGGCAAAGGCTGCATTTGAAGAAATTTCGATTGAAGAGCATATGAAACGATATGAAGACCAGGGAATTGCGCGGAAAGAAGCCATGAAACTCGTCGCAAAGGACCGCGGGGTGACGAAGAGAGATATTTATCAGTATTTACTGGGACAAGAATAACGGAAAAGGAAAATCGCTGCTGTATTTTTATATTTTTTTGTACAGAAATTCCTTTCATCTGATATAATGGATGTAATGCATTATTTTAGAGGGAGGAATTTTCTTTATGTCACAGACACAAACCAGGCGGAGTTCTCAGGTGGATCTGCTTCATGGCCCGATCCTGAAATCTCTGCTGCTTTTTGCCCTGCCGATTATGGCGTCCCGCGTGTTTCAGCAGATTTACAACACGATGGATACGCTGATCGTCGGCTATACACTTGGCGACTCATCGATTGCGGCGATGGGTGCCTGCTCATCCATCTATGAGATGATGACCGGATTTACGTTCGGCGTCGGAAACGGTCTTGCGATCGTCACGGCGCGCTGCTTTGGACGGCAGGAGACGGACCGGATGAAAAAATCGGTTGCATCCTGTATCGTCATCGGCGTTGCCGTCACACTGGTAGTTACCATTCTGGCGACGATCTTCATGCATCCGCTGCTGCGCCTACTGAAAACACCGGCGGAGATTCTTGAGGAATCCTACAGCTATATTTCGATTCTCTCGATTTTCCTGTTCGTCATGTTCGCCTACAACCTGTGCTCCGGCCTGCTGCGGGCGATCGGCAACAGCTTCATGCCGCTTGTGTTCCTGATCTTTTCATCGCTGGTGAACATCGTGCTCGATCTGCTGTTTATCCGCACCTTCGGCATGGGTGTCCGGGGTGCCGCGATTGCAACCGTCATTGCACAGGGCATTTCCGTTGTGCTCTGCCTGATTTATATTGTTACGAAAGCGAAAATCCTGCTTCCGGAAAAACGCCACTTCGCGCTGGACCGCGGACTGTACGCAGATCTGTTGGCGCAGGGATTTTCGATGGGATTTATGAGCAGCATCATTTATGTTGGTTCGATCGTTCTGCAGCCGGGCATCAACAGCCTCGGATATGAAACTATCGCCGGACATACCGCTGCGAGAAAGCTGTTTTCGTTCTCCATGATGCCGCTTTCCTCCATGGCGCAGGCCGTCAACACCTACGTTGCACAGAACCGCGGCGCAGACAACTGGGAGCGCGTGCGGAAAGGCATCCGTTACGCTTACATTTTCTGCTTCAGCGTCACAGCATGCCTGATCGTAATCGTCACCCCGCTTGCACCAACCATGGTACACCTGATCTCCGGTTCATCCGACCCGACCGTCCTCGGAAACGGCGCCCGCTACCTCCGCGTAGCCATCCCGTTCTTCTTCGCCCTCGGGCTTGTCAACTGCAGCCGTCTGGCACTGCAGGCACTCGGAGAGAAAATTCTGCCGTTGCTGTCGAGCTTTATTGAGCTGTTTGGAAAGATTATCTTTGCCATGGTATTCATTCCACGCTACCACTACAGCGCCGTAATCTGGTGCGAACCGATCATTTGGTGCTTCATGGCTGCGGAGCTTGTGATTTCACTGTATCGAAACCCTTATATGAGAAAAGGGAAGACAGGAAACTGATTTTTAAATGAAAAAATTACCGGCCAATGCACGGAAAAATCTGTGTGTTGACCGGTAATTATATATCACATTATATTATTCATAGCAGGCACTGAATGCAGGTCTCATTTCTTCATTTTAAAACACCACCCTTATTATATACGTATAAAACTAAAATATCAATTTTAGAAAGCATTATAAAACGACGGCATAATAAAAATTTGTGGGATTATGGTGTATACTTGAGTTTCGAATCATGGAAAATATAAAGTCAGCATATTTTTATAAAGATCTTTTTAGTCAGGTGATGCAATGAACATTCTATGGAGTTCCATGCTGCTTCTCGGAATTGCATATGGCGCGCTGCAGGGACGGATGCCGGAGGTGACGGAGGGGGTGATTCAGGCTTCGAAGGAGGCGGTGGTGCTGGCGGTTTCGCTGGTTGGGGTGACGGGGTTCTGGGCAGGGCTGATGGAGATTGCGAAGAAGGCGGGAGTGATTGACGGGCTGGTGAAACGAATGGGGCCGGTGATGCGGTTTTTGTTTCCGGAAGTGCCGGAAGATCACTCTGTGATGCGCTCGGCGGGGATGAATATGATCTGTAATGTGTTCGGACTCGGCGCGGCTGCGACGCCGCCGGGGCTTGCGGCGATGGAGCGGTTTGAGGAGCTGGAGGAAGAGCGGCGGAAAATGAAAAACCCGGCCGCAGTTCCAGAAGGAACCGCGAACCGGGAAATGTGTACGTTTTTGATTTTAAATATTTCTTCTCTGCAGCTCATCCCCGTCAACATCATTGCGTACCGCAGTCAGTACGGCAGCGTCCACCCAACAGCAATTGTCGGACCGGCGCTTGCTGCGACGGCTGCGAGTACGATTGCGGCGGTGGTGTTTTGCAAAGTGATGGAAAGGATGGGGCGATGATTATTCAGATTACTCAGCCCAGGTGCCGTTTACAAAGACATCGGTCTCGCTTCCGTCTTCGTGAATACCCACGATATGCAGGTCATTCGATCCAACCATAAAGTCAACATGGATCAGGGAATCATTGACACCCTTTGCGAGGATTTCTTCATCACTCATATCCATAAATCCGTCCAGTACCTCGGAAAAGCCGGCGCCGGCGGCAACGTGGCAGCATGCGTTCTCGTCGAACAGAGTGTTAAAGAACATCAGACCGGACTGGTTGATCGGGGACTCCTTCGGAACGAGTGCAACCTCGCCGAGCATCGCGGCGCCCTCATCCATCGCGAACATTTTCTTCAGAACCTCTTCGCCCTGTTCTGCGTGGCAGTCGACAACCTTTCCGTCCTTAAAATCAACGGTAAAGTTGTTGATAACCTGGCCGGACCAGCTTAACGGTTTGGTGGAAACGAGGCGGCCTTCACATTTGCCGCGCATCGGGCTGGTGAAAACTTCTTCGGTCGGCATATTCGGGACATAGAAGGTATTGTTCATATGGTTGATATCGCCAGCGCCGCTCCACTTTGCGCCCGGAATCAGTTCAACTGTGAAATCGGTGCCGTTTTTGCTGGTATAATGCAGTTTGCGGAACGCCTGTTCATTCAGCCAGTTGGCTTTTTGGGTCATGCGGTCACAGTGTGCCTGCCAGATTTTTTCAACATCTTCGCCTTCTTTTAAATACAGGCAATCAAAAATAGCATTCCACAGCTTTTCAACCGCAATATCCTCCGGCTCGCCCGGGAATACTTTTTTGGCCCATGCCGGTGACGGAGCGGCAACGATCAGCCACTGATGTTTTCCGTCGAGCTGATCGCGGTATTTTTTCGTTACTTTCCCGCGCATCTGACGAACGGTAGAGAGCAGATCGGCAGAGATGCCGGCAAGCTCGTCCGGATCGGAGGAGTCGATGAAAATGCGGACCGGCAGATCTACGGTCATCTGTTTGAGACGCTCTTCCTCCCAGGTCTGAACGGTGCCGAGGGTTTCGGCTGTGGCGTACTGATAACTCAGCTTGTTAATCGGACCACACTCCCAGATCAGCTCAACATAGCTTGCACCGGCTTTGTAACACTCTTCCGTGACCATGGTAGCAAGTAGAACCTGATCCACACCGGCCTGCAGGCGGACGCGCTGTCCTTTTTGTACATTTGCGCCGATTTTTACGATCAGCTCTGCGTATTCTCTTAATTTTGCTTCATTCATGATAAAAAGCTCCCTTTTTGTAAAGTTTGTTTCAACTCACAGTCGGTATTTTCACGGAGTCTGACATGTCGAAAATAGTTCGACTGTGACTTGCCTCATGTCAGTGGAGGATACCGATTTCTCTCCGCCCGCCACTGCCGTTATGTTTCTTTTAACAATTCATCCCACCGCTTTAGAAGCGAGGGACTTCTTGTCTACGGATGTTAAAATTGGAATGGATCGTTAAACGCTCCATAATACGAAACCGGTTCGCCCGCAGAAAGCAGGTGATGGACATCGCCGACGGTCTGGCAGCGGAAGTACACTTCGCCTGGTTTGCGCTCTTCCGTTCCGACGATCGTGACGGAAGTCGGCGCCAGGAACAGGCCCTGCCAGAGCTGCACCGGCGTTGTGTTGAGCAGATGGGACAGCGCGACGCAGGTAACGCCGAGATGGCAGAAGCAGACGATGACAGCCTCGCGGTTCGTCTCATCAGAGGCATGATAGCGGTAGCCGTCCCGTACATAGCCGTAGTGTGCAAGCAGCGTATCGAGTCCGTCGGTCACAAAACGGTAATTTTCATCCATGTTTCCGGTTTTCATGATCGGGTTCTGTGTCCAGAGATCATGATCATAGAGATCCCGGTTCGCATCGAGCACATCCGGCAGAAAATCCCACGGAATCCGGCGCTTTCCGGTCTCCGGATCAAGGACAGGCGCATCAAATTCCCGCAGCCACGGAAGAATTTCGGCCTCGCGGCCCGCATTTTTCAGCGTAAAAGAAGCCGTATCCTTCGCGCGTCCGAGCGGCGAGCAGTAAAAATCGGTGATGTTCCATTTCGCCGTGCGCTTCGAAAGCAGCTCAGCCTCACGCCAGCCCTTTTCAGTCAGCGAATCAATCTCATAATTCGGTTCACCGTGGCGGATAAAGATAATTTTCATAAGAATTCCTTTCTTCGTATGCCACAAATCGTTTGGTTTATGCATCGAAAAGTCAATTTCAGTTCCGATAAATCTGCGCCAGAGCACAGAACATTCAGAATTGATGTCACTTAGCTTAGTGTATCATAAATTGTCAAATTTGTGTGAGTTTATCCGGAAAAAGATGCGACAAATTGGAAGAGTGTGGTGAGATGTTGAGATCTATGGGGAAACAATTAAAATGATGGTTTTTAAGATGTAAAAACAATCAAAATAATGGTTTTTCGTTTACAAATACAGATTTTTATGATTCAATAAAGAAAAAGTCGGGAATTATAAAGCTGAAAGGTGAGGTTTATGAAAGAAAAATTATTTATAACGCCAGAATATACAACGGCAAAAGCAATCAAGGAACTTCGGAAGGAACTGCATCTGACGCAAAAGGAGTTTGCGGAACTGATTAATTGTTCCAAGCCAACGGTAGAGCGCTGGGAAAGAAGTGAAGAAGTGATTCGCGGACCGATTGTTTTACTTTTGAAAATGCTGCAAAAATATCCAGAATACGAACAGGAAGTGAAAGTTCCGGAAAAAATATGGCCGCTCAGAATCTGGTACATGTATGGGCAGAATGTATGTACCTTGATCGATGTGAATGAGCAGGAACGGAAAGTAAAAGTAAAAAATTATACAGACAAAATTATGTTTCGGGCATTCGGAGTTGTGGAAGAACCGGATTATGATCAGTATCTGGAATTTCTGGAATCACGATGCTTTCCGGAAAGCAGAGATAAGATGAAACTGATATTAAAAGATTTGGGACTGCCATTTTACGATCCGATTATGATTATAGAAAAAACGGAAGGACGGATGGCGGAAGATGATTTCTGGCTATGGATAGAGAGGTAGATGGATGATAGAATTATTTGAACAGAATATCAGGACGAATGAGCGTCAGTCGTCAAAAGGAAACCAGTTAAAATGGGAGAATAACGGAATCTGGTACAAAGCGGATTATACAGGATATGAGGGATTGGCAGAGTATATGATCTCGCATCTTCTGAAAAAATCAACGCTGGCGGAAGACGAATTTGTATGTTACAATCTGGAAAAAATAAAATATGGAACTGTGATTTATAACGGAGTAAAGAGTAGAAATTTTCTGAGGGAGGACTGGCAGATTATCACTTTGGAGAGACTGTTTAAAAATTCTTTTGGAGAAAGTCTGTATCAATCCCTGTATAGAATTCCAAAACATGAAGAACGCTTACGTTTCTTGGTACAGCAGGTGGAGCGTATGACCGGGCTTCAAAACTTTGGCGTCTATATGAACAAGCTGTTGACGATAGACGCATTTTTCCTGAACGAGGATCGTCATACGCATAATATAGCGGTGTTGATGAATGGAAAAGGTGACTATGCATACTGCCCGATTTTTGATCATGGGGCAGGGCTACTGTCAGATACAACGATGGATTATCCTTTATCGGGGGATACGTATGCACTGATGGATCAGGTTCAGGCAAAAACGATATGCAGTGAGTTTGATGAGCAGTTGGACCTTTCTGAAGCATTATATAGAGGGAATCTGAAGTTTCATTTTACGAAAAAAGATGTGACTGAATTGCTCGCGAATGCGGAGGGGTATCCAGAAGAAATACGAAAACGAGTGGAAATGATTTTGTTTGCACAAATGCGAAAATATGCGTATTTGTTTTCAAAGATGTAGAAAAATTGAGCAAAAAAGGACGAGTTACCCATACGGTCAGGAACAGAACAGCAAATAATAAGGTACACAGGGCAGGAACCATCAAAAAACCTGAAATCTTTAAACGATAGACAGAGTACAGATGATTACAGAAGAACCAGAGAGTGCCGCCTGAGGCAGCACTCATAAGGAAAACAGGTTTATTTATTCTGCGTTTTATGTTTTGGATCATAGACTGTGAAATGTCCTTTCTGTGGGAGAAGCGGAAAGCGTGTCTTTTTTGTTGAAATTAATGATTGTTCATAAGGCTCTGGGCGAGTTCTGTATCGGCACTGATCAGGGTCACGCTACGATTTCTGCTGGCAGCGGCACCATCGTACCCGCCGTTGCTGATGTGCCAGGGAGCTGAAGAACCCATGCCAAGGGTATGAATGCGGCTTTCATCAATGCCCAAGTCATCGCAGAGTGTTTTTTTTACGGCATCCGCTCTGGCCTGAGACAGGCGGAGGGCGGATTCATCTGTAATATCTCCTGCCGTAGAGCCGACAAGGAGGAGAGAGACGGATTCGTGTTCCGCCAGGTAATCTGCGATGGGACGAATGGTTTCCAAAGCGGCTTCCGGGTTACGGTAGGCTGCTTCGTCAGCAACGAATTCCACCTGGCTTTCTTCCAGAGCAACAGGTTCGTCGAATGCGTTGGATTCTTCTGCATCTGTCTGTTCCAGAACATCCGTATCAAATACAATCGGCGTATCAGAAGGAATATCTACAACACTGACTGAGGGGAGGGAATCTGTCGTGCGGGTTTCGTCAGATACGGCAATATAGTCGTTTGATACGAATTCTCCGCCGGAGGCTTCGACAACAGCTTTCCAGATGCTGGTAAGGTTATTGCTCTGCTTGGGAGTAAGTTTTTCCTGAGGCGCTTCCACCTGCGCCATACCCAAAAAATATACGGTAATTCCGCTCAGATCAGGAAGAGCCTCCCGCTCCTTCAGCATATCAACAATTACCTGGGGCTCAGCAGACAGTAGATTGTTCCGGAAGTTTAAGTAACCTGATGTAGACAGTCCGCTTCCACAGCAGATGATGGTGCGGGAAGTGTAGCTGGAATCCAGGCTCCGCAGTGAGGAGGCGCTGAGGCGGATAGCCGCCAGATAGTCGGCCTCTGGATTTAAAGGGGTGACACCATCCACAATCTGAAGGAGATTGGAGGCTTTACTGGCGGCATCTCTTTTCAGTCTCTCTTTGGAAGCAGTTTTGTACTGTTCATCAATGTTGAGATCTTCCGCGGATACAAGTGCAGGATCACCGTCTACGCGGACGATAAAGGAATAGCCGTAATTCATAGTGGCATCAAGCATAGTATCCTGAATGAGCGGGGCGGATGAGTCTACTGGTTTGGAGTTTGCTGTGTTTGAGATAACGTAAGCGACAGCCGGTTTGCTGGTTTCAGCGGAAGGATCTGGATTGCTGCATCCGGTCAAGGCGAAAAGTGCAGCAGCCATGACAGCAAAAGTGCATGTAAGTTTTGTGATTTTTTTCATCGTATTTTTCCTCCTTAAACAGCTTCTGAAAAGTTGACAACGTGGTTTTTAGTTGGAACATCTCTGTCGATGGCAGGGAGAGCGGTTTTTCCGCCGCTTGCAGCTGCAAGGGCAGCCAGTTCCCTGCCAAGACGATCAAAGATTTCATCAGAACGAGACTTACTCAGGACATTTGTTGAGGTGGGATCACCCAGCTGTTCCATGAGCTGCACTCTCATATCAGCCAGAAGGGTCAGAGAATCGTTGATGAGATCCTTTTTGGCATTGATAAGATGCTGGTGGTCTGCGTCCTGGATCTGTGATGAGTTAAAGCTGTCACATTCGTCCTGAATTGCTTCCAGACGTCGAATATAGTTTTTAAGCTCGTTAAGTGTAATTTCCTCACGGCAAAGCTGTTTTGCCAGCGGGTTGTACAGCTCGAAGCTGATGGCAAAATTGCCGACAGATGTAAAAACAGGAGTTGCAATGGCAATAATCGTTAATGCGATCGTTGCGGCATCCACTGTTCCGTCTGCAGAAGAGAGCGACATGGTGGAGAAACGGAGTACACCATTGATGATCAGGGCAAAAATCGGAACAGCTAACAGCAATGCCAGATTGAATTTATCGTGGCTGAGTCCCTGTCTGATCTTTTTTGCCAGAATGCCTGCAAAGGCGGCCACAACATCTGCTGCAAAGGCCAGTCCTGCGACCTGGCCCCAGATCATGATGGGAGAGTCGTAAGAAATGCGTACGAAGAGACTGCGGAAAAATGCAATATCTATTACGACACAGAAGAGCATAAGCAGATAGGAGACAGGTGCGCAGAGCAACAGACTGTCTGGTTTGTATTTTGCTTTGACAGCGTCATCAGAATTTTCAAGCAGGAGTTCTCCACTTTTGTTCATTTTCAGTGCAAATGTATTATCTTTCATCTTCAACAACCTCCATTTTTTCTTTGATGCCGTAACATTTGTTCCAAAGCATCTGGGTATGTGCATGTTCGGTTTCCAGGACGGTTTCTTTTTCGCGCATCAGCTCGAGAATTCTTTGGATGTCCGCGCGATGTGCAGACATATTCCCATCCTGTCGATGATAAAAATCCAGGTGATCCAATGACTGGTCATCAAGGGAAATGAGACCGCTTCGGACCGGAGCAAGGATCTTATCAATCAGACAGTCCTCGTTGCCCGCGTCAACGGCGTTTGCGTTGATCAGGCGGGTCAGGGTATCGGTAAGTTCCGACTTTAACTGTTCCAGATGGTAGTTCTCCGGCTTTTTGTAGCCGACAGCTCTGTAGTTTTCGAACAGCAGATTGGTACGACGGCGGAAGTCATAAACGAGTACACGGCTGTCGTCTACTTCACTGATAAAACTGTTTTCTTTTTTCTTGTTTTTTCCAAATAACATTAGAGTACCTCCTCCTGTAATTCAGATGCCAGGGTAAGACGGAGCTTTTCCGCACGCTGCACCACCTGTTCATAGTGTTTTGCAAATTCCTGTTCAGAGTTGTTGGTGAATGTTACGTTTGGGAGAGGCGGAAGATCCGGCAAATGACGCATCGCAGACCGCCAGTAAACATCAATGCGCCGCTGATGATGCTGAAGAACACGATTGGTGATTTTGGCAGCAGAATCAAAGCTCTCCGTGACCTGACTGAGGCTGGTGAAAATGGCTTCGATGGTATCGGAAAGTGCTTTCTCGGATTCGGCGACAGCTCTTTTAAACGGGAGAAGCGATTCTTCTCGTTCACGGTTTCTTCGAGCTGCAACTTGCACTTCAGTAAGACTTTCCTCACCTTCTTTCCGGCGTGTGAGGTCGACATCTTCTGCAAGGGCGTTCTTTAAAACCTGTTTGGCGGCAGTAAGGTTTGTTTTCAGCGGAACAACCGTATCGAAAAGAATATTGAGCTTTTTGAACTCGTCCTCTTCCTCGAACTTTAAGCGTCCCATCTGACCAGCGCAGAATTCTTCGTAGGAATCGACTTCCTGCTTCAGAACACTCGACTGCCAGTCTCCGTTTTGACTGCAGCGGAGGAGCCCATGTCTTCCATCCACCCAGCCGGCATATCTCATGGTAAGCTTTTCGACAGGACCAAGAGATTTTACCCTGCCTTTATCGAGACTCTGTAAACGTTTCTGATGTACTTTTTTTTGAGTCATGGTTTTCTTCCTCCTTGAATAAACTGTTTCTTTCAGCTACACTTATGTATTGCGATATTGGAAACAGATCTTAACATTTTTACAAAAATATTTTTCTTTTTTTGATCACATGATGTATTGAGACACGAGAAAGAACTTTATTTTTGCAAAAACATTTTTATTTTTCCGGGTACATTTAGATATAGAGATACGGAAAGCAAAACTTAACAGTTAAAAAAGAACAATTTGCAAAATTTTTTGAGGGGGAAATATAGGATTTTGAAAATAAGATATTTTATTGAAGAGGCTTGGAAAAAATGAGCATAAAAATGAGGAGGGAGCCCTCCTCAAATTAACAATTCTATGTAATTTAACGTGTCTACAATATAGCATACAGTTATTGCATTGCTTTTATTCCAAGGCGAATGTATTCGGGATGCTCTTTCAGATAGAGAAATCCATTTTCTTTACCATATTTCTGGCAGAGAGTTTGAAATACCTGTTCTGCCTCTCTTGAATAATCATTAAACAGGATTTCTGCATTTTCGCATATAAATTGATTTCGAATATCGATAGGCTGTTCAAAAAAATCCAAATCGTTTATGATAGTTTTCATAGCATCAACAGATTTTGCAATACATCCAAGCTTTATAATTGATTTCATTATGGAATCCACGAGTTTATCAACGATACCCATTTCATGTAACGCAGTAACATAAGAGGCTGCTCCGTCTGAAGAAAATCTGAGCTGTTCTGGCTTACTTTTCGTTTCTCCTGTATATTTCACATATTGTAAATATCTTTCTCTGATATCATCTAACGAACAATCAGCCAGTAAAGAAATTACGTAGAAATTATCGGCACGCACCTCTTTGCAAATCTGCTTCAGAAATAGAATCTTAGACCGGAGTTCATCGTTCAGTTCCGTATAACCGGCATTAGCTAATTTTTCTGCTAATTCATAGCAGTTATTCATATCATATTCCGTTTCAAGCTGTTTCCGCAGATTGCGCGCTATCCTCATTTTCTCCATGAATTTTTGTCTCCTTCCTATGGGTTTTATATGAACAGTAATGCTGCAGGAAGCGTCTTTTGTAGTCTTATCTGTATGGTATTACATTTTTTCACTAAATTCAATCTGTTTTCTTTTGAAAAGATTATTTGTTATGTAAAACGATAGAAATCTTAGTATTCTCTCTTATATTCTTTTTGTTGCCGTGTTAAAATAGTGGCAGGGAAAAACGTGTTAGGATAATAACCTGATGGAATAGAATCTTTTGAATGAAAAATCAATTCGTCAGAATGGTACGAAAGCATAAGAAGTGGAGTGGGATTAAATATGGGAATAATTCTTGAGAAGTCAAAACTAATATTTGACGAATTGGTCGGAACCAGTTCGTTTGATGATGTTTTTAAGAATAGTATTCGCGATTACTATACATATGGGTTTAAATCATACGATCAAAATATAAAAGGAAGTCAAAGTGTTAAGGATAGATGGAAAATTTTCAGTAAAATTCTTGGAGAAAAATGGTACTTTGAAAAAAGAAAAAAAGGAAGAAATCAGATTGTTTTGAAAACGATGCCTTCCGGAACGGATAACCCGGTCGATGATTTTTACTTTTTACATAATCTCAGCAAAATAGGTGATTATCTTAACTATCTTTTAGATATGGACAGAAGATCAACATTTAATGGAGAAACAAAAGATCTCCCGGTAAGTCAGGACGAATTGTATTCTGTAGAGGGAAAT
Source organism: Blautia sp. AM42-2 (assembly GCF_003480245.1). Lineage (NCBI taxonomy): Bacteria > Bacillati > Bacillota > Clostridia > Lachnospirales > Lachnospiraceae > Blautia > Blautia sp. AM42-2. The sequence continues at coordinate 54,777 of NZ_QUIM01000015.1, forward strand.
GCGGGTACTCAGAATTTAGAAAATACAAATCTTGTTGAATATGCAATTATTAGCAATTGGATAGAAAAGTTACAAGATAAAATGGTTACTGAGAATGAACCTGACGGGGATACAGATGATCCAATAAGACTTAACCGTCAATTAAACATTTGGTCTGTCCATACTCGATTTATGCCGGCTAGCTACAAAGATAAATATGCGAATCTCAGTAACCGGACAGAATATTTGTATTCATTAGGGGTAATTGGAGATCTTAGAGATAATCCAGAACAAAGAAATAAATGGCTGGAGAAACAATGGAGAGCCTGGCGGGATAAAGATTCAGATGGTGATAATTCTGTTTTCAAAAAGTATTTTAGCAGTGAAGCATCGGAGAAGGCGAATCATTTTTGGTATAAATCCCCGTTGACGATGGCAATGATTTGTGATACCGAAGATTCCTGCCTTTTCACTGAAGAATTTTTGGAAATGTGTGAATTCTTTTCTCAATATTATCCGTTAGGTGAAGTTGGAACTATATTATCGGAAAGATGTGGTATAAAAAAAGGACAAACAGAGAAGGAGATATTTCGGTTCAAGCATAATTATGTTCAAAAGACATTATATGATTACAACATGATAGACATTCTGACTGCGATAGAGAATGGATATCTTTGTGCACTTCAATATTCTCATGGAACAAATTTAAAAGCATGTGAAGAATTGATTATCCCGTTAGAAATTCGAATAAGTGTTTCAAATGGACGTGAGTATGTTTTATATTATCACATTCTGGAACGTAGAATAAAAGCATTGCGCTTGGAGTTTATCGATAAAATAACGTTATATTCACACGTTGATTCTATGAGTAAAGTTAAGCATACTGTAACCAAAACAGGAAAGAAAAAGAGTGTGCAGGAGGAAAAATTATTTGATATAAAAATCGATGAAACTGACTTGGTAAAACAGGTTGTATTAGCAAATAAAATGTTACCGTATATCTGGGGAACTGATGTCAATGACTGCATTGTTGACGAAGAATGGGAGAGTCGACTGATATCCTTTGAAATGCCTGTTTCTATTAATCCGGAAACGGAACAATTCATAAAAAACAGAGTAATTAAGGAAAGCAGAATCGGAAAACAAGACCATATAATTACAATTTTTCCAACAAAAGAATTGAGAAGTTGGATACGCAGCTTCTATGTGCGGGTTACTAAGCCAGAAAAAATACCTGTCTCTTTACTGGATATCGATGGTGACGTTAACGCAATGTGGAATGTATATTTCAATAAACGAAGTTTGAACGGCGATGAAGGAGAAGAATATAAAAAAAATACAGATCAGAAATATATAGAAGAGAGTTTTTCTGTGAAGGGAGATATTGTTTCAGATACAGAGGGACATGGGGCTCTGTTTAATGAACTATTTAGCTGGTATTCTATTATTTTAGCAAATTCGGTTTTATCAATAGATGGCGAACATACCGTGGACTGTAATCTCAAAGAAGAAATTAGCAGAGTTTTAGGTTATTATACTGATGAAGAACAGGAATGGGTGAAGAATGCATTATATGAGTACATTTTGGAGTCAGGGCTTGTAGATGATAATGGAAAAGTAAGGTTTAATATTTCCAAAATAGATTACTTATATGATTTGCTTCCGATTACAAAAATTGAGGTAAGATGGTTATTGTCTGTGTTGGATGATCCCTTAGCAAGAGTGTTCTTGTCTCCGGAACAGATTAATGTTGTCAGGAAGTGTTTGTCCTGTGCGCCATTTAAGGTGGAGAAATTACAGATTGATGCCATAAATTATTTTGATAGATACAATGTTGAGGGGCGGATCTCTAAGGGGAAAAAACATATTGCACAGAAAGGCCGTGTGAACGAAAAAGATTTGTTTCATATACGAGCATTGTATAGGGCAATCGTAAATGAACAGAAAGTTCATATTGTTTATAGAAATTGGGAAGGTAAAAAGAGACATGCAACTTGTGGACCGGTGCGTATAGAGTATTCAAGACGGGACGATGTTTTTAGGGTTTGGTATGTGCATGTGCAAAACGCAGAATCAAAAATTGGTATCATTAATATTCCAAGGATTGTTCGGGTGGAAGAATTAGTGGGTGAATGTTTTGACTTAAAAGAACAGAGAAAAATTCTTGATAAATTATATGACAAAACAATGACATCTATACAGATAGAGTTTTACCAGGGAATAAAGAACCTTCCGGATAGAATTCTGACAGAATTTTCTCTTTGGAAGAAGAAATGTGTGTATGATCCTTTGAGTTATAAGTTTACAATGACATTGTACTATTCGGCCCTTGATGAAAAAGAAATATTGATTCGATTATTAAGTTACGGACCGTATATTCGGGTTATTGCGTCTGAGGATAATTATATTTTGTCAGAGATCCAGGATCGTATTAAAAAACAAAGAGAAATTATCAGAGACAGAGAATTTGAAATAGGATAAAGTTAAAATAACGCTCGAGAAAATAATATTAAATCCGACCTGTTAAAGAGCAATACGAGGTAATGATACGATGACTTATAAAGAGATTGTAAAAAAGAAAGAGTATTTCCAGAATATAACCTGGATTCATTTGTCTAATTGTTTAAAGGCGTTTGAGAATAGAGAGTTACTTTCGGCCTCTATTTGGTCTGCTGTGTTCGTGGAGTCAATGTTAAAAGATATTTTGTCTGTCCTTTTAAATGTGAATATCAGTACAGAAGAAATAAGCTCATTGATTGCGCGATTACGTAACATATTGAATAATGGATCGTCAAAATATGAATTATCAGCAACAGATGCAACGGTAATTGAAGATATTATGAGACGCGCTGACGAAATTCGCTTAAAAAGAAATCGATTAGTACATGACACAGGAATAGAGAATAATTATCTGGAGTCTGATGCAGATGATATTTATAAAAATGTAAATCTGATCATTGAAAGATATATAAAAACTGAGGCTAGTAAAGTTATTTACCGGAAGAACAAAGAAGTTGCAGAAGAAATTGAACATAATCAGGTTGAACCAACGTTTCCTATGTTTATTAGTACCATTACGCCACATACGTTTGAATAGTCAGAGTTTATAGAAGAATTTTGCAGTAAACTTAAAAGTATTGGCATTAAACCTGTGCGCTGTGTAATGACAGATTTTGATCGCAGGAATCCAATGGAAAAGGTCAGAAGATATATAGAAGAATGCCATGGGATTATTGTGTTAGGACTTGAACGCAGTCATGCCTATTTCTATAGAGATAAAGAAGGATCTGAGAAGGAATTGGAAGCGACGCATCGCAGATATTCTTCTGCCTGGCTGCAGCTTGAGACGGGTATGGCCATTGGAATGGGAAAAGACGTTTTTGTCCTTTGCCAGAAAAATCTTTATGGTGATGGCATATTTGATCGAAATTGGAATAGTTACACTCCTGTTGAGCTGGAAATGCCGCTTGATATGAATGATCCTATGATTAAAGAAACATTGAGTGTCTTGGAAAATTATAAAAAAGAAGTAGAAGCAAAAATGTGATTATTTAAATTTATGAAATAAATTGAGCGGATAATAGAGCTTCGGAACGTATACGCTTAAGATCAGATGAAAATTGGAAAAGAAGTTTTGTGATATTAATTAAAAATGTCGCAGAACTTCTTTTTTGTATCTTTTTTTGCCGATACGAGACAGAGAATTCTTTGAAAATTTTATATTCTATACCTGTACTTCAGAGATGAATGTACCGCCTGGTGGATGGGGCGTAGAGTTCAGATGACAGCGACCGTAAAACGGCTGAAGGTTTGCGGGGGATTGAAACACCAACGTGCTACGCAGGATTAAAAATCGTTGTTAAAAAAGAAAAGGATGAGGAAACATGAATATTATCGAGAAAAGTTCAAACGGAATCTTTCAGATTTCCGGGGATGCAAAACTCATGTCAAACCGTAAAGTCTTTATAGAGGGAGAAATTACTCCGGAAACGGCATGTGAGTTTGTGAAGAAAATCATGATTTTAAATATGCAGGATCCGGACCGGCCGATTGACCTTTTGATTAATACACCTGGCGGCTGTATCAACTCCGGAATGGTGTATTACGATGTCATTCAGGCAAGTAAAGCCCCTATTCGTACATTCTGCATTGGCAGAGCATATTCTATGGGAGCGATTTTACTCGCCTGCGGTAATCATGGCCGGTATATACTCCCACACGGGGAAGTAATGATTCACGAGCCGCTGCTTGGAAACCACGTGAGCGGCAACAGCTCATCCATCAAATCCATTTCGGAATCCTTGCTGGAAACGAAACATAAGATGAATCAAATTCTGGCAAAACACACAGGACAGACAGAGGAGACCGTGGAGAAAGCGACCGGTTATGACCACTATTTCAGCGCTGAGGAGAGCCGGAACTTTGGTTTGGTGGATGAGATCATAGATTTCGGGAAATTATTGGAGGAAAGCGAATGAATAGTACGGAGAGAATGATTCTTGGAAACGATTGCATTTACAGCGGGGATCCGGAGGAAACGGGTTTAAATCGTAACGTTTTGATTGTGGGAGGCACCGGGAGCGGAAAAACGAAATCTTATGTGGAACCAGAGCTTATGGAGGCACTGAGAGTGGAAAATCCTAATAATAAGTGTGTGATTCTCACCAAAAGAGATATTCCGGACAGGTATATCCCTTTGTTTGAAGCAGCTGGGTTTACAGTATATGACCTGGATCTCTCGGATTCGGAGAAAGGGAATTGCTGCTATGATCCGTTAGCTTATGTCAAGTCTGAGGAGGATATTTCAGATCTGGCACATGCAATTGTTATGGCGAATGAGCGAAAAGAGCATAGTAATGCGGATCCTTTCTGGGATGAAAGTTCAGAGCAATTGTTGGGTGCGGAGATTGGAGCAACTCTGATGACGAAAAATAAACCAACCTTTGCAGATGTGCTTAATCTTCATTTCAGTCTGAAAATCCAGGAATCTGGTTGTGGAATAACGACATCACTGGATTCACTTTTTAAAACAATCGAAAAAGCGGCACCGGATTGTTATGCTGCCGTATGCTGGAAGACATTCCGGGAGGCGGCAGCGAAAACCGCAAAATCGATCTACGTTTCCATGAATCCAACGTTGAGAGCATTTACAACAAGTATCAGAAATAATATGAGAAATAAGCCGCCTGTTGATTTTGATAAGTTTGCCAGTGAAAAATCTATTTTGTTCATTACGACAAGCCCCGTAAAAAAGGCACTTCATGGTTTGGCCAACATTTTTGTGTCTCAGGCGATCTCAGAATTATTTACAATTGCAGATGAAAGCGCAGCCGGAGCGTTAGAGATTCCAACAGATATCATTTTTGACGACTTTGCAACCGGAGCAAAGGTAAGCGACATGCCTGAAAAACTGAGTATCTGCAGGGCGAAAGGGATTGCCTTTTCCGGGATTTTATTACAGTCAGAAAGTCAGTTAAAGCGAATGTACGGCGAATATGAAGCGATAGAGATCATTGACCAATGTGATAGTTATGTGTTTTTTGGCGGAAATAATTATGAGACAGCAAAGGCACTCAGCCTGAAAATGAATGTGCCGCTTGACGAAATATTGTATCTCCCGGTCGGCCGCACAATCGTCTTTCGCCGTGGCCAGAAACCGGTGTTTTCTACAAGATATGATATTTTCCATGATGAATTTTACCAAAGAATCACACAGTCACATACGGGGCAAAAAGATGATCAGTGGTCGAAGGACCGCTGATCATGAGCGGATGCATCAGTCCAGAGACAGCAGCGTTTATTTGTTTGAGCAAATTGCACGAGAGGCAGTTAAACACACATGTCATTGAATTACTGGCCAAAGGTGATTGGATCGATGAACCGAACAATCTTTTGATTACAGGTGGAGCAGGAGCTGGCAAAACGCATGTTGCATGTGCACTTTGCGTTACAGCACTACATCAAATGAGGACTGTTAAATATATCCGTGCGAATTATCTGCTTCAAGAATCCGCCCATGCGCATAGTGAAGATAATTACTATGAGTATTCAAACAAGATGGCCGATTATGATCTTCTTGTTATAGATGATTTTGGATTGATGGACTTAAATCTTGACAAGTGCCGTGATCTCTTTGAAATCATCGAAGCTAGAGATTGCTGAAAATCAACAGTCATCATCTCGCAGATGCCAGTAGCGAACTGGTACCAATTGTTTGGTGATAACACATATGCAGATGCATGTCTCAGCCGCATGACCTCTAAAGCATATCGATTAGACTTTCCAGGTCGCGATAGACGTGTAGAAAGCAAGTAACTTTATTAACCAACAGTGCAATGATCCGTTCCTAGCGGAACAGCGCTCCGCTCATGCGGAGCGAGTGCTCTGTTTTTGCGGAATATGCACGTTTGAACAGAGTAAAGAAGAAATCAGGATTCTTGCCAGCTATGATTCTTTCGTAAAGATATCCTATGTTTATAGTGGCGAGTTCGCTTTTGTCTGGACAGCAGATAATAAGATGGGAGTCGTGGATTATAAAGGCGATCTAATCGTACCTGCAGTGTATCAGAAAATAGAATATGATTATCCTAGAGACGATCGTTCAGTGAATACACTTGTTTTTCTGGCTTATGATGAGAATGAAGTAGTTCATGTGATAAATGGCCAAGCACTTCATTGATGAAGGCAAATATGAGTTGGTTAGATCTATGACAACAAGGGTACTGAGGGACGTTGGTGATTACTACACCTATATTTTTAAGGAGAGATGTAGGCAGATACAAAGATGAACTAATGGATTGATTGAGAATATTAAGGCTAAGGGGGATAAATAAATTGAGCGATAAACATAAAGAATTTGCTGAAGCTATGCGAAAGATTATGCGTAACACTGAAGTGGAACAAAAGAAAGCTGAACCAAGGTATGTTGATGAAGAAACAGATGAGGAAACCCACTCTTTGCAGGAACTGCTTGAGGCAAAGTTTGATGAACTTTTCGGACCGATAGAAGACGATGATGCAGATTGATAACTGTATGGGGAGGGGTAACCTCCCCATTTGTATCTCGTTTCATTATTAAAAAAGATTGTATCAGAAAAGTGTAGGTGCTAACAGATATGGACAATTACCTGCTTACATGGAAAAGAATACGTTAATTCTGGTTTGGATTAATCTGTTCCAGCCATATCATATAATATTTTAATGCGAGGACGATGGCATCTAATTTGTAGTTCAATTCAGAGGAAGCATGATTCATGGTATTTCGCACATCTTTCAAGGTTTTATGTAATATGAGTAGTTGGAATAAAACCGTTTGGTCAATGGAGTCGGAAATAATGATACATTCCGGTACATTAACATATCTGAAAGCTTGTTGTGTTTTGCTTTTTAAAGATACAGTTGGGTGTTTTAAAGCATTCTTTAAATAATTATTTATAGCGGCAGGTGAAGTTGAAAAGCGTGGTGTTGTCTGGAGAGCATTTAAAAAGTGCGTATAATCCTGTTCAGTTAACTGATTAAATTTTGGACGAGTTAAAAAAAGTCCCGTTGTATCGTTTCTTACAATATCTGTTGTGATGCGGTAGACAAAAGCATTAAAAAAGTCATTTTCTGTGGCGGGGGCAAATTCTTCCGAAACTTTGTAACAAGTAGTTTTTCCTTTTCGTACGGGAGTGTAACTGGGATTTATTTTTAAGACTTTCCAATCTTCAATAAGTAACAAAGAAACTCTGGATTCAATCAGTGTTAATGCCTGCTGATAAAACCCTTTTTCTCTGCACCAGGCTATTTCATCAGCTACATTATGCTGGGTTACAAGTTTTTTATAGTCTTTTTTTATATCTGTTTTATAAATTTCCAGATATGAAGTATTTATATCGGTTGTTTTAGCCCTAGCATTTTTAGAAAAAAATGTTTGAAGATTTTTTAAACCATTTTCAAATTCTGGAATACAACACCACTGAATACCATTGGCAACATTCTGAATTGCATTTATAAAATCCTGTTCGGAAGAATCCATTTTGGAATGAGAAGAGGAATAGCTCATCAGAGTGTTAGCTCTTCCACAGGAAATAAATTCGTTGATACCTGAAACGAAGTCAAAAATTTTTAGATTTTCTGTTTCAGAGGTAATAATACTGCTTTTGCTTTTTTCAGAAAACTCTACACTAAATGCCTCTTTAACATGAATATCCTCTATTTTCAAAAGAGAGATGGTTGCTTCCATAATACGTTGTATACCGCGAATGCCACCATGAGTATCCAGATATAATACTGGATTTTTTATGCCGCGCAGCGTATCAATAACCTGTTGGATTCCGTCATAAGGGGAAAACAGGGAAAATGTTATCGGAGTGAAGCGTTCGTCATCACTCAAATTAGGATTCATATAATTGCGAATTTGATTCTTGAAATATTCAAGAGGTGAGATATTCATCATGATATTCTCAGGAGTAGTGATACTTGTTTCTTTAAGGGTCTTATCTGTGCAAAGCATGATAATTTTGTCAAGATTTTCATTGCTTTCAGCAAGTAATTCATCCAGCATTTTAGGAATGGGATCCAGTTGATAACGACCAATAACAGTTCCTTGATGTCCATTGAAATTATATTCAAATTTGTTTTTCTTCATCTGACCAGGAAATGTACTTAGAGCAAGCAGGAGTACATTTGTATGATGATGTTCAGGAACAAACTGGTGAGTCTGGGTATGGGTTTCGGCTTCATTTTCCTCGAAATCTGGCATTACTTTTTGCGTATCCTCAATTGGAATCATCTGTGGCAGGTCAGAAGCGTTTGAAGGATACATTTCTTTCTGCTTTCGTGATAAAACTCGTTTTGAATAAGGAATAAAAGAGATATCTACAGGAATTCCCTGTCTATAAGCAGTTATTCCATTGGACTCTTCCATCTGTAATTCGATTCGCCTTATTAAATCCTGCACAAATTCAGAAGCTTTTAAGTCAGCAGTTTCGTATATGGATTCGATATAATATGCTAATTCATCTGAAAAATCCGAAGTGGCTGTATAACCTTTTTGTTTGAAAAGATTAAGAAAGTGGCAGGTGATTTCTTCGGAGTGTAGTTTTTCAAGATGAATATGGCGGGCCAGAACACGGTAAAAGAAATGCTCATTGGAACGAAAGCGATTTTCTATTACATGGGTAGGGGCACATACAATTTTGATAATATCAGGTGTGGATTGAAATTGTGAGATGATAGAATCCAGGGAACCATCATCTTCGCAATCTGTAAGGACTAAGATTTCTTTCGGAGTCTTAAAATACTCTTTTAGTGTTATCTGAGATAAACTTTTTTCTGTGGCGTGTTTTAACAGATATTTGTCTTTGGTATTAAGTTGTGGAAGGACAGATTCCAAAATGCTTAGGAAAGTCTGGTAAGAACTGTCTTCATCATATTGTATAAGCAGACCATAGGGAATAATTACATTTTGTGAGTTGCAACGATTGACAAGAAAATGTAAAAAACCAGTGAGAATAGTCTTCTCATGCTCGGAAATATGTAATTGCTTTTCAAAGTTTAATAGAAGTGCATTTATTTCCATAATATCGTTACCTCCAGAATGAAATATTTATAATAATACTACCATATTTATCATAAATACACAATAAGTGATGGATTTATAATTGAAAGGACTGAAAATTAAACAAAAAATATTGAAATGACAGGAAAAAAGAAGTATGCTTATTAAAACTGCTTTGGTTGACTTTTTATAGATGAGGTAAGAAAAAATGAAAAAATTTGTGAATTGTTCGAATCATCCTTCCAGGTTATGGTCGGTTATGCAAAGAGAGACAGCAGAAAAATATGGAGAAATAGTAGATGTACCTTTTCCGGCAGTGGCATGTGATCTGACGGATTCAGGTCTGGAAGAACTGGCAGAGCAGATAATAAGAGATATATTGGCATTGGAGCCGACGGCTGTTATGTGTATGGGCGAGTTTGTAGTCTGCTTTCGGATAGTTCAAAAGCTGAAAGCAAGAGGCATTAAAGTGTTAGCAAGCTGTTCAGAACGCAGAGCCACAGAACATGTGAAAGAGGATGGGACGGTACAAAAAGAGACACTATTTGTTTTTCAGGGATTTCGGGAATACTAATGAAATCAGGAGGAAAGTTATGAAAGCGGAATTACTGGATCAGCAGGTTCTGGCAATGTATGATGTGCGCGGGATTCAAAGCTACATTTTTAAAAGCAATGCAGCGAAAGAAATTGTAGGAGCCTCTGTGCTGGTAGAAAAAATTATCACAGAAGGATTGCGGGAATATGTGAGTATACAGAAGAAAAATTTGTCGACCTATATGATGGACTGGAAGAAAGATAATCCAAAGGCGTTTCTGGAAGACCAGGAAATCGAAATGCAGATTATGTTTATCGGTGGTGGAAATGCTTATGTATTATTTCGACATGGAAGAGAATGTGAGAAAGTAAATCGATTTCTGGCGAAATATCTATTGGATAGAACATATTCACTGAATTTAGCAGTAGCAGTGGTTTCTAAAACAGAGGATTACAAAAAGGATTATGATGCAATTAATAACAAGATGCGTGAGATCAAAGCAAGTATGCCGTTGAGCATGCCTGTGGGTGCAATGCCATTTATGGCAGTGGATACGATTACGGGCTATCCGTTAACGAGTAAGGATACAAAAGGCAACTATTATTCCACAGAGGCAAGCCTGAAAAGAGCCGCATTTCCTAAGATGGAAGATGAAAAACTTTTTGATAACATGATTACAGAAAAAGGGGATAGCAGTACCTTGGCAGTGTTTCATATTGATGGAAATAGTATGGGAAACACAATTCGGAATACGATGAAAGACATTAGGGGATATGAAGATGCAATTACAAAAATGCGGAAGTTATCTTTAAATATTTCTGGGAATTTTCGCCAGACAGTAGATGAAATGAAAGAATACATGGAGTTTTTGACTCCTCGGATAAAAGACACAAAAAAACACAAATTGTACAGAGAAATTATTGTTGCGGGAGATGATATTACTTTTGTATGCAATGCAAAACTTGCTATTCCGGCAGTGAAATTTTTCCTGGAGAATATCAGTAAAAAAGGTGATTTTTCAGCTTGTGGAGGAATTGCATTTTTTAATAGTCATTTTCCTTTTTCAGATGCGTATCAGGTGGCAGAAGCATGCTGCGATAATGCAAAGAAAAGAGCTAAACAGCCAGAATGTAAAGGTAAAGATGGAAGATATGATAAGATTGGCAATTTCTTGGATTATCAAATTTGTACAAATATTCGGGCGTCTGAACTTGATACGTACCGTGACAGACACTATACAGCAGACGGAAAAGAATTTATTTCCCGTCCATACTATGTTCCGTTTGAAAAGGATAACTGGAATATGAATGAGAAAAACGAGTGCTATAACATTGCTCAACTGATGAAGTGGATGATATATTTCGGGGGAAAAAAGATAAAGTCAAACTCTGAGGAACACTTATTGGCAAGAAGCAATGCGAAAAAACTTCGTGATGCCATTCCTATGGGGAACACAGAACTTGAAGGTATACTTTCCTTTCTGAAGTCGAGAGGATATACCGAATTGGAAAATCCGGAGAAGAATGCAGCAATCTGGTATGACGCATTAGAAATTATGGATTGGTATGTAGGGGAGGACGACAAATGCAATTGATAATCAGACTTCTTAGTGATCTTTGTACATGTTCTGGCGATACCCATAATAGTCTGGTAGATACGGATGTGGTATATGATGAAAATGGAATTCCTTATATTCCGGCAAAAAGAATAAAGGGGTGTATTCGGGAAGTGGCCCAGGAAATGGTGGAACTTGGTATTGCAGATGCAGAAATGCATGAAATATTTGGAAAAGAAGGACAACAAAATTCAGCTTTTTCTCTTTCGAATGCTTACATAGAAAATTATGAGAAAGTGACAGCTGCTCTGAAAAAATGCCACCATGCAGAGCTGAAAAGTCCTCAGAATGTACTGAACCAATATACTTATATGCGGACGCAGACAGCAGTGAATTCAGAAACAGGTACTGTCCAGGAAAATTCCCTGAGAAGAATTCGGGTTGTGAAAAGAGGTCTGGTGTTTACGGCAGAATGTAACTGGAACAGAAAGGTATCTTTCCCGGAACTTCTTGGACAGGCAGTATCCCTTGTAAAACATATGGGAATGTCTAGGACAAGAGGGCTGGGGCTGGTGGAAATGGAACTAATCGGGTTGGATAAAGCGCAGAAAGAGACTTTGGAATCTGACAGATGGCAGCACGTACTCCTTGATAAAAACCAGCTTTATGATCATAACCAGATAAAATATACTGTTCGCCTGAGAAGTGCGATGATCTGTAAATCCACACAGGGGAATCAGGCAGCGACAGAAGATTATATTGCAGGCAGCAAGATTCTTGGCCTGATCGCCGGTGCCTTGAAGCCGGAAGGCTATAGTCGCCTTCTGGAAAGCGGCGAAGTAATCGTAACGAATGGTTATATCACAAACGGAGAAGAACGATGTGTGCCAGGACAGATTTCTTTGCAAAAGGTAAAGGATCAGCGTTACGACAGTAACGGAGAGATGAGAATAAAGGATATGCTTCTGACAGATCCGCTGGAAATCAGAGATAAGCAGATGACACCTGCAAATATCCGGTATATGGATCATACCGGTACTATAGAGGATGTGGAAACAGAGATCAGTTACCATCACCAGAGACCGTCAGACAAATCCGTAGGACGTGCGACCGGACTGGACGGTTCCAGTTTTTACCAGCTTGCAGCAATTTCGCCGGGGCAGAACTTCTGCGGATACATATATGCCGGCAGAGAACAGACAAAGCAGATCATAGAAGCTGTGGAAGCTATGGGTGAGGTACGTATGGGGTATGGACGTTCCAGTGAGTTTGGGGCGGTGGATTTTACACTGGATTCTGTAGAAAAAAGAGAAGAAGAACACAAAATAGTAAGGCGGGCAATTCTTACGCTGGGGGCAGATGTACTTCTGTATAACGACCAGGGAATGTTTACCACCGACGTTCGGGTTTTAGAAAAAGAATTATGCAAAATGACAGGATGCCGGGATCTTCATCTGGAAAAACCATATATCCAGTTTAATGCCATCGGCGGATACAATGTAACCTGGCAGCGAAGGAAACCAGCAGTATACGCACTGGCAAAAGGAAGCACCTTCCTTCTTCACTCAGAAAACGGATTTGATATGGGACTTTTGAATGGAAAGTTTGTAGGAGAACGTGTAACGGAAGGCTTTGGAGAACTTCTGGCAAAAGAACCGGCAGAAAGCTCTGATGTTGTGGTAAAAAAGGTGCGGGCAGAAAAACCGGCAGAAAGAATGGTAGAAATAATGTCACAGGATACCACTGGAATTCTGGACGGACTTCTTCAAAAAGAATTTGAAAAGAGGCTCGAGCAGGCTGTTCGGGAAAATTTGAAAAACGAAAACCTCTTTGACCAGAAACAAATGGATAGCATGAATGCAGCAATAGCGAAGTTGAGAGTCCTTTTCGGAACAGAACATTCCTATGAAAACATGAAAAATGAGGTCAGAGAGATTGAAAAGGAAAGTAAAAACAGTTTGTGTACTTTCCTGATCGAGCGGATAGATCCGGAAGAAATCGGAAAACAGGTGGAAGCAGAGATGACAGAAGCCTATGGTAGCAGCTTTAAAAATAAACTGACAGAAGAAAGACTTTTTAAGAAGGTTTACCGTGCATATCTGGCAGAACTGAAATACTTAGTAAAGACAAATCAGAAGAAAGGAGACAACAAAGAATGAAAACAGTTATAAAACGGTTGGTTTTTTATATTCAAATCCAGCTGGAGTCTCCGCTGAATGTAGCATCTGGAGAAGATGAATGGACAGATGCCGATATACTCCTGGATTTCGATGGCAATCCATTTGTGCCAGGAAGCTCCCTTGCCGGTGCCATGCGTTCTTATATCGGGGAAAAGGACAATGAATGGGAGCTGTTTGGCTTTTCCAAAGACGATATAGAGGGAAAAATGAGCCCGCTTCTTATCTCAGATCTTGTATTTGACCAGGAGCCTGTGATCGGTGTGCGAGATGGAGTAGGGTTAAATGAAAAGAAAGTTGTAAAAGACGGCTGCAAATTCGATATGGAGATCCTGGAAACCGGTCTGAAGGGACATTTTTATCTGGAACTTGTTGTCAGGGAGGGGGATCTGGAAGAAGAGATGAAAAAGCAGCTTGCTATTGTGTTTCAGGGAATCCAGCAGGGAGAGATTCGTCTGGGACGTAAGAAAACCAGAGGTTTCGGAGCATTTAAGATCACCAGACTGTCAGTCAGAAGTTATGGCAAAGACAATTATCTGAAATATGCAGATGCCTATAAAGCTTCCACCTGGGAGAAAGCTTCCAATGAGCTGGAAAACTGGCTACACACAGATTCGGATTCCAGAAGAATGATCCATATTGAAGTCCCTCTTGTGATGAAAGGCGGCATCAGTATCCGGCAGTATGCGGCAAAAAAGAATGAACCGGATTTTGTCCATATCACTTCAAACGGAGTGCCGGTGATCTCAGGCAGCAGCTTTGCAGGTGCAATCCGTCACCGGGTAGAACAGATTTTGGGAGAACTGGAAGCAGGCGGTACAAAATTACCTGTGAAGAAAAAAGAAATTCTGCAGATCATGTTTGGATACGTTGAGGAAACCGCTGGAAACCAGGCGACAGACGCAGGAGATGGAGCGAGACAGAGTGTAAATGCAGGCAGTGGCCACGCGTCCAATGTTGTGATCAGTGAGGCAAGAATTCTGGATGCCAGACCGCTTACTATGGTCCGTACTGGAATCAGCCGCTTCGAATCTGCTGTACACGATGGAGCTTTGTATAAGGAAAAAACTTATGTGGACGGACATTTTACCCTGAAAATTGCAGTGCAAAAAGGAAAACAGCCTGTGGATGCCAAATGGATGACAGGAATTCTTCTTCTGGCAGTGAATGACCTGCGGAACGGCTATCTGGCTGTGGGGGGACAAACGGCAGTAGGAAGAGGGGTTTTTGCCCCGGACACTTCTGAAGAGTATCCGAAAGGTGTGATTTTCATTGACGGAAAACCAAGACTGGAAAACCAATTCATCGCGGAAGCATTCAATTGTCTCTGCGCACATAAGAGGTGAAAAACATGGATCTGACAAGTATCCCGGAACGGGGAACACTATATGCGTTATACCGTGACAAGGTGAAGTATGAGAAATATAGTCGGAAGGAGCTTCTGGAAGACAAGCAACTAACGGAAAAACTTCTGGAGCTTCACTTATTTAATGATACCAGAGAGTATCGTTATATCAAGACCAGAAGTGGGGAAATAGAAACTCTGATCAGCGATGAGACTGTGGAACATGAGGACATTTACACGGAAAAAATAGTCACTCTGGGAAATAAAAAAGAAAAACCAGACAAAGATTCAGGGCTGGTAGAAGTAGTAAATTATATTACTTACGATGAAAACGACCTTATGCGGATCGAGAATTACAGATTGAAAGAGGTGAAATAAGATGGCAGATAAATTTATCAACCCATATAATTTTATCAATTTTCCGGCACAAAAGGCGAAAGCTTATACAGATACCGACCGCCACACCGGTGTGATAAAATACAGCATAACAACGGAATCACCTCTTTTTATACCAAATTCCAGTTCGGAATCAGCATTTAGTGAATCCACAAAGGTGGAGAATCATAAATCTTATGACTTTTTTTCCTATACGGAACTGGAGGCAGGAAAAACTTATGAGAATGAATATCATATTCCGGTAATTCCAGGCAGTGAGATGCGAGGTGTGGTGAGAAATGTTTATGAGACGTTAACGGATTCCTGCATGGGAGTGCTGAACAGTGAGGAATATCCGGTGAAACGGGTACCTGTCCGGTTTAAGCCTGCGCTTCTTTGTAGAAATAAGGAGGGGATGTTTGAACTAAGAGATGCTTTTTCAACGCCAGTGGGAGACAAGGCATTTAACGGCAAAAGTCCGATGGAATATAACAACTGGAGGAATGGTGATCTGATAGTCGGAAAGGGATATCTTCTGAAATGGGGAATGGGAGGCACCGGAAGTAAGGCGAAAAAAAGATACCATGCGTTTTCGGAGAAAAGTGCTCGTGCTGGTGAAGGCAGGTACAAGAAGAATATCGTTCTTTCCAGAGATGACGTAGAACGCAAGCTGTTTCCGGTGATTAGTTCCTATTTGTCTCAGCCGGCACTGCAAAAAAACAACAAAGATGCTTATATAGAGTACCGGAAGGATCTGGAGAACTTCTTTAAGGATAAAAAGAAACAGTATTTTCCTGTTAATTATTCCACGGTCGGAAAAAATCTGGTTTATTTATCTCCTGCAACAGTAACAAAGGAGGCATTTCATAACAGCCTCGGTATGCTTGCCGGAGAGTTTGCTTCATGCACAGAAAATTTCTGCCCGGCATGCGAATTGTTTGGCCACATTGGGAAAAATGGAGATTCCAGTGGTTCTAAGATACGATTTACAGATTTATACGTGACTGACAAGAGAAGGCCTGAGGAATATTATGAATTTAATAAAATCACTCTTCAGGCACTGGGCGGACCTAAACTTGGAAATACAGAATTTTACTTGAAGCAACCTGACGGAGCAACTTTCTGGACCTATGATTATCAGGTGGTAGATGGAAAGGTTATAGCGAAACCAGGTGAATTGCGTGGAAGAAAATTTTACTGGCATTCCAGAAATAGCAGGATTCTTAAAGCAGAGCCATCCAATTTTAATAAAACAGTAAGACCGGTGACAGGAAAAGTTACTTTTAGTGGAGACCTTTATTTTGAGGAGATTTCAAAAAAGCAGCTAAATCAGCTGGTCTGGATCCTAAACAGTGGAAAAGAAAATCTGGGTCTGAAGCTTGGAAGCGCAAAACCATTGGGGATGGGAAGTATTGTCTGCAAGGTGCTTGAAGTGAAGGAACGAAGAATTGCGCTGAAGGATGGAAAATTGGAATATAAAGTTTCTCCTTTGACAACGGCTCTTACCTATGAACAGGCTGGTTTAAGTGTTCATGCCAAAAAAGAATTTTATAAAATAGCTGGTCTGGACAGTGTTCCGGAAAACATGGAAATCTCTTATCCGAAAGATATTGCCCAGAAAAACAAGGCGATTGAGAAAGGATATGAATGGTTTGTAAGAAATCGTGGCACTAATTCAGGAAAAAAGTTTGCATCAGAAAGAGAAGATATAAAGATCTACGCAAATCTTCCCAATATTCTTGATACAGATTTAGGCATGGCTTATAGTGAAAAAAAATGGCAGAATAATGGTAAGAATAATGATAGGAAGGGAAATCAATAACCATGCAGTTGGTCATACATATCGAGTTGGATGAGCCCCTTTTACTACCTGTAAATTATAATCATATTCTCCAGGCTGTTATTTATCGGTCTCTGGATATTATACCGGGCTATGCGGAATTCCTTCATGAAGGTGGATTCATGCGGGGCCAGAGGCAGTACAAAATGTTTCAATTCAGTCAGTTGAAAGGGGAATATCGAATTGAAAATAAGAAGATAACGTTTTTCTCAGAGGTTTCCTTTGAAGTGCGAAGTCCGGAACCTCTTCTGATCCGGCTTCTGGGAGAAGGCATATGGAATAAGGGCGTTACTTTCGGAAACCATGTGTATACAGATGTGGATTTGGAACTTTATGATTATACGGTGGAAGAAAGACAGCTTCTTATCAGAATGAAATCTCCGGTGACGGTATATGCCACAGATTTGAAAAGCGAAAAAACCTGGTATTTCAGTCCGGATGAAGAACCATTTTGCAAGATGATCAATGATAATTTCTACCGGAAATACCAGGCCTATTATGGAATGGCTCCTACGTCCGGAATACAGCTGGGAATCTGTGAAAACAGTATGCCGAAAAAGCTGGTAACTCGTTATAAGGGGACTTTTATTACTGCCTGGTATGGAACTTATAAACTAAGCGGAGAACGTAAATACCTGGACTTCTTGTACCAGACAGGTCTTGGGGCGAAAAACGCGCAGGGATTTGGAATGTTTGAAATACTTTAAAGAATTAAATTGGAAAAAGTCGGTCGATCTCATGCCTGAAATCATGAATTCTGCAAAATGGCGGAAATTTAAGGAAAATCAGGAATCTCAGAAAAACGATCGACCGACTTTTGTGATAAAATGGTTGCAAAAAAGAGAAAAATTTGATTTAATAGAATGTGAAAATAGCGGAAATGCTGATGTTGTACCTTACCTATGAGGAATTGAAACTTTCTTTAGACACTGTTCTCGTTACTTCTTTGCTGTCGTTGTACCTTACCTATGAGGAATTGAAACAATATACGTATTACGTAAATCCTTTGCTTCATCTTGAGTTGTACCTTACCTATGAGGAATTGAAACCCATCATCATTGCCGTCATCGTATCCGTTTTCGTATTCGTCGCCATGTTGTACCTTACCTATGAGGAATTGAAACTTAAATTTGCACTCACGTAATGCCTTTTCTTTTCCTGATACGTTGTACCTTACCTATGAGGAATTGAAACGATTATATGAGACTTCAATTGCTGCATATTCCCTGTTGTACCTTACCTATGAGAAATTGAATTATAAAACAAAGGTGTGAATTGAATGTACGTAATACTGGTATACGATATCCATCAGAAACGCGTTGGGAAAGCCTTGAAAATATGCCGGAAATATTTGATTCATATACAAAAGTCTGTATTTGAGGGAAATATTACAGAATCAAAATTGAAGGCGTTGAAAGAAGAATTAGGCCATCTTATTGATACACAAATGGATTCTGTCATCATTTATCATTTGGATTCGGTAAAGTATACAAAGAAGGAACAAATCGGTATCGTGCAGTCAACTTCTAACGTTATCTGAGGTGGATATGTTTACAATTGATGAAATGCTTTCGAAGAATAATCAGCGTCTGGCATTTGAACATTTCGCAACGAAAAATGATGGTTGCGGTCCAGACGGAATGCACGTTTCGGAATTGGAAAAGTACTGGAGAATGAACCATGACCAAATAATTTCGGATTTGAAGAATCAGGAATATCAGCCGGGAATCATCCTGATACGTGAGCATATGAATAAGACTGGAAAGCGCAGAAATATAGCCAGTTTGAACGTAATAGATCGATTTATTACACGGTTGCTATCCCAGAAACTGAACCGTTATTTAGCTCCCATATTTTGTGAAAATAGTTATGCATATCAGGATAGCAAAGGCGTAATGCCTGCTGTTCTCAAGGCAAAAGAATATGTAGAACTTGGAATGAGGCATGTAATTGAAATAGATTTGAAAAACTATTTTGATACAATTCCTTTGGAAAATTTGATTCCGGAAATTGAAAGATATATCACCGACGAAGCTGTTTTACATCTTATAAAGCAGTATTTGTTTTGCGATATATCCTTTGAAGGAAAAATTAGCAGAAAGACACAGGGAATTGTGCAGGGAAATGCCATCAGCCCCATTCTCAGTAATCTTTATTTAAATGATTTTGATAAAGAATTAGATGAAAGCAAATTATGTTGGATTCGTTATGCAGACAATATTTATGTTTACATGGATTCCTATGAAAAAGCTTTATTGGTATACAGCGAATTAACAGAAAGGCTGGAGCGAAGAAAGTTGACTGTCAACAAAGAAAAGAGTGGAGTTTTCGACGTAAGCACCAGAAGTATTTTAGGATATGATATTCTCATTCGAAACAAAAAGGTGGATGTTAGAAAGCATATTTATAAAAGTGTGAACCAATATTCGAACTGGCACGACAGTAGGCTTGAATTTATAAACGGAAGATATCATATTACGTCGGATGGAATTCTAAACCGCCAGGATTTTGGACTTCTTTTTGAAAACGAACAAAAGAAGCACTATATCCCGGTGGAAGTGTCGGATCAGCTTAATATATATGGGAATGTAACATTGGCATCAAATGTATTGCAGAGTTTTAGTAACAGGGAAATAAAGGTTTCTTTTTTCGATAAATATGGTCGCTTGATAGGTAGTTTTTTGCCGGAAAAAACAAAGAAATCTGCAGAAATAATCCTGGTGCAAAGCAAGAATTATTTAAATGAAGACGTAAGAATGGATACTGCGCGTAGGATGGAAATTGCAGGACTTCATAATATTCGTGCAAATTTACGATATTATGATAAGAAGCATAAGGGGGATTTCAAAGAAAAAGTTGATGCAATAAGCGGGTACATAGATGCGCTGAACCGTGCCCCTTCGGTAAATGATATGATGTTACTTGAAGCAAAGGCGCGGCAATTGTACTATACTTGTTTTAATCAAATATTGGAGACTTCAGATTTCCAATTTGAAAAACGGACGAAACGTCCTCCGAAGGATGCTATAAATGCTTGCATCAGCTTTGGAAATACGCTCTTATACAATTTATTCGTAAACATTATCTGGAAAAAAGGTCTGGATCCGAGATTCGGAGTGGTGCATGCATCAAATAAAAGAAACCAGAGCTTAAATCTCGACTTCGCGGATATTTTTAAACCGATTGTTATTGACCGGATCATTTTTACTATGATTAATAAAAAAATGTTAACGCTGCTTACTGATTTTGAAACATCCAATCAAGGTGTGTATTTATCGAGAGAAGGAAAGAATATTTTTCTGCAAATGTATGAGGAAAAGTTAAAGAGCAGGATTACGATAAAAGGGAAAGAAATGTCTTATTACCAATTACTGGAGAGCGAAGTTCAAAATTATAAGAATTTTATTTTGACTGGGGAAACGTATAAACCATACAAATATTATTAACGGGGAAGCTTATGTTCCATAGCAAAAAGTCGGTCAGTCTCGTGGCTGAAATCATGAGTTCCACAAAATGGCTGAAATTCAAGGAAAATCAGGAATCTCAGAAAAACGATCGACCGACTTTTTCGATAAAATGGTTGCAAAAATGAGAAAAATCTGATTTAATAGAATCTGAAAACAGCGGAAATGCTGTTGTCGTACTTTACCTAAAAGGAATTGAAACCATTTCCCGCATTCTGTTGTAGTCAAACATTGCTTTTGTCGTACTTTACCTAAAAGGAATTGAAACGTCATATTTTTATCCTCCTAAAGTTAAATTATTATGTCGTACTTTACCTAAAAGGAATTGAAACTTTCAAACTTACACACGGTAAACTTGGGTGCTATATGGGGTCAGACCCCAATGTGGCACAGAAACTCTAATATAAAGATCAACCAGGTCAGAGCTTGGAAGCGGTGATGATATTGCTGCCTTTTTCTTTGCCATAACCATTCTTCTTTATTTTCTCTAAAAATGAGTACAAAAATAACACCGAACAAACTTTCTGATTGTTTGGTGCTCCAGAAAAAGGTAATATATCGTTTGGAGGGTTGTCCATTTTCTGGATGATCGATTGCCGCTCTGGTGCGCCAACACCGGGGCGGCTTTTCTTTTACGTGTGTCCAGCAAAGCTGGACTACACTTGCCGGTGTAAGTCCGGTCACGGTAATCGCCAGTGGGTCATTGGGGTCAGACCCCCTTACGATTTTCTTAAAGAAAAAGGATCAGAAATAAAAGAATCCTGAAGTGCCAGCTTCAGGATTCTCAAGTCCGTTAAGGTGGACTATTCCGTTTGGGCTAGTGCTGTCTGTCATTTCTGTCTAACCACTTGCAAATATAGTAGCCAACTACAGATGCCAATACAGAAATAAGAAAAGCAATTATGTATTCCAAATAAGTCACCTCCCTCCGCTGGAAAGAGTCGACAGCAAATCCATGATAGCATAAAAATATATTTTGAGCAATTCATGTTTTCAAGTTGATTTTAAAAGAAAAACGTGTTAGTATATGAATAGCTAAGAAAAGCAATTATATTTTCAAGTAAGCCAGAAAAATCTAGAGTGCCAGCTCTAGATTTTTTGCTATACTTAAAAAAACGTAAGCGCTTAATTTTCCGCAAGCACAAGCATTGGGGTCTGTCCTCATTAAAATTTTTAGCTTGCTATGGATTTGCTTAATAGGGGAAACATTTGGGTCAGACCCCATAAAGATTATCATGGAACCGACTATTGCAAACAGGTTATCGCTGATGTGTTGGTGGCCATGAACTGGGGGACGCAGAAATATCTTGGCTCGTTGGATCGCATTGCAAATGAAGTGTTTAATGTTAATTTATCTGAGGGGATAAATTATCGTATTGAATTTGCAATCAATACATATGAGAAAAAAGTTGCAAGACTTGAGTGTATGATTACCGGGCTGAAAACGGAAAACTACGATCAAAAAAGATTTTGGGGTCAGACCCAATGTGGTTAACCTAGTGTCAACTTAAGACAAGTGTCTGCTCAGGTTAATGACTAACGGTGCGAAATCGAGAAAAGAGGAAGGTAGATTTGAAAAGAAGACGCACTTTAATAGAGTTTCACAGAAAAAGCCCTATTAACAGCTGGTGATTTTAGAATGCAACTTTGGGTTAGAAAAATCGGTATTTATGCGTCTTTTATAATGACAGTGTGCTGGCATAAGGCACATTGTCGAGTATACTATACTTGAATGGAGTTGTTTATGTGGCAACAACTAATTTGAATATTCGTACAGACAAGGTAATCAAGGATCGGGCGGAGAAAATTTTCAATGAGCTTGGTCTGAATATGACAACTGCTGTAAATATGTTCCTGAAGGTATCTATTCGTACACACGGCATTCCTTTTGAACTAAAGATGGATGTGCCGCAGGAAACGACGGCTGATGAGAGTGAGGAGGGATAGTATGGATATAAATATATCACTTTTAATGGTGACAGCGGACATTATCAGCTTAATGCTGTTAGGAACATTATATTTCAGCAATAAACAACGCATGAGCCATGACAGGGATATGGAATGCATTATGCGGATGATGACAATTGCTGCTATCTCCAATGTCGTAGGAATTGTGTTCCATTATTTTAACTGGAATAGCGGATTGGCACCCAAGAGACTGGAAAATCGTAAGGGGGTCTGACCCAAATGACCCAGAACTGTCTGCAACAATGGCATATCCTGCGGGTTTGTCAAGTTTTTTGTGTAAGTTTTGAAAAAATATTTTGGGGAGGGAAACCTCCCCATTCTTATGCTGAGATACTTTCTGGAGTTAATTCATTAAAGCGTTCTTTAAAAGTTCTTCCATCTCATCGTTCAATTCTCGTGCTTCTTGATAAGCAGCAATCAGGCGCTCATATGCTTCGCTGAGCAGGCCAGCCTCTCCATCCTGATCAGCTGCGTCCAGCATCCTGAAACGATGGTCTATATTTTCCCATTTTTCATGAAGGGACATTCTCAGAATCCTCCATTCTCGTATTTGCGAATCCGTTCCTGGATTTTTTCATCCATATCCAGCTGATTTCGGACAAGTGCCCAGTTGCTTTGCAAATTCCGGCTCATCTGACCACGCATTCCGCTAAGAGCTGATCAGTCTTTCCGGAT